>PFPU01000120.1 GCA_002793215.1 Flavobacteriales bacterium CG_4_10_14_0_2_um_filter_35_18
TTTTTCATGTTTTACAAATTTTAGTGTATTAATAAAGATTAAAATAGGTTAAATTGTTTGCCGTCTAATAATTTCTCGCTCTCTAAGAAATCACCTTAACCGCTTAGCAAATATAGATACAAAAAAATAATTTGTACAATGTCTGTGGTAGATTTATTAATAAAAAGTTAATACGGTATTAATAATAGGTTAATTGTTTTAGGGGTGATTTGCTCTTAATTGCTTGATTATATAAAATTTAACATCTATATTAGATGATATTTGATGCCTTCTAATACACGAAACCGTTTTCGATGATTGTGAAAATTTTAATTGATTTATTCTTAAATTTAAATGGCGGTTTTTAAGAATTTTATAGCGAATATCGATATATTATTTTGCTTTATTCAGTAGATTAAAAAACCTAATGAGATAAATTCAAAAATTGAAGCTTATTTTAAGTCAAGCAGCGAAAATATAATCAATCCTATTCATCGGCAATGGTGAGTATAAACCCCTGATTGTGGATGTTTTCTATTTTTATAGTCGTATCTTTTGACAAGTATTTTCGCAAACGCGTAATAAAAACATTCAAACTTTTTTGATTAAAATAATCATATTTTCCCCAAAGTTTTTCTAAAATATCTTTGTGACGGCTAATGTTGTTTTTATTTTTTAAAAGGTATAAAAGCAGTTCACTCTCTCTTTCGGTTAACTGCCGTTTTTCATCATTAATTTTAAGTTCATAATTTAAAGGAGCATAACTGTATGCACCAATTTTAAACACCTTTTCGACATTTTGTTTGGTTTTTTTTAAAATTCCGAGCAGGCTATTTAATCTTACCACTAATTCCTCTTCATCAATGGGTTTTCTAATATAGTCAACGGCTCCTAGTGAAAAACCCTTTAAAACATCAATCTTTAATGAGCGCGCGGTAAGGAATAAAAAGGGTATGGCAATTTTGTTTTGGTTAATTTGTTCAGCTAAGCTATAGCCATCCATGTCGGGCATCATCACATCTAAAATACATAAATCAAATTTATTTTTTAAAAGTATTTCTAAGGCATCCTTTCCGTTTTTAGTCCATAAAACCATAAAATTATTCATTTTGAGATACTCGGTTAAAAGGTATCCCAAAGCTTCATCATCTTCAACCAAAAGCAATTTGTATTTTTCTATCATTTAAATTAGGATTGGAATGCTTAGGGTGATTTTAGTTCCCTCGTTAATTTTACTTTCTAAGTCTATGCTTCCTTTATGCAAGGTAATAATTTTTTTTACATAATATAAACCTAATCCATAGCCTTTTACCGTATATAAATTACCGAAAGATACCCTGAAATGCTTTTTAAAGACATTTTTTTGGTCTTTCTTTTCAATGCCAATACCATTATCGTTCACGCTAATGTGTAATTTTTTATTCTTTATTTCTGCGAGGAGGCTAATTTTGGATGATTCTTTGTGGTATTTTTTGGCATTATCTAGCAAGTTATTTATAGCATTTGACAGATGCATCGCATCGCATCTTAACATTAATTTTTTGGCCTTTATTTCAAAATTAAAAGCAACCATTTCCATTGTTGCCAACTGCTTAAACTCATTACACAACTTATTGAGATAGGGATAAAAATCGGTTTCTGTTAGCGTTATATCTTGATTGTGGTTGTCTAAATTTGCTAATTGGAGCACTTTTTCGATGTGTTCTTTTAGTCTGTCATTTTGATTTTTAATAATTTCTAAATAGGTTTTGCTCTCTTCATCTTGTTTTTGTTGAAGCATTTTTGTTGCCAACCCAATTGAAAAAACAGGTGTTTTAAGTTCGTGTGTCAAATTGTTGATAAAATCGTTGGTTCTAGTAATGATGCGTTGTTGCCAATAAAAAGATCTTAAAACCCAAATAACCACTAAAATAATTGCCGTTATAAAAATAAGACTCGGAATGGTGAGTCCACTGAGTTGCAACAAAAAATAGTCGTTTATTTTAGTAAACTGCAATTCTAGAATGATATTTTTATGAATTAGTGCCGGCAAATAGCCCCTTAACTGAACAGGGTATTTTTTTAATTTAGCTCTTTGATCCATAAAATTGGCAGAATTTATATAAAGCGTGGTGTCTTTTACATAAAGTTTATACGAAAATTCGGTTTTAATGCCGTTTTCTAAAAGCTTAGACTCTAAAAAATCTTTGAGAAAATAACTGGAAGCTTCCCTTACGCTATCCAAATTGGCTTTAAAATAGGTGTCGTCGTTGGTTATGGCTTTACCTACTAAAAAGGTAAGCTGATTTTTTGTGCTTAAATCTAATTGTATGTCTTTTACTGATTTTCCAATATTTTGATTAAACTGCACCTTTGCTAGGTTTAAACCAATGGTTAAGTATTGATATTGAATAATTAGCAATCCAAAAATGGAGATAATAAAAATAATGGTGTAAAGGATTCTCTTTTTCAAACTGTTAATTTAGATTCGTTTCAAAGATACTCAAACTAATAGTTTTATAAAATTTCAATGGTTTTATATTTTTTTTATGGCATTTAAATTGTGCCTGATTTTGGCTAAAAGCGCAAATAGCGCTCGATTGTTTTTATAAAATTTAAAGTCTGCTGTTTTACAAAACCGTTTTCGAAACTTCTAATGCCTATTTCAACGTTAAACCGTAGCTCTCATAAACAATTTAAACCTTGCCTAACTTTTAGTTTATATCACAAAACCCAAATTATTTTTTACATTTGAAAACTTAAGCTCAATTAGAAACAAACCTCCTAGTTGCAAAAAACCGCTTCTTATGAAAAATCTGGGTATCAAAATTTCACTTTTTCTCAATTATTTTGTGTTTGCCATTTTGTTAAACAGCGTTGGAACCGTTATTTTACAAGTGCAACGCAATTTTGAAATCACCAAATCGGCCGCCAGCATTTTAGAGGGTTTTAAAGATTTACCCATTGCCATATTTTCGTTTTTACTCGCCTCTTTTATTCCTAAAATTGGTTATAAAAAATCAATGATTATCGCCTTAATATTGGTTATTATCTCATCATTTGTTATGCCTTTTGCCGATAATTTTTGGTTTTTTAAAGTCCAATTTTTTATGGTTGGCGTCTCTTTTGCTTTAATTAAAGTAAGCGTATTTGCCACCATAGGATTGGTTACTGCCAATGAAAAAGAACATTCTAGCTTTATGAGCTTATTAGAAGGCTTTTTTATGGTTGGGGTTTTATCGGGCAACGTGTTGTTTAGTTTATTTATAGATGATGCCAATCCAAAATCTGAACAATGGCTCAATGTTTATTATATTTTAGGAGTTTTGAGCATGCTTGCACTCTTGTTTCTTTCCTTTGCAAAACTCGATGAACATGAAGCTAAAATATCTGACCGTCCCTTGCGTGAAGATTTTATTGAAATGCTAAAAATGGTTGCATTACCCTTGGTTTTAATTTTTATTTTATGCGTCTTTTTATATGTTTTAATTGAACAAAGTTTTCAAACTTGGACGCCTACATTTTACCAAAGCATTTTAAAAGTCCCTGCCAGTATGGGTATTCAGGCGGGAGCTGTACTCGCAGGTGCCATAGCTATTGGCCGATTTATATCTGGTTTTGCCTTAAAAAAAATTCATTGGATATATGTGGTAAGTTTTTGTATTATAATGGCTGGCTCTATCGTTTTAATTGTTTTACCCTTAACCCAAAATATTCCTGTCAGCGAAAATATGACTTGGTTTAAAGCGCCTTTTGTGGCCTACTTGTTTCCAATTATGGGACTCTTTTTAGCACCTATTTATCCGGCCATCAATTCGGTTATTTTGAGTTCACTGCCTAAACACATGCACGGCTCAATGTCTGGTTTAATTGTTGTTTTTTCAGCTTTAGGCGGCACAACCGGTTCCATAATTACGGGTCACGTTTTTGACTATTTTAGTGGACAAACCGCCTTTTATTTTTCTTTAATTCCGATGCTTTTACTGCTTATTGCCCTACAATTATTTCATAAAACCATTAAAAAAAATGCAGTTAAAAGTTAATATCAAAACAACTTTAAATAATTTACTAAATCAGGAAGATACCGATGGTGATTCTAAAATTACCATCGAAGATAAAGGTCCAAAATTGTTTATTATCAAAGACACGCAAACCCTAAAAACCTTTACCGTAAAAGGCACTTATCACCTTTCCAATCTTTTGCAGGAGCTTGTTTTAGCCCAAGAAAGAAATTGTGAAAGCGTTATTATCAATACAGATAACATCACCCAAAAACCGGTCGAACGGTTTACCAATATGATTAAAAACCATTACTGGGATGGGCTTACACGCCGTATTGACATTGAGAATTTAAAAACAATTCTGTTTGACGAAAAATCAGCTTCATCAGTCCACAGAATTTACGTGCCCTATACAGATGCTAAAGCCTATCGCTATTTTAAAGAAATTGAAACCTCAAGTCTTAAGGTTATCAAACTCCCCAAAACCATAAGCCCAAATTACGTAAACTCTTTAAACGACAAACCCGGCATTTTAAGCCTTAAACTGGAAGAAAAAAATGGCGTGGTTAGTGGCGTTCCTTTTGTTGTGCCGGGTGGACGATTTAACGAAATGTACGGCTGGGATAGTTATTTTGAATCCATCGGTTTATTGCTATCTGATAAAGCCTTACTGGCAAAAGCTATGGCTGATAATTTTCAATATGAAATTGAACATTACGGCAAAATTTTAAACGCCAACCGCACCTACTACCTCTCGCGAACACAACCACCTTTTTATACCGCTTTAATTAGAGAATTACTCGAAAAAGACCCTAAAAATAACGATATAAATTGGTTGGCATCGCATCTAAAAACAGCCATAAAAGAATATGAAACCGTTTGGATGCAAAAAGGTAAACGCTTAACCAATAATGGTCTAAATCGCTATTTAGCCGAAGGTATTGGCATTACGCCCGAAACTGAACCCGGGCATTATCACGCCCTTTTAGCCCCTTTTGCTAAAAAGGCAAAAATGACGGTTCAAGCCTTTGAAAAAAAATACTACAAACGTGAAATCACAAATGCCGAACTCGACGCTTATTTTGTGCACGACCGCTCTGTGCGCGAAAGTGGGCACGATACGTCCTATCGCATTGAAGGCGATTGTGCACATTTAAATCCAGCCGATCTCAATACTTTTTTATATCAATACGAATTAGACTTTGCCTTTTTTATTAAAACCTATTTCAACGATTCTTTCGTTTTATCCGATAAGCGGATTTTAAACGAAGCTTATTGGCTAAACAAAGCCACAATCCGCAAAGAATTAATGAACCGCTACTTATGGAATGAAGAAGCTAAAATCTATTACGACTATAATTTTGTTACCAAAACCCAAAAAGCCTTTGACTCACCAATTGGATTATTGCCACTTTGGGCCAAAATGGTAACTCCCGAAAGAGCCAGCCAAATGATTAAATCCAATCTTTCAAAAATGACTTTTTTAGGAGGCGTTGCCGGTAGCACAAAAGAATCGGAAGAGGCCTTTTCTGTTAACGGGCTTTCCCGACAATGGGATTACCCAAATGGTTGGGCTCCTCATCAAATGTTGCTGTGGAAAGGCTTGCTCAATTACAACCTAAAACAAGAAGCTTACGCAATAATGTATCGCTGGTTATGGATGATTACCAAAAACGCCGTGAATTATAACGGAACAATTCCCGAAAAATACGACGTTGTTTTGGCTAGTCATAAGGTTTTTGCCGAATATGGCAATGTGGGAACCAACTTTAAATACATTACTCGCGAGGGTTTTGGCTGGATGAACGCTTCTTATCTTTATGGCTTGAGTTTATTGCCAAAAATATTCCATCACAAAATCAACAACTTAACACCTCCCGATGAAGTGAATTTTAATATTTAATTCAAAAACACAATCCTTTACCTTAAAAATTTTGTTTCATAAATAAAGACCAATTAAAGTAGTTGACATTAAGTATCTTTGGTGAAACTAAAACACATCTGTGATGCTGATTTTAAATTGAAACATCAAAAAATATAAAAAAGAATATAATCTAAAGATTTTTCTATTTTTGCGACATATTAAACCAAATTAATGAAAGCATATTTATTTCCGGGGCAAGGCTCTCAGCAAGTCGGTATGGGTTTCGATTTATACGAAAACTCCGTTTTAGCTCAAGAACTATTCGAAAAAGCCAATAGCATTTTAGAGTTTCCATTAACCGAAATCATGTTTGAAGGTTCCTTAGAAGATTTAAAACAAACCAAGGTTACACAACCCGCCATTTTTTTACATTCTGTAGTATTAGCGCGTGTTTTGGGTCCCTATTTTAAACCAGAAATGGTTGCTGGTCATTCACTTGGTGAATTTTCGGCTTTAGTTGCTAATAAAACCCTGACTCTTGAAGACGGATTGCGTTTGGTTTACCAACGCGCTTTAGCGATGCAAAAAGCCTGCGAATTAAAACCCTCAACAATGGCGGCTGTTTTAGGATTAGATGATAAAACCGTTGAAAAAACCTGTGCCGAAATTGATGGCATTGTGGTCGCTGCAAACTATAACTGCCCAGGGCAATTGGTAATTTCAGGAGAAATTGACGCTATAAATAAAGCCTGCGAAGCCCTGACTGCACGCGGTGCGCGTCGCGCCTTAGTTTTAAAAGTTGGTGGCGCTTTTCATTCGCCTTTAATGGAACCCGCACGCGAAGAATTGGCATCGGCTATTGAAAATACCACTTTTTTAAAACCTATATGCCCTATTTATCAAAATGTTACTGCTAGTGCTATTACCAATCCTAGTGAAATAAAAAAGAATTTAATCCTTCAATTAACCGCCCCTGTCCGCTGGAGTCAAACCATTCAGCAAATGATAAAAGATGGCGGTACCGAATTTATTGAAGTCGGCCCAGGCAAGGTTTTACAAGGTTTAATGCGCATTATCAATAAAGATGTGAGCACTTATAACGCCAGTTTAGATGATTTAAATCCCTAACAATGATTGATGGAAGCCTTGACCTTAGCATAAAAAATGGAATCGCCAATCTGCAATTTAGCCATCATCAAAGCAACGCCCTTCCAAGTGTTTTATTACATAAACTTATCAACACCATTCAGTTATTAGATAAAAATGCAGAAGTTAAAATTATTATTTTACAAAGTGGTGGTGCTAAAACTTTTTGTGCTGGCGCTTCTTTTGATGAACTTTTAGCCCTTAAAAATCAAGAAGAAAGTATTGCCTTTTTTTCTGGTTTTGCCCATTTGCTTAACGCGATGCGTTTGTGTTCAAAATTAATAATCGGACGCATTCAAGGCAAGGCTGTTGGTGGGGGTGTTGGAATAATTGCGGCTTGCGATTTTACTTTTGCAACCGAAAGTGCCTCTATAAAACTATCAGAACTAAGTATTGGCATCGGTCCTTTTGTTATTGAACCTGCCGTTTCTCGCAAGATAGGCTTAGCTGCTTTTAGCGAACTTTGCTTATTGGCAACAACTTGGAAAAGTGCACATTGGGCGAAAGAAAAGGGCTTATATGCCGAAGTTTTTCCTACTTTAAAAGCCTTAGATGCTGCATTAGTTACTTTTACTAAAAACCTATCAACTTATCACATCTTGGCTTTAGTTGAGCTAAAAAAAGTCTTTTGGCAAAACACCTCTCACTGGCAAATTTTATTGCTTGAACGCGCCGCCATTAGCGGAAAGTTGGCTTTATCAGATGAAACCAAACAAGCGCTTAAAAAATTCAAATCGCCATGTTAGTTAAATTTGCTTTTATTGGCGCATTTTTACAGCAAGTTGCTATTGAAAAGAAATTAAAATCGGCTCCCGATAACAACTATGCAATTGGCCTTTTTATTGGCGAATTATTGCCTTTTGTCTTTTTAATTGCATTGGCTTATTTCTTTTTTTATCAGGCAAAAAAACTCAGCCAAAAAAACCGCTAATTTTTTCCCACTTTTAAAGTATCTTTAACCTTTAAATACTTGTGAATTATGTATCAAATTGTGATGAATCAACGTCAGTTTTTCAATACGCATACCACTAAAAATCTGGTTTTTCGTTTAGAACAATTAAAAAAATTAGAACAAATTATAAAAGCTAATGAACAAGCGCTTTACGACGTAATTTATAAGGATTTTAAAAAATCGGCATTCGAGACTTTTACAAGCGAACTGGCTTTAGTTTATCACGATCTTAAAGAGGCATGCCAGCATCTTAAAACTTGGGGAAGCGCTAAGAGAGTCGGTACAAATTTTCTCAATTTTCCTGCAAAAAGCTATATTATTCCCGAGCCTTTAGGTGTTTGCTTGGTTATTGGCGCTTGGAATTATCCTTATCAATTAACCTTAGCGCCCGTGGTTGCTGCCATAGCCGCAGGAAATACTGTGATTATAAAACCAAGTGAGCTGTCAAAAGGTACGAGTGCGTTAATGGCAAAATTAATCAATGAAAATTTTGATGCTAATTACCTTAAAGTTATTGAAGGCGGCGTTAGCGAAACAACTGAATTGCTCAATCAAAAATTCGATAAAATTTTCTTTACCGGAAGCACACAAGTGGGCAAAATTGTCTATCAAGCAGCAGCCAAAAACCTCACCCCCGTAACTTTAGAATTGGGCGGAAAAAGTCCTGCTTTTATCACCGAAGATTGCCACTTAAAAATGGCGGTAAAGCGTCTAATTTGGGCAAAATTTTTAAATGCCGGGCAAACTTGCATCGCTCCCGATTATATTTTGGTTCATCAATCAATTGCAAAAGAATTTTTAACCTTGGCTAAAGCCGAAATTTTAAAAGAACAATTTTCATTAAAAAATGACAATTATGTTCAGATTATCAATGACCGAAATGTGACGCGCCTAAAACAATTGCTCGACCCAAAAAAAATCTTCTTTGGTGGAAAAATAGAGGTTGAAAATCGGTATATTGAACCTACCCTTTTACAAAATGTTACTTTTGAAGACGCCGTGATGCAAGAAGAAATTTTTGGACCCATTCTTCCGGTTATAGCTTATGACACCTTAAAAAATGCCATTGATAAAGTAAACAGTTTAGCAAAACCCTTGTCGTGTTATGTGTTTACCAATAACCAATCCTATAAAAAAGAAATTTTAAATGCCATTTCATTTGGCGGTGGGGCAATAAACGATGCCGTTATGCACATTACCAATACTAAATTACCCTTTGGTGGCGTAGGTTCTAGCGGCATGGGCGCTTATCACGGTGAAACCGGCTTTAAATGCTTTACCCATTATAAAAGTGTTCTCGACAAACCCACTTGGCTAGAATTACCTTTAAAATATTATCCACATACCGCTTTTAAACTAAAGTGGATTAAGCAGTTTATGAAGTTTTAGAATAAAAAATAATGGCATTCTAAATTTTGACAAATTATAAAAGCTATTAATTTTCGACCTTGTTAATCTTTTGCATTATTTTTGCCGGCATAATTAGAATTATAAGATGGCTAAATTTAAAGTTATATTATCTAAAATTTGGGGATATATCCTAATACAAACGCTCATTTTTATTACCCTAATCAAATTTTGGTTGGGCAAGTTTTTTGAGTGGCGTAAAACCCGAATGCAACGCTACCAAGGCCTTGTTTGGTATCGCAAAATAGGAAATGTAGCGATTACAAGTTTTGTCTTGTTTATGCTATTTTTATTTCTTGTCGATATCAATTTTTTATGGCTTTTTGGCAAGTCACCAAGCGTTTATGCTATAAGCCATCCTAAACAGAGCAATGCTTCTGTAATTATTAGCGATGATGGCAAAGTGATCGGAAAATATTTTCGTGAAAACCGTATGTCTGTCAAATTTGAAGAGCTTTCGCCAATAATTATTAAAACATTGATAGCCACCGAAGATAAACGATTTTACCAACATCACGGAATTGATGTTAAAGGTGTTTTTGCAGCCCTAAAAGATATGATGCACGGCAATGCCCGTGGCGCAAGCACACTCACCCAGCAGCTTGTAAAAAATATGTATAAAACACGTGGACAATATTCAAGAGGCCTTTTTGGATACATTCCTGGTGTTAAGTTATTAATAATGAAAACCAAAGAATGGACTTCGGCAGTAAAAATTGAAATATTTTATTCTAAGAATGAAATACTTACCATGTATTTTAACACAGTAGATTTTGGTAACAATGCTTACGGAATTGGAACCGCGGCAAAAACCTATTTTAAAATTAAACCACGTCAGCTAAATTATGAGCAATCAGCTGTTTTGGTAGGACTTTTAAAAGCTACCAGCACCTATAACCCTAAATTACATCCGGTACGTTCAAAAGAGCGACGCGATTTGGTTTTGCAAAATTTGGTTACACAAAAAATCCTCACACAACAACAATGTGATTCAATAAAAAAAATACCCATTTCATTAAATTTTAGCGTTGAGCAATATGATGATGGAGAAGCCCTTCATTTTCGCGCTTATC
>PFPU01000060.1 GCA_002793215.1 Flavobacteriales bacterium CG_4_10_14_0_2_um_filter_35_18
AATTTCTAAATTTACTTTCAAAAAAACAATGGAAAAGCTCAATGCAAACGAATACAATCCGTTTTACCAACCCTATATCGATGCGGTTTTAGCTCAAAACAAAAACATTTTAGAATTGTTAGATTACGCTGAAAAGATTGCCGTAGATAGGCTTCAATACTTAACAAAATCGCAACAGGAATTTCGTTATGACGAAGGCAAATGGTCTATAAAGGAAATTCTTCAACACCTCATAGATGCCGAGCGAATTTTTTGTTATCGCGCTTTGCGCTTTGCGCGTTTTGACAAAACCGACTTAGCCGGATTTGATGAAAACCATTATGTGGCGCATTCTTTTTGTGAGGCTAAAGATTTTGATGAGCTACTGGCTGAATTTAAAGTCGTTCGCAAATGTTCTAAAATGCTTTTTAAAAACTTTAGTGCTGATATTCTAAAAAATCAGGGCTTAGCTAACGGCAACAATATGAGTGTGAGAGCCATTGGCTATGTAATAGCCGGACATCAATTACATCATTTAGATGTTATTAAAGAACGGTATTTGGGAGTTTAGAATTACAGATTTAAAATTTGACAAACCTTATTTAGGCTTAGATGATTCTAAATCTAATCTCTTTTTAATACTTAATTTTATCATCTTTAGCTTCCCAAACTTTAAAGGGTTCGAGTGCAAGTGCTCTATAGCATTCTTCAAATGGAATAGTGCGTTTATCTATAGGCAATTCAATTTCATTGTATATAAAATCATCATCAAAACCAATGTGTGCCGCATCTGATTTGGTACAGCCATAAAAAACCTTATCGGGTCGCGCCCAATAAATAGCACCGAGGCACATTGGGCAAGGTTCGCAGGATGTGTAAAGTATACAACCTGTTAGTTGGAACGTTTTCAAATTTTTACAAGCTTCTCTAATAGCAGTAACTTCGGCATGTGCTGTTGGGTCATTGGTTGAAGTAACTCTGTTGTTTCCAGTGCCTATTATTTTTCCATCTTTAACAATAACACATCCAAATGGACCGCCTTCGTTGTTTTGCATGCCTTTTAAGGCTGCTTCAACAGCAGCCTTAATAAACTTTTTATGTTCTTCCATACTTATTTTAGACTTCCCACCATATCCTCAGGTTTTACCCAAGCGTCAAATTCTTCGGCAGTTAAGAACCCTAAGTTTAGGGCTTCTTGTTTTAAGGTAGTTCCGTTTTTGTGAGCAGTTTTGGCAATTTTTGCGGCTTTTTCATAGCCAATTTTAGGATTCAAAGCCGTAACTAACATCAGTGAATTGTTAAGTAATTCCTTTATTCTGGCATAATTAGGTTCGATGCCATTCACACAATGTTCGGTAAACGATTGGCAAGCATCGCCAATTAATTGTGCCGATTGTAAAATATTGACGGCCATAACGGGTTTAAAAACATTTAACTCAAAATGACCTGTTGCACCGGCAAAAGTGATGGCAACATCATTACCCATAACTTGAGCAGCAACCATAGTCATTGCTTCGGCTTGCGTAGGGTTAACTTTTCCGGGCATAATTGAAGAGCCGGGTTCGTTGGCGGGGATGTTGATTTCACCAATACCAGAGCGAGGGCCAGAAGCTAATAGGCGAATATCATTGGCAATTTTCATCATTGAAACGGCAATTTGTTTCAAGGCACCATGCGTTTCTACAATAGCATCGTGAGCAGCCAGCGCTTCATATTTGTTTTCGGCTGTTTTGAATGGCATACCCGAAAAATCGGCTATATATTTTGCAACCAAAACATCATAACCTTTAGGCGTGTTTATTCCGGTTCCAACTGCAGTTCCGCCAAGGGCAAGTTCTGACAAATGTTCTAAAGTATTGTTTAGCGCTTTCAACCCATGTGTTAATTGAGAAGCATAACCCGAAAATTCTTGACCCAAAGTCAGTGGCGTGGCATCCATTAAGTGGGTGCGACCAATTTTTACAACCGTAGCAAAATCTTTGCTTTTTTGCAATAAACTATCGCGTAAAGCAGTAACTCCCGGAATGGTAACTTCAACAACTTTTTTATAGGCTGCAATGTGCATGCCTGTTGGAAAAGTGTCATTTGACGATTGTGATTTGTTAACATCATCGTTGGGATGAATTATTTTTTGAGCATCGGTTAGTTTGCCGCCGTTATTTACATGCGCTTTATTGGCAATAACTTCGTTGCAGTTCATGTTGCTTTGAGTGCCTGAGCCGGTTTGCCAAATAACCAATGGAAATTCATCAAAGAGGGTGCCGTCTAAAATTTCATCGCAAACGCGAGAAATGGCATCTCTTTTATTTTGAGGCAAAACACCTAAATCACAATTGGCATAGGCAGCAGCCTTTTTAAGATAAGCAAATCCTAAAATTATTTCTTTAGGCATTGAAGCGGGTGTTCCTATTTTAAAATTGTTGCGTGAACGTTCGGTTTGGGCACCCCAAAATCTATTTTCGGGAACTTGAACTTCACCAATGGTGTCGTGTTCTACTCTGTATTTCATGATTTATCTATTTTAAAAAATTACCCACAAAGTTACAAAATAGCCTTAACGCAACTATGAGAAATATCAGTTTTATCCGCCAAAGTCTTCGCCCATGTTTTCATCACCTCTTTGTGGTTGAGGTTGACGTTTTTTCTTTTGATTAAAACGATAGCTAAAGGCCAAATTTACACTGCGTTGTCTAAACTGAAACTCGCTTCTTGAAAAGGTTGTTGGTGTAAAACTTGTGCCCTTTCGTTTGCTGGAATTTAATAAATCGGATACATTCAAGGTGAGCGTTCCCTTTTCTTTCATCACATCTTTACTAAAGGCTAAATTAGCCATAAACATTCCGTTGTTAGTGCTTTGTGCCGTTTTAGATGGACCCATATAAAAGAAAGTAGTTTGAAAATCAATCGCTTTAGGCAGCGTTAATTTAGAACTAAATCGTGTAAACCAGCTGGTGTTGTCGGCGTCAAAATTGCGTCCATTAAAATCGCCTCTGGTTTGTGATTTAAACAAGTTAAAGCTAGAATTGATGCGCCAAATTTTTAGGGGATTGTAATTTAATCCGAGTTCAAATCCATAGCGACTTTCGGTGGCTAAATTGATTGGCATTCTTATGATGATAGGAATGCCCTCATCAGTAAAATCGCCTGTTTCTTCGGTTACAAAGGTAAAATTATCCGTTGAATGGTTGTAATAAATAGAACTGTTTACAGTTAACTTTTTCATGCGGTTCATATATCCCAATTCATAGGCACTGGTATAAGCTGGATTAATATCAGGATTTCCCGAAAATAGATTTGTTGCGCTTGAACGCGATGGAAAAGGATTTATAAAACGCGACCGCGGTCGGCGTATACGTCGGTTATAGCCAAGTGTAAAACTTTCTCTATCGTTTAGTTCATAGTTAAAGTTTAAAGTAGGGAAGAGTTTGGTATAGTTTTTATCAAAATTTTCATGGGTGGTAATTAAATCAATATTGATATCCGAAATCTCCAGCCGCAATCCCATTAAAAAAGAGAGTTTATCAAATTTTGTTCCGTATTGTGAATAAACAGCATGAATGTTTTCGCCGTAATGTAAAATGTTGCTAAAATTTGCATCGCTTACGCGGATGCCAAAAGCATTTAAGGTATCAATCTCAAAATCAGTTATCGTTTTATTAAAATCACTTCTAAAACCAAATTCAAATCGCCCGTCTTTTTTTAAAGGTAAAACATAGTCGCCCTGAAGCAACAAGCTGCGTTGATAATTATCGGTTAATTGAAATTCTTGTGCAATAATAGCATTGTTAGGAACGGTATTGGTTTCAAGTGTGAATCCATCTGATAATTCTGTGCTGTTTTCTAGCTTGAAATCAAGTGTTAATTTATGATCGGCTTTCTTAAAATTTTTAGTATAATTTAAGGCGTATTCAGTGGTATTTTCATCTTGTTTTATATTGTTGTTTCTAAAAGAACTTGCAGATAAGGTTCTGTTTTCAAATAATTTATCAGAAGTGTTGGAGGTGTTATTATCATCTTTAGAGGAGCTGTATAAAATAGAGCCAACAATAGAACTAGTCTCAGAAAAATAATATTCTAAACCAACTAATGAATTGACATTTCTATTGATACGAGCTGATAAACGGTTTTCGTTTAAAAAATGTTCACCGCCAAAATTGGCTAAATTTTCTTGTCGGATAGAAGATTTACCCGGAGAATCTCGGTAATCATAACTCGAATTGGTAAAGAGGTTAAATTTGCTGGTTCTATAGTTTAGGTTAGCATTTACACCAAATCGGTCTGGATTTCCTAGAGTGAGTTGCGAGGAACCATTAAATCCAGAAATTTTACTGCGTCTTAAAATAATGTTGAGAATGCCACCGGTTCCTTCTGCTTGATATCTAGCCGACGGACTCGTAACCACTTCAACTTTTTCAATGGCTTCGGCGGGTAATTGTTTAAGAGCATTAGTGCCGTTTAAACCCACTAATCCAGAGGGTTTGCCATTGATTAAAATGGTAACATTATCATTACCTCTTAAACTGATGGTGCCATCCTGATCTACTGTAACCGATGGCACATTTTCGAGCACATCGGTTGCGGTACCACCTTTTACGGTCATATCTTTACCGACGTTATAGATTTTTTTATCGAGTTTAATTTCTACCGTACTTTTTTCGGCAATAATTTCTACTTCATTCAAATTTTCGGTGTCGGCATGAAGATTGATGATGCCAAAATCGCGATTGGCATTTATTTTTTGGTTTGACAAAACCATTTTTTTAAATCCGATGAATTCAAAACTTATTTCATAGAGCCCTGTGCTGACTTCAAATGAAAACAAACCTTCGGCATTGGTGATGCCACCCGAAAGTTTCTTTGTTCTTAAATCTTTTAAAACTACGGTTGCATATTCTAAAACTTGTTGGGTTTCCTTTTCAATAATTTTACCCTTTAAGGTAACGTTTTGTAAGTTTGGACTTTGTTGACTAAAAATATTTAAACTGCTTATAATTAATAGGGTACTAAAAAAATAGTTCATTTGTTTTGTAGATTAATTTAATTGTTTTAAGACGGCGTAAAAATAAGAAGGTTTAGAGGGCTTATAGTTAAAGCTATGTTAAAACAAAATGGAAAATAGTTTTCAAAATAAGTATGATTGCCACCTTTTTTTATGCTTTAAAATTTTGTATAATAGAAAATTATAATTTACTTTTGGCAAAAATTATACTCAAAACGAATCTATATGGAAATTCAGCAATTTTTAGGTCTCTTAATCTTTCTTTTTGTTTTTACGGCAGGATTTTGGTTGATGTTATTTTTACTGACTTTTGTTGTGCCTTACTGGTTAACCGGTAGTTGGATTGAACAATGGAAGGAAAGTAGGGCCACTAAAAAAAAATAAAACTATTTTAACAGAATAACACAAAAAAGAAGGCTGGTTTATATACCAGCCTTCTTTTTTATTGCTAAATAAGCTTCATTTTCTATAAAATGGTTTTAATCATTTCGGGAGGTCTGCCAATAACAGCCTTGCCATTATTGATTACAATCGGACGTTCAATTAGATTGGGAAAGTCAGTCATTGCTTGTAAAATTGCCTCATCTGTCAGAACTTTAAACTTAAATTTTTCTTTCCAGATGGCTTCATTTTTTCGAACTAAGTCAACGGGTTTAATCCCTAAAAGTCTGACAATTTTACCGAGTTCTGTTTTTGTGAGCGGGTTTTTAAAATAATCAATGGTTTCAAATTCAAATGCTAAATCGGTCAAAATTTGAAGGCCTTCACGGCTTTTGCTACATCGCGGATTGTGGTAAATTTTAATCATGTTTATTGATTTTTATAGATTGCCAAAGTTAAATAATAAACCAAATTAAATGTGATAAAGCGTATATTTGTTTATGATTTTTACCGATACCCATACCCATTTATACAGTTCCGATTTTGATGCAGACCGCCCGCTTGTTATTAAGCGTGCTGTTGATGCCGGCGTCAATCGCTTTTTTATCCCCGCAATTGATAGCCATCATCACAAGCTTATGTTTGCGCTCGAAAAAAACCATCAAAACATGTTTTTAATGATGGGTTTACATCCAACTTCTGTCAAAGAAAATTATAAAGAAGAGCTTGCTATTGTTGAAAATTATTTAAACCAACGAACTTTTTTTGCTCTTGGCGAAATTGGCATTGATTTGTTTTGGGATAAGACTTTTTTAAAAGCACAACAAGATGCTTTTAAAACGCAAATCCATTGGGCAAAACACTATCAATTGCCCATTGTCATCCATTGTCGGGAGGCTTTTGATGAGGTTTTTGAAATTCTTGAAGATGAAAAATCATCCGATTTAAGAGGAATTTTTCATTGTTTTACAGGTACTTTAGCTCAAGCCGAAAAAGCCGTTTCCTACCAAATGAAACTCGGAATAGGAGGCGTAGTTACCTTTAAAAATGGAAAAATAGACCAGTTTTTAAAGGCTATTCCGTTGAACGACCTTGTTTTAGAAACCGATGCGCCTTATTTAGCACCAAGTCCTTATCGCGGCAAGCGAAATGAGAGTAGCTATTTGACTTTGGTGGCACAAAAACTAGCCGAAATTTATCAGGTTTCTATCGGTGATATTGCTAAAATAACTACTCAAAATTCGAAAGATGTCTTCGGAATTTAATGAAACTGCCTATTGCAAAACGCCCATAGGTACGGCTAAATTAGTTGGCAATTTAATTGGATTGCAATCAGTTACCATAAGTGATTTTGTTTTTGAAGAAAGGTCTCAAACAATACCAAACAGTTTAAAAGAACCCGTGCAACAATTACAGGATTATTTTTACAAAGGATTAAAGGAATTTCATTTAAAATTAAATCCTAAAGGGACGGATTTTCAGTTAAAAATAGGGCAGTTATTGCAAGAAATACCTTATGGATCAACCCTAAGTTACCGCGAATTAGCCCAGCGTTTTGGAAATGTAAAAGCCATTAGGGCCATTGCTCACGCCAATGCTCAAAACCCGCTTTGGATTGTTGTGCCCTGTCATCGGATTATAGGTTTAAATGGTGATTTAACTGGCTATGCAGGTGGTATTTGGCGAAAAAAATACCTGCTTGAATTAGAAAATAAAAGTTACCAAACCAAATTATTTTAAACTATTTCAAGGGTTTATTCGTTACTAATTTTGATGAAGTATTTTGCAATTTTTATCGGCATTCTTTTTGGCTTCTCAAGCTTTGCGCAAGTCGATGGAACATTATCTAAATTAACGGAATTAAATCTTGTAAAAGATACCATTTACCTTGAACAGATAAGCATTAGCCCATTTCACTTTAAAATCTTAGATGCCGATAAAAAATTGATTCCTAAAAAAGATTATCAAGTTGATTTCGCTAAAGCGGAATTGATTATAAATTCTAAAAAATACACTTATATCTATGTGTTTTACGATTTATTACCCGATTTTTTAACCAAAACTTATCAAAGATTTGATTCCAAATTAATTGTGCCTGATGATTCCGATTTATCGAAGGCTTATCGGCTTACGCAAGCTAAAAAGGTGAATAATTTTAAGCCCTTCGAGGGCCTAAATTCGAGTGGTAGTTTGTCGCGAACCATCAATATCGGCACCAATCAAAACGCGGGGTTAGCTTCAAATTTTGATTTACAACTATCGGGTAAATTATCAAAAGACCTCAGTTTGCGTGCATCTATTTCCGATAATAATATTGCCTTGCAACAGGGGGCTTTTAGCCAACGTTTAAACGAATTCGACAATGTTTTTATTGAATTGTTTACCGATACTTGGCGTATAAAAGCAGGCGATATAGATTTGACAAATAGCGATACTCACTTTTTAAAATTCGACAAAAAAGTTTCGGGAATGGCTTTAAATGCGATGATTAATAAGGGCAAAAGCAGCATCCAAACTTCGGGAGCAGTTGTTAAAGGTCAGTTTGCTCAATTCAAATTTACAGGTTTAGAAGGAAACCAAGGTCCTTATCGCATCACAGGCCCTTCGGGGCAACCTTTTGTTTTAATTGTTGCCGGCAGCGAACGGGTTTTTGTAAATGGCATTTCTTTAAAACGCGGTGAAAATAATGATTATGTGATGGATTATGGCGCGGCGCAACTCACTTTTAACACCACTTATCCAATTAACGCCAATATGCGTATAGTGGTTGAATATCAGTTTACCGACCGCAATTATACCCGTTTTGTAACCTATGACTCTTACCGATTTTCAGCTGATAAACTGTCATTTGAAAGCTATTTTTACAATGAAAAGGATGCTAAAAATCAGCCGGTTCAACTAAATATCAGCCCAGCACAACAAGCAATATTAGCACAAAGTGGCGATTTGCAAACCAATATGGTTGTGCCAAGCGCTGTGCCTGCGGTTTACGATGTTAATAAAGTATTGTACAAAAAAACAGATTTGAATGGTCAAGCTATTTTTGAGGTGTCAAATAATCCACTTGACTCATTATTTGAAGTAACTTTTAGCTTTGTTGGCAATCATCAGGGTGATTACATTTTGACCAAGAGCACCACCAACGGACGGGTTTTTGAATATATAGCGCCGTTAAATTCTATTAAACAAGGTGATTACAGTCCTGTAAGGCCTTTAATAGCTCCCGAAAAATTACAGGTTGCCGTGCTTAAAACGAGTTATAATCCCAATAAAAAATCAAAAATTGTTTCCGAATTTGCTTTTAGCAATATTGATAAAAACCTTTTTTCAAGCTTGCAAGACGGCGATAATAAAGGGTTGGCAACAAAAATTTTGTACGACCAAATTTGGATTGATAAAAAATGGCAACTCAGCACCAAGTTAAATTACGAATTCAATTCAACTAATTTTAAATCGGTTGAACGCTATCAAAATGTTGAATTTGCCAGAGATTGGAATTTAATTTCAGCAAATGGAAAACAAAATTTAATTGACTTTGGCACGTCTTTAAGCAATAAAAACACCCGTTTTAATTACCAATTTCAACAACTAAAATTTAGCACGCAATTTAAGGGAACTAAACATCACCTAGAAAGCCAGTTTAACTTTAAAAATTTTGAAACGCAATTTGAAACCAGCTATTTATCAAGTGAATCAAATAGCCAAAAAGGTGACTTTTTTAAGTGGTATTCTAATGCCATTAAAAGGTTTAATAAAGTATACACTTCTTTAAAAATAAGCATTGAGTCAAATAATCAAAAGGATTTTATCACAAATAAGCGCTCGCCCTTAAGTCATCAATTTAAAGATATTGGTTTGACTTGGGGACTTGGCGACAGTACAAAAGTTTTTATAAAGTTAGGAATGACTTATCGGATAACCGATAGTTTGCACAACGAAAAAATGCAAAAAGTGAGCACCTCTAAAACCTATTTTATTGATTCGCGTCTTATCAAAAATAACAAGGCAAATTTGAGCCTTTACACAAATTACCGAACGGTAGCTAATCAATTTTTTGCCGATGAAGTGTCGTTAAATGCGCGCTTGGTATATGCTCAAAAATTATTTAATGACGGCTTAAACTTAAATACGGTTTATGAAACTTCTTCAGGAAGTTTGGCGCAGCAAGCGTTTACCTACATTCAAGTTGATAACGGACAAGGTTTTTATACTTGGAATGACTATAATGACAATGGCATTCAGGAGTTAAATGAGTTTGAAGTAGCCGTTTTTAAAGATCAAGCTAATTATGTGCGCCTGTTTTTACCAAATATAAATTTTTTAAAAACGAATCTTAATAAATTCAGCCAATCGCTCATGGTCAATCCGAGTTCGTGGCAAAAAGGCGTTAAAAACTGGCTTTCTCATTTTGTGAATCAATCTTTTATTTTAATAGAAAATAATAAGTTAAAAAGCGGAAATTCATTTAACTTAAATCCCTTTGATATTTCAAATGTTGATGTAATTGGACTGCAATTCAGTTTGCGAAACAGCCTGTATTTTAATCGCGGATTGCAGCATTATTCAACTACCTATACATTTACAAAGGCTAAAAATAATACCAATTTAATCACGGGAAGTCAGCAAAATTTCAACCAAATCCACAATTTGCTATTGGTTCACAAACTCAGTCAAAATTGGGTTTTAGATTTTCAATCCGAAATTGGCAAGAACCATAACGAGTCTGTGAGTTTTG
>PFPU01000125.1:0-2816 GCA_002793215.1 Flavobacteriales bacterium CG_4_10_14_0_2_um_filter_35_18
ATCAGCTCCAGCTTCAGTAGCAACATCAATCAGTTGCTTTGCCATTTTAATTGAGCCATTGTGGTTTACTCCAGCTTCGGCTATGATAAGAACATGCTTTCTCATTTTTTTATTGGTTTAGCTGGGTTTCCGACAACTATAGAATTACTCAATAAGTTTCTTAACACTATAGCTCCTGCACCAACAACTACATTATCACCAATAGTTACCCCTTGTTTAATAACGGCATTAGCACCAATAAAGCAAGATTTGCCAATAACAACATTACCCGCTAATACTGCTCCTGGTGCAATATGAGAAAATTTGCCAATTTTACACTCATGTTCAATTATTGCTCCAGTGTTAATAATTACCCCCTTCCCAATTGTAACTAACGGATTGATATTTACCCCCTGACAAACCAAGGAGCCGGTACCAATAGCGCAATGCGGAGATACATTGGATTTCGGGTGAATTACAGTAATAAAATCGAAATCATGTTCTTCAAAATGCATACAAATATTTTCACGAATCTGGTTGTCGCCAATGGCAACAAATACAGAAATCCCTTTTATTGACTTCAATAAACCTTCATCATTTTCAAAACCCAAATATTCCAATTCAAGAAAATTACTGTCTGTTTTTTGCTTTTCAATATATCCAATGATATTATAACCTAATAATGATAAAGCTTCTGCAACCACTATTGCATGTCCTGAATAACCTACCAGAATAACTTTTTTTAATGTTTTACTATTCATGTGATTCTATTACACTACTCGGCACATTAACTACTCTGTCTTCCAACCATTCTGCATTACTCAAATCTCCACATTCACAATTCTTAAACATTTCCAATTTATTCATCAACTGCCATATTGGGCGCGTCATCACACCATTATCATTTGAAAACTTCAAGAATTTGTCACGTTCTTTACGGTTTGACAAAAGTATAACATTTAGCCAATAGTTTGAAATGGAATTTACGGGTTCAGTGATATGTTTTATTTGATCGTTGTTTGTTGTTCCTTGTTCCTTGTTCCTTGTTCCTTGTTTGTTGTTTGGTGTTTGTTGTTCGCCTTTATTGAAAAATTCAGTATAAGCATTCGCAATTTTGCGTTTGGAAGCAAGAATTTCATCTATTTTTTCCATTTGAGCTACGCCTAAAGCCGCATTTAAGTTGGGCATTCGATAGTTATAACCAATAAAGTCGTGTGCATATTCCCAAGGATGTGGTATTTTAGCTTGGGTGGTAATGTGCTTTAGATGTTTACCTAATTCCTCATCATTAGTTAATAACATTCCACCTCCGCCAGTGGTAATGGTTTTATTGCCATTAAAACTTAGCACTCCTATTTTGCCAAAATTTCCTGTATGTTTTCCTTTATAAAAACTGCCTAAAGATTCAGCCGCGTCTTCAACAAGTGGAATGTTGAATTCCTCACATATTTCGGCAATCTCGTCAATACGACAAGGGTGTCCAAAAGTGTGCATGGGAACGATAGCAGAAATGCGTTTGCCTGTTGATTTATTAAAGGTTCGTTGTTCGTTGTTTGTTGTTCGTTGTTCTGTGTTTTGTTCGAGCCAGGTTTTTAGTGCTTTGGGTGACATTCCCATGGTGTCGAGATCAACATCTACAAATACTGGTTTAGCTCCAATATAAGCTATGGCATTGGCAGTAGCAATAAAAGTTAAGGGTTGGGTTAACACTTCAGAATCAAATGTTACACCAACTGAAAGCAGCGCAAGATGTAAGGCGTTTGTTCCATTCACGGTAACAATCGCTTTCTTGGCTCCTGTATATTCCGCAACCATCTCTTCGAAACGGTCAACAAATTTACCGACAGAACTTACAAAAGTAGTCTCAATACATTCTTCAAGGTATTTCTTTTCGTTGCCCCTAAATACTGGGGCGTGAAGCGGTATGAAATCTTTTGGAGTTCTATATAACTCTCGTATGAAATCAATAATATTTTTAAACTTTTTCATGATTACATTTTGCTGTCTAGGTACTTACCTATTTCTTTATGTCCAAAATCAGGGATCAAATAATGAAACAAATCAACAATTTCTTCTTTATTCCATTTCAAATTATCCTTTAATAAATGTATGTTCTTAGTAAACTTTATAAGTTTGTCATCATTAAAGTTTAAAGAATTCTTAATCACCCCTAAATTCTTGAAACGCTCCATATCCAAAACTTCATGCTCAGTAAAAAACTCTTCAAAATCTTTTTCGCCCGTGGTGTCACTTTGAGTGAAGAGGCAAGGCCATCTTTTGTTTGGGATTTGGGGTTTGTGGTTCGTTGTTCGTTGTTCGTTGTTCGTCCCTTCAACTTCGCTCAGGGTAAATGTTTGTTGTTTGTTGTTAAAAAAAGCTCTAGCTTCTTCTTCTGATTTGCAAATATACGGTTCGTAACCAATTTGCTTGAGGTATTTTTCGGCGATTTCGGCGAAAGTAATGAGATGGAGCTCTTCGCTTAATTTTGGGAAAAAGATGTCGCGGTTTTCACCAAAGATGCACGACAAAAGGCAAAGCTCACCCGATTCTTTAGGAATAACAAAATAGCGTTTGATATCATTGGGCGCAACAATGGGTTGCTGTTTTTTAATGCGTAGGTCGAAGCCATGCAAAAGAGAACCATCGGAGAAAGCTACATTGGCAAAACGGGCCATTGAAACATTGATATCCTTACTTCTCCGATTCACAAATAGCTCCATAATACGCTTGGAAGCACCCATCATGTTAACAGGGTTTGCTGCTTTATCAGTACTTACGCAAAAATACTTTTTAACCCCATTTTGAATGCATTGTTCAAGCGTTTTATCGGTGTTAAA
>PFPU01000125.1:2848-3388 GCA_002793215.1 Flavobacteriales bacterium CG_4_10_14_0_2_um_filter_35_18
AGCGTTTTATCGGTGTTAAAGATATTAGTTTGAATCATGCGCATCAAAGTGTAAGGGTCTTTTTCGCTACGCACATGCTTTAAGGCTGAAAGATTAAGCACATAATCGTATTGTGCATCCGCTTTCCAAAAAGCATCATACTCAGCCGAACCAATATCCAATGCGAAAGTTTGAAAATCGCCATCAATATAACCAAAGGAACTGCGGATATCCCGTACCAATTCCACCATATTGTTCTCGCTGATATCTACCACATGAAGCTTTAGAGGATTGCGCTTGAATATTTCCTTTGTAACTGCCTGTCCAATAGAGCCAGCACCACCTAATACTAAGAATCTTGAAGCTGAAATAATTTTTTTTAATTCTTCTTTATGGTTCTGAATGTCTAAGGTGAAAAGTTCTGATTTACGGCCTATGAGGTTTAACATTTGATTTAATTGAATATTCTAAAGTTTATTTTTGAAAGTTATCTGTTTAAATCTTATTACTTACATTATGTATTGCTTTTTCTTTACATTTTCTACATTCTCCAAGAACCAG
>PFPU01000066.1 GCA_002793215.1 Flavobacteriales bacterium CG_4_10_14_0_2_um_filter_35_18
ATTTACGATTTAAAAGGTGGTGTGCTGAATTGGAGCGCACAAAAAATGCCATTAGAAAAATAAATTTACTAACTTTTTAAAAATTATTATTATGAAAAAAAATGTAGGAACTATTGACAAAGTCATCAGAATTTTAATCGCCGCTATCGCCATTTATTTTGCTTATAAAGGTGGTATTGAAGCGATTTGGGCTGGCTACGTGCTTTATGCAGTTGGCGCTATTTTATTGTTTACCGTATTAACTAGCTCTTGTCCGCTTTATACAATTACCGGAAAAAATACCTTAAAAAAATAAATCCTCGGCTGTCATTTTCAACTAAATGAAGTCAATAACAACCCCATTATTAGTATTAAAAATCCCAACACTTAAAAAATGTTGGGATTTTTTTAGTTTAAAATTTAAGATTCAATCCTAATAAAAAGTTGATTCCTGCTTGCGGAAAATAATAAGGATCCACGCCCCACAAATAACCATTAGAAACATACTTTTTATTGAAAATATTATTAACTAAGCTACTAATATTAAGTTCTTTAAAGGTGTTTTTAGGAAATAATTTGATTGCAAAATTTAAATCGGTAGTAAAATAACTCGGTAGTTTAGAAGCGGGTAACTCATTATTACTCATAAATTGCGACCCAACAAGTTTTGATAAAATTCCTACCGAAAAAGCTTTTGAAGGTTCAAAAACCAACGCATTTCCTAAAACTACATTTGGTGAAAATGAAATGTCGGTATTGCCCAAATTTTGTCCATTTTCATCCAAAAAATGGCGGTTTTTATTTTTACTAAAAGCAAAATTTGGTTGCCAAAAAAAAGATTTATCTAATTTTATAACGGCGTCGGCTTCAAAACCTAGTCGATAACTATTGCCACTATTAGCGCGAATAAAATTTCCAACATCGTCAATAGCGCCTGTTAAAACCAATTGGTCTTTATAAGACATATAATAAAAATTTGCATTTACCTTAGCGGCGTTTGTTTCTAAGCGATAGCCCAATTCAAAATCGTCTAAACTTTCAGGTTTTGGAAAAACTTCCGATTCAACATAGTCTGTTCTGTTAGGTTCTTTATGCGCTTTGGCATACGAAAAATAAGCGCTTACCGAATTATTTACTTTAAAATTCAGTCCGAATTTAGGATTAAAAAAAGTCAAATTATCTTTAATATTAATGTCCAATCCGTTTTCATCACCCTCTATTTTATAATTCAAAAACCGAACTTGCAAGTCGCCATAAAGGCTTACTTTATCTGAAATTTGATAATCTAATTTACTGTAAGTATTAAAATCGGTTTTATCGCCCAAATTAAAATAGTAGTTTTTAAATAAATCGGCACGTGCAATAAATTCGCCTGAAATGATGCGCCCAAAATGTTCTCCTTTATAGTGATTTAAAGCACCTCCAAAAATAAATTTCACCTTTTTTAAATCATTGTATTTTAATGAAAAAGTTGCTCCGTAAAAATCGTTATCAAGCCATTTTCGTCTAACCAAATCAGTTGTTGCAAATTCAATTGCTCCAATATTTATCGGCGTTAAGCCATAATCTGACACCACTTGATCTTGCTGATATTCTTCAAAATAACCCGCTCCTTTAGTATAATGAAACGCTAAGTTGCCACTCCAAAAATCATTAAAAGCGTGATTGATGTGCAACTGAAAATGATCTTGTTTATAATTATCGACTTGGTCTTTATAAAAATCGGTAACATTCCAAGTGTCATCATAAATCGCCCCTGCAAAGTTGAATGTTCGATTACTTTTTAATGTCGCCGCATCTATACCATACCAAGATTGATAAGTAATTTCATGTCCACCAAAAGCCAAGGCCTTAATTAAGGTTTTTTCGTTTACATAGGTCGCTGAAAGGTAATACGATTTTAAATCGGAGCTAGCTCGGTCAACATAACCATCCGATTTAATAATGCCAAGACTTCCCGCCATTTCAAAATGATTGTTTAATAAGCCCGAATTAAATTTAATGGTGTGTTTATGGGTGTTAAAAGAGCCAACAGAATTGTTGATTTCGGCGGATGCTTGCTGTGAAATGCCATCGGTTAACAGATTTAAACTTGCGCCAAAAGCACCCGCGCCATTGGTTGAAGTGCCTACCCCACGTTGCAATTGAATGCTTTGTGTAACACTTGCAAAATCGGGTAAGTCAACCCAAAAGGTTCCTTGTGATTCGCTGTCGTTAAATGGAATGCCATTAATAGTTACATTGACACGCGTGGCATCGCTTCCGCGTACGCGAATTCCGGTATAACCCACGCCAGCACCGGCATCGGAAGTAACCACAATATTTGGCAAATACCTCAACAAAAATGGAATGTCTTGACCTAAATTGCGCTTGTTTAAGTCTTTTTTTGATAAATTTGATTGGGTAAAAGGGGCGTTTTTGCTCAAACGTGTGGCTTCTACCAGGACTTCATTTAACTTAATCGTGTCTTTTTTGATGTCATTATTTTGGGAAAAGACCGAAAATCCACAAAAAACGCTTAAAATAATTAACTTTTTCATCTGTTTAAACAATGATTTTAAGTTAAGAATAAATTCTTAACAGGTTAATAAAACAAATAAAAAAGGGGAAGTTTGATTTTTCATTTCCTTAACAGCATTACCTGTTCAGGTTCAATGGGTGTAATCTCAGCCTCCCGATAATTATCGGGATAGCACCCCTTTTAGAGACGGTAAAGCTATTATAAATTTTTGATTTTTATAAATAAATATTTCGCCCTAACAGAATTATTTTTTCTCTTCGGGACTATTATATTGAAAATCATTTCGTTAAAACATTATTTGCATTTATGATTTTTTTGCTTCAAGCTTCTTTTTGATTTCAATTAGTTCTATAAGGTTTTGATGGTGGTCTTGAAAATTATACAGATTAAGAGTGAAACCTTATAGCACTCTTCAACAAGACCTGCAAGGTTTAAAAACCTTGCAGGTCAAATATTTGCGACAAACGTAATTTGTAATCATTTTTTAATCCAATTTAGGATTTTGGCGAAGTGCTTTTTTATAAGCTTGTTTTTTCTTTTTTTCTTTGCGTTTTTCAACCACCGATTTGCCAATTTTTGTAGGGGTTCTTTTTTTGGGTATGGTCAATCCCTTTTTGATAATTTGCAAGAAGCGCTCAATAACAAGTTCTTTATTTTTATGTTGGCTTCTACTTTCATCGCAAGTTAAGATGAGTTTAAAGTCTTTCGTTAATCTTGAAGCACTATTTTTGAGTAGTAATTGTTTTTGATCTTCGGTTAACGCCTGTGAGTTCACAAGGTCAAAAACGCATTCAATTTTAGAAGAAACCTTATTAACATGCTGACCGCCAGCACCACTACTTCTTGTTGCTTTAAATTTTAATTCACTTAATAATTCCGTGAGCATCTTTGAAATACTTTTAAAATTTAACGAAGCGACTTGTTTAGTAACAAATTATCAATAGCCTTTACAGCTGTTTCAAAACGCATTTTTTTATCGCCTTTAAGCAAAATATAAGGTCGGTTATATTTATCTAGGGTATTTTTAAAAGCATCAAACATTTCTTCACGCAAATGTGGACGGTCGCGCAATTCATCAAATTCCCAAGGTACGTCAATATAAGTTAAAAGGTATAAATTGTAAGTGTTTTCTAGGGCGTATTTTTCTAAAAGCGGTTCAACAAAGTCGCCGTAGTAAGTTTCGGAATAGACTTTAGTTTCTAATAAATCGGTATCACAAATCAGAATCTTATCCACTTTTGTTGTCAGATAGTTTTCTAAGCGAATTTGTCCTTTAGCAATTGGGATTAAGTCGGCACGTTCACATGTTTTGCGTTCATTATTCCATTTGTTTTGTAAATAGCGCCTAGCGTATTCGGGTACCCACACGGTATTGTAATGTATTGCTAAGTGTTCTGAAAGGGTTGTTTTTCCTGTACTTTCGGGCCCAAATAAAACAATTTTTATAATAGTGCTTTCCGACTGTTTAAGTGTGTGTTCCATGCTTTATAACCTAAAATGGCTAAAATTAAAAAAATGAGGTATTGAATTCCGGTAAAACCGTAACCTTTTACAAAATACAAAGGTATAGAAACGATATTGGTTAAAATCCAAAACACCCAATTTTCTATTTTTTTGTTTGCCATAAGCCACATCGCTACAAAAGCAGAAGCGGTGGTAAAAGTATCGAGATAAGGTGTTATTTTTCTAAATTCTGTTAAGCTACCCGAACTTAGGTGTTGATAGACGTAACTAACACTGTTATTCAAATTTAAATTAGGCATTACTTGATAATAGCGATAAACGGCAATCACAAAGATGGCAGTAAAAATAAAAATACCTAAGGCTTTAAATTTATCTGATAAATTAGTTCTTGAAATGCGCAGTGGCATTTGAGATTTATAAGATATGCGTGACCACAAATACCATCCGTAAAGGCTCATCAAAGTGTAATAAATATTGATAATTAAATCGCCATATAATGCCCACTGTGACAATAAATAAACATAAAGTGCCGTGCTAATAATACCTGTTGGATAGACTAAAATATTTTCTTTTTTAGCATAAAAAACACTGATAACGCCAAAAACAGCGGCAATAAATTCGAGAATAATATTTAAAAAGGTTGCCTCTTTATAAGGTGCAATAAAAAACTCAAAAAGTGTATCCATCTCTTTTTATTGGGATTTTAAAAGTAGCGCATTTTCTTCAAAAGCAGTACCTATAACCACTAAATTGGCGCCATTTTTATAAGCTTGATTTAGTTGCTTTGCACTGTGAATGCCGCCTCCAACAATAATTGGGATTTGTAATTGACTGGCAACTTTTTTAATAATGGATACTTTAACAGGATTTTTAGCGCCACTGCCCGCTTCTAAATATACCAATTGATTACCCATAAATTGTCCTGCTAGGGCGGTATTTACGATGAGTTTGTTTTGATGTTGTGAAATGGGTTTTGTTTTACTGATTTTTTCAACCGATGAAACTTTGCCACCATCAATTAAAATATAAGCTGTGGGAATGATTTCTAACTTTGATTCTTGAATTTTTGAAACGGCTTTAACCTGCTGGTTTATTAAATATTCCGGATTATTGCCCGAAATTAAACTCAAAAATAACAATGCATCGGCTTGTGGTGCAATTTGAGAATAATCACCAGGAAATAGAATTATTTTTAAGTTGGTTTGCTTTTTAAGTTCAATAACCAGTTGTTCGGTTACACCTTTTTTGACCAAACTACCTCCAACAAATATAAAATCGGCTGCCAATGCTTCGATTTTAGCGCCTAATTCGGCCACAGATTCAAGCAAAATTTTATCAGGATCAAGCAAAATTGCCAACAATCTTATCCCTTCTTTTTTGGCAGTTTTTAATTGATTTAAGAAGCTTATCATTTAAAATTTTTTAGGTAAAGCATACACGCAAGTAAAGGTATCAATAGCTTCTAAAAATAGAAAATTGATGTCATAAAATTTATGCCAATCTTTAAAAATGACACGTCCGCTCGAGGTTTTATCCTTAAATAAGAATGGATTAATAGCAATGTGCTTTCTAAAACTCAATCCGCCATAAGGGTAAATTTTATACATCGCTTCTTTTGCGCCCCAAATAATAGTGAGCTGTTTAATTAAATTTTCATCACTAAGCGAATCGTAATCGGTATTGACAAATTTGTGCTGAATAGTGGTAATCATTTTGCGTACTTTTTCAATGTCAATGCCAATTTCTTCATCGCTTATGGCAATAGTAGAAAAATAATAGGAATGCGAAATTGAAATATGTCTGCCACTAGTTAACAGCGGTTTTCCATAATTGTTATAATAAAGGTCGGCATCCGAAAGTCCTGCAACTTTTAGCAAATGACGTACACTTAAAAACCCGCGTTGGTGCAATTCCGATTGCATAGTGTCTAACCTTTCAATACTTTTAGGATTTAGATAAATGCCCTGAGATAAATCCGTTAAGGATTCCTCTATTTTCCAAATATAAATCGTCGTGTGCCGATTTGGTTTAATAATTTTATATAAAGGCATTTATAAAGTAAAAGGTATTTTGTAGTTTTGCACATTCAAAAACACAAAGATAATAATATGAGTGCACAAACGATGACAAACGTAAAATTTAAAGTAAAAGACCTAGCCCTTGCCGCTTGGGGAAGAAAAGAAATCCATTTGGCCGAAGCCGAAATGCCTGGTTTAATGAGCTTACGCGAAGAGTATAAAAATGAACAACCATTAAAAGGCGCTAGAATTGCGGGATGTTTACACATGACCATTCAAACAGCCGTTTTAATTGAAACTTTGCAAGCACTTGGCGCAGAAGTTACGTGGAGTTCTTGTAACATCTTTTCAACACAAGATCAGGCTGCTGCCGCCATTGCTGCCGCCGGAACATCGGTTTACGCTTGGAAAGGGATGAATGAAGAAGAATTTAATTGGTGTATTGAACAAACTTTATTTTTTGGCGAAGACCGAAAACCTTTAAATATGATTTTAGATGATGGTGGCGACTTAACCAATATGGTATTAGATCGTTATCCCGAATTAGCTGCAGGTATTAATGGCTTATCAGAAGAAACTACCACAGGGGTTCATAGATTATATGACCGTGTAAAAGCGGGTACTTTGCCCATGCCGGCTATCAACGTAAATGATTCGGTTACCAAATCAAAATTTGACAATAAATATGGTTGTAGAGAAAGTGCTGTTGACGCCATTCGTCGCGCTACCGATACGATGCTTGCAGGCAAACGCGTTGTGGTTTGTGGTTATGGCGACGTTGGAAAAGGTACAGCAGCTTCTTTTAAAGGAACAGGCGCTATTGTAACCGTTACTGAAATAGACCCAATTTGTGCCCTTCAAGCTGCTATGGAAGGTTTTGAAGTTAAAAAATTAGATACTGTTATTGGCACCGCCGATATTGTTATTACCACTACCGGCAATAAAGATATTGTACAAGCAAAACATTTTAAAATGTTAAAAGACAGGGCTATTATTTGCAATATAGGCCATTTTGATACAGAAATTGATATGGCTTATTTAAATAAAACTTATGGCAACACCAAGATTGAAATTAAACCACAAGTTGACCAATATACCATTGATGGAAAAGAAATTCTTGTTTTGGCCGAAGGTCGTTTAGTAAACTTAGGTTGTGCTACGGGACATCCTAGTTTTGTGATGAGCAACTCATTTACAAACCAAACCCTTGCCCAAATTGAACTTTGGAACCACCGCGATAAATATGAAAATAAGGTTTATATGTTGCCAAAACATCTCGATGAAAAAGTAGCCCGTTTGCATTTAGCAAAAATTGGCGTTGAACTCGATGAATTGCGTCCAGACCAAGCTGCCTATATTGGTGTTCCGGTAAATGGCCCATTTAAACCAGAATATTACAGATATTAATAACAATTAAACATTAAAAAGCCTTGTTATTAAACCATAACAAGGCTTTTTATTTAAAGGCTTTTAAAATATTAAAATTAAATTTGGGGTGAAAACAAAGTCATTTCTCACTTTAATTATTGTCAATTAATAGGTATATTTGCCAAAATTTATTTTAAAAATGAAAACCATTTTAGTTCCACTTGGCAATTCTGAAAAAGCTATTGGTACTTTGCAATACGCCATTGACTTTGCAACGGTAACAGGTGCTAAAATTTATGTTATTCAGGTGTATGGCTTAACAAATGCCACTTACACCATTAAAAATATGGATACCATTTTAGAAAAAGACAGCAAGGATGAACTGGCATTAATTTTATCTCAAGTAAATACAAAAGGAATAGAAGTTATTAGCAAAAGTATTAAAGGTAAAATTACTGATAGAATTGAAGACATTGCGCAACAGTTAAAAATTGATTTAATTATCGCCTCTGCCAATAATTCGAGTGCCGATTCGTCAATATATTTAGGTCCAATTACGGGTAAATTAGTAAAACGCACAGAGTTACCAATGCTTATTATTCCGAAAGATTATATTTTTAAACCGATAAAAACCATTTTATTAGGCTTAAAATCTGGTTTATTAAATCATCAAAACGTATTAAATCCGCTTCAAAATTTTGTAAAAACCTTTGAGGCTAAGGTTACTTTATTACACGTTATCACACCAAAAAATACTGAAGCTGACAATGGTTTACACGAAGAATTTAAAGCAATAGCCAATAAAGTTATCAATACCGAAAATGCAACCATTTACCAAGGGATTTTAGAACATTTAAACGCTATAAAACCAGATATGCTATGTGCCATTCGCCGAAAAAGAGGCATTTTTAGCAAGCTTTGGGAAAAAAATACCATTAAAAAAGAAGATTTTGAAAGTCGCATTCCGCTATTAGTATTAAAAGGAAATGTGTAATTATTTGGGGATGTAGCTCAGCTGGCTAGAGTGCTTGACTGGCAGTCAAGAGGTCGCCGGTTCGACTCCGGTCTTCTCCACAAGAAAGCCGTCTCACAATTTGAGGCGGTTTTTTTTATTGAAAAAAATGAGGTTGCTGGGGCTGCCAAAAAGTGGGGAGCACCAATACATTAAAGTATTTCAACTCAAAATTAAATGAAAAACCCCATCATAAATTTGACGGGGTTTGTGTGGTACCTCCAGGAATCGAACCAGGGACACAAGGATTTTCAGTCCTTTGCTCTACCAACTGAGCTAAGGTACCAGTGATTTTCGGGATGCAAATATAGAAGTAAATTTAAAACATGACAAAACTATTTTGTAAAAAATGTATTTGTATTTTTGAATCTTATAAAACTCACTATGAACTTAGGAATTGACATTGGAAATTCAAGCGTTAAAGTAGCTGTATTTGAAGCCGGTAAACTAATTGAATCTAAAACTTTTTTAAAAGACAATCTTTTTGAAGAACTAAAACTAATTAAATCGGCTTTCCCTATAAAAAATGCCATCTTATCTACAGTAACGGTAATAGCACCAGCTATTTTAATAAAATTAAAAACCTTATTTCCATTAAAAATTTTAAGCAATCAGCTTAAATTACCCTATACCATTGCCTATAAAACCCTAGAAACATTAGGTTTAGATCGCATTGCTTTAGTGGCTAGCGCGGTTTTAAATTATCCAAATCAAAATGTTCTTGTTATTGATGCCGGCACATGTATCACTTTCGACTTTATTACAGAAAAAGGAGTTTATTTAGGAGGCGCAATTTCGCCAGGTATTCAAATGCGCTATAATGCGTTGCACGCTCAAACCGCCAAATTACCACTATTAGAATTAAAGTATCCCGAAAATTATATCGGCGATTCAACCGAAATGTCTATACACACGGGCGTTTGTTTAGGAACAATTTATGAAATAAACGGTGCTATTGCTAAATACAAATCAAAATATCGAAAATTAACAGTTGTTTTAACAGGAGGTAATACAAATTTTTTGGCAGGAAAATTAAAAAGCACCATATTTGCCAATTCAAATTTTTTATTAGAAGGACTTAACTTTATTTTGAACTTTAATTTACAAGAATGACGAAACGAATATTTCAATTTATTTTATTGATGGTGGTAATTGTAAATGCTCATGCTCAAAAAAGTAGCGCATCTCCTTATTCATTTTTTGGCATAGGCGAAGAAAATATTACAAAAACCGCAGAAGAAATTAGTATGGGAGAAGCAAGCGTAGCCAGTTTTAGCAGCTACCAATTATTGCTCTCAAACCCTGCTTCTCTTGCCATGCTATCCTATACCACTTATGGATTAGGAATTGCTAATAGAACTTTAAAAGTTTCGGATGCCAATAGCTCAGAACGTTCATCGGCTACAGCCTTGTCATATTTAGTTTTGGGCGTTCCTATTGGAGATAAAGCCGGATTCGCATTCGGACTGCAACCAAATACAAATACAGGTTACTCGCTTTTGCAACAAATACCAGATGCTTCAAATGCCATTGTTGAATCAAATTTATTTTTTGGCACAGGTGGAACTAATCGATTATTTTTGGATTATGGCAGAAAAATAAATAAATTTGCCTCGATTGGATTTGAAAGTAGTTTTATTTTTGGGCACATTAGCAATAATATTTTAAACAGAAGAGTTGACGTAATTTTCGCTTCTCAACATGAAATAAATTCAAACGTTAGCGGATTTAGTTTTAAATTCGGTGCACAATATCACAAACCACTTAAAAATTATAAGGACATCGCGTTAATGCTTGGTGCAACAGCTGAACTAAGTTCTAGCTATAATAATAGAGGTAATGAATTGTTATTCTCTTTGTTAAATAATCCTGATGGCGTTATAATACCAAGAGATACTATTGCCAACATCCCTTTTACAGGCACTATAAAAAGTCCCTTTAAATCGGCCATTGGAATTGGAATTGGCAAACAATATCAATGGAATTTATCATTAGAATACGCTTACAAAGGCGCTTTAAGTTTTACGGGGGCTACATTAAATAGCAACAACAATATTGACTATAAAAGTGCTAACAGAATATCTATAGGAGGTTATTACACGCCTAATTTTAATTCTGTTGTTAGTTATTGGGATCGTGTAACTTATAGAGCCGGATTAAAATATAATCAATCGGGTTTGGTGGTTAACAATACTAATGTAAATGAGTTTGGCATATCTTTTGGAGTTGGAATGCCAATGGGAAAAGAATTATCTACCTTTAATCTAGGAATGGAGTTGGGTAAAAGGGGAACCATAAATAATGGATTGGTAAAAGAAAATTTTTTTAATTTTAGAATTGGTTTAACCCTCAATGATAAATGGTTTTCTAAAAGAAAAATATTATAAATAAAAACAATCAAATAATGAAAAATTTTATTCGCACATTAATCTTTAGTTTTATTATTATACTTGGATTTCAATCGGTTTCAGCACAAAATGATTTAGGCAATGACCCTGAAAAATGCAAAATAAATTTGTCCATTTTTTATGAATACGCCAAAGCTCAAAATTATGATGCTGCTTACGAACCTTGGCTATGGTGTATGGATAACTGTCCTAAAGGAAGTAAAAACTTATATACTCAAGGGTTAAAAATAGCCGAATACCGTTTAAGCAAAGCCACACCTGCCGAAAAACAAAAAGCCGTTAGCCTTTTAAAAAGGGTTTATGACCAAAGAATTGTACAATATCCTGATAATTTAGGAAAAGTATATAGCGATTATGCCGAATTTTGGCAAGAAAATGGTGGTACTAAAGATGAAGTTTTTGCTTTACTAGAAAAAGCTTTCAATTTAGACCCTTCTGGTATGGGTATTAAAACCATCTATCAATATTTTCAAGAAGTTACCGATAGAAATAAAGAAAGTAATGTTCAAAAAATATTCGACACCTATGATGATGTGGTTGAAGCTGTAGAACAAAAAATTACAAGTTATACGCAAACAAAAGAAGCCTTATACGCCATTGTTTCAAGCGGAAAAGAATTATCTGATAAAGATAAAGCTAAATTAAATGCTGCAGAAGTAAATTCTGATGCATTAGAAACCATAACCGGCGGATTAGATAATATATTAGGAGAAGTCGCTACTTGCGAGCGCTTGATTCCTTTATATAATCAAACTTTTGATGCTAATAAAACAGATGCAAAATGGCTAAAACGTGCTGCCTCAAGGTTAAATGCTAAAGGTTGCACCGGAGATCCATTATTCACTAAGTTAGTTGAAGCATTATATCTTGCCGACCCTTCTCCAGAAGCTGCTGTATTGGCCGCAAGACTTGCTCTAAACAAAAAAGATGAAGCTAAAGCCATGCACTTTTTTAAAGAAGCCGTTGATCAAGAAAATGACGCTTACAAAAAAGCAGGACATTTATTTACAATTGCCCAAATTCTTAGACAAATGGATCGTAAACAAGAAGCCAGAGACTACGCCTATAGAGCACTTAGTTTTAGACCAAATATGGGTGAAGCCTATTTGCTAATTTCTGGTTTGTATGCTGATAGCGCAAACGCTTGTGGCGATGACGAGCTTTCTAAAAGAGCTGTTTATCTTGCAGCTGCCGATAAAGCTAAAAAAGCTAAAGCTGTTGACCCTAGTAAAGCAGATAGAGCCAATAAATATATCAATAGTTATATGGCGAGCGCACCAACCAAAAAGAATATATTTATTGCAAATCTAACCTCTGGTTCACCTTTTAAAATAAGATGTTGGATTAATGAAACAGTAATTTTACCATAAATATAAGGGGGTAATAAATTTGATTTATATAAAGTTATATAAAATGACAAGCATTGCTAATATTTTATTAGTAGTGCTTTTTGTTTCTTGCTCTAATAATATTAAAGAAGTAAAAGATTTTTTAGCTGAAAAGAATTTACCCATTGCCACCGCAATCAATATTAATTTAATTTATACCGATTCTGGTATGGTAAAAACAAAACTTAAAGCGCCCTTGCTTTATGATTACACAAACCGAACGGAACATCCTTATAAAGAATTTGCAAATGGTTTAAAAATTACCACCTTTCAGGCTAATGGTGATTCTATAGAAATAAAATCAAATTTTGGAAAATCTTATACGCGAACTAATGTTTCAGAAATAATCGGCAATGTTGAAATAATAAACTTTGGGTCAAAAACAAGGCTCAATACCGAACAACTTTACTGGGATCAAAAATTGCATTATTTTTTTACTGAAAAAAAAGTTAGAATTATAAGTGAAAAAGATACTACTTTTGGGGTTGGCTTTGAAGCAAATGAAGATTTGTCAAAAGCAATCATTAGAAACACATCGGGTTCTTTATACATTAAAGAAAAAGAAAATGAGTAATTATGAACTTTATTAGAAAGCTTTTTGAATTTGGCTATTTAGCCATAGGTTTATGGAGTTTGGTTGAGGCTGTTTTAAGATGGCACTCAAATCAAAATAAAGCTTTAATTTTTCTTGGATTTGCTGTTTTGGCTATATTGATGTTCTTTTTTAAAAGACACTTTAGAAAAAAATTAGAATCCTCTCAAAAAAATAAGCATAAATATTTTTAAGTGACCTCTTTAACCCTAATCATTGTCTTATCAATCATCGCTTCAGCCTTTTTTTCGGGGATGGAAATTGCCTATTTTACTTCTAATAAACTCTACATAGAATTAGAAAAGAAAGAAGGTGGTTTTGTGGGAATTTTATTAGAAAAACTCACCAAAAATCCGTCAAAATTTATCACCACTATGCTCGTAGGAAATAATATTGCCTTGGTGATTTATGGATTTTATATGGGAAATTTGTTAATGACTTTATTAACACCTTTTGGCATTAAAGACTTTTTTATGTTTTTAATTCAAACCATCATTTCAACCTTAATAATACTTGTAACGGCAGAATTTCTACCCAAAGCCATTTTTAGAGTTTATGCAAATGAAACCCTAAAATACTTTGCTCTACCAGCCTATTTATTTTATCTTTTATTGTCGGTAATATCTCAATTTATCATGTTATTATCCAACTTTTTGCTAAAGTTTTTCTTTAAAATAAAACCCGATGAAGCACATCTAGCATTTAGCAAAGCAGAGTTAGGTCATTTTTTAAATGAACAACTGGAGTCGGTTAATGAAGCAAAAGAAATTGACAGTGAAATTCAAATATTTCAAAATGCGCTTGAATTTCAAAATGTTAGAGCTAGAGAAGTTATGATTCCCCGAACAGAAATTATTGCCGTAGATGTATCTGACTCAATTAATACCATAAAAAAAGAATTTATAGAAACAGGTTTGTCAAAAATTTTAGTTTACAAAAATAATTTAGACGAAATTATCGGTTATGTTCACTCATTTGAGCTTTTTAAAAATCCCAAAAGCATTCGCAGCATTTTATTACCGGTTGAATTTGTACCCGAAACCATGATGATTAATGTTGCTATGGATATTCTCATCAAAAAACGAAAAAGCATTGCCATCGTTTTAGATGAATATGGTGGCACATCAGGCATTATTACCGTTGAAGATATTATTGAAGAATTATTTGGCGAAATTGAAGATGAACACGATTCATCTGAACTTTTGGAAGTCAAAATTAACGACCATGAGTTTAACTTTTCTGCTCGTTTAGAAGTTGATTATCTAATTGAAACCTATAATTTAGAATTACCCGAAGACGAAGCCTATGAAACCTTAGGTGGTTTAATTGTTTACCATACCGAAAAAATTCCTGTTAAAGGCGAAATTATTGAATTAGCCCCATTTCAATTCACCATTTTAAAAGTTTCGCATACTAAAATAGAAGAGATTCACCTAAAAGTACTTTCACAAGAGAAGTAATTAATTAAAAAATCAATTTCACATTAAAGTGCTTTTAAAATCAAATACTAAATTGTATTTTCGCAAACTGAAATAAATTTATACACAAATGGCAGTATTATCTAAAATAAGAGAACGATCAATTTTTTTAATCATTATCATTGCAATGGCTTTATTTGCCTTTGTATTAGGCGATTTATTTAAATATCAAAAATCGAGCAATTTAATTGGCGAAGTTAATGGTGAGCCTGTGACTAGAGAAGAGTTTTCAAAAGAAATGGATTTGTTTAAAGCCCGAAGCGGTGATAAAGTCTCTCAAATTCAATCGGCTAAAGCTGTATGGAATTCAATTATTAGTGAAAAAATCTATACCAAACAATTAAATGATGCCGGTATTGTAGTTGGCGAAGAAGATGTTTGGAATGCTATTATCAGTTTGCCATACATTCAAAGCAGTCCTTTATTTCAAAATGAAGCCGGTCAATTTGACCAAGAAAAATTAAAAGAGTATTTAGTTACCCTTAAAGAAAACGCTGCAACAAATCCTCAAGATACCCAATGGGCAAGTTGGATTTTAACTGAAAAAAGTATTAAAAGAAATCTCGAACAAAATATATATACAGGCTTAATAATTAATGGCATAAATGCAACCTTGGTTGAAGGTAAAAATTACTATAATGACCAAACCATAAAATCAGATATTGAATATGTTTTTGTGCCATTCAATACGGTTGAAGATAATCTTTTTAAAATTTCGGATAGTGAAGTTAAAGCTTATGTTAATGAACACAAAAAACAGTTTCAAGTAGAAGCTTCTCGCGATTTAAGCTTTGTAAAATTTGATATTTTACCAACTTTAGAAGATGAGGAAATTGTAAAGAAAGCTATTGCCAACATACTTAACGATAAAGATGAGTACAGCACAGCCGCAAAATCTACCATAAAAGTATTAGGCTTTAAAAACACAACAGATGACAAACTGTTTTTTACCGAAAATAATTCTGATTTACCCTTTTCTGATGACTATTTAATCAAATCAAGATTGCCTTTATCAATTGCCGACAGCATCCTAAGTGCTCAAACTAACACAGTTGTGGGTCCTTATAAAGATGGCGATTTTTATAAAATATCAAAAATTAAGGATTTTAAACAAATGCCCGACTCCGTTAAAGCAAGCCACATTTTAATTTCCTTTGCTGGCGCAATGCGCTCAACCGAGACAAGAACAGAAGCTGATTCAAAAAAACTAGCCGACAGCATTTTTGCACTTGTTAAAAATGACAAAAACAAATTTGCCGAACTAGCTAAATCGACTTCTTATGATAAAGGTTCTGGCGCAAAAGGTGGTGAACTGGATTGGTTTAATTATGGAACTATGGTTCCTGAATTTAGAGATTTTGTCTTTTTAAATAAAAAAGGAGATGTTGGAATTGTAAAAAGTAGTTTTGGTTACCATATTATTAGAATTGACAACCAAAAAAACTTTCAGAAAGCTGCTAAATTGATAACTTTTGCACGAAAAATTGTAGCTTCCGAAAAAACAGAAAATGCAATTTTTGAGAAAGCAGAATCTTTTACTTCAAATGCTACAACTACTAAAAACCTACAACAACAAGCTAAAAAAAGTAGTTATGAAGTTTACCCAATTTCTGGAGTAAAAATGATGGATGAATCCTTGGCAGACATTAAAAACCAACGAACTATTATAAACTGGGCGTTTAAAAAAGACACTAAAGTTGGAAGTATAAAACGATTTGATACCGAAAATGGTTATTTAGTAGTGCAATTAGACAAGTCTCAAGAAAAAGGTCTTATGGATTTATCTGTGGCAAGTATCAGTGTAAGACGCATTTTATTTGAACAAAAAAAAGCTGAATATATTAAAAAAGAAATGGGCGAACTTTCTTTAGCCGACATTGCAACTAAATTTAAGATACCCTTACAAAGCTCTTTAGCCGTTTCTCTAGCAAGCCCTGTAATTCCTTCAGTTGGAAGGTCTATAGGCTTGATTGGCGCCATAAACGCATCAAAACCGGGTGATATTATACGTGGTGTTAAAGATAATTCAGGCGTATTTGCTGTGAAAATTGTGAAAAGAGAAGCTCCAACTAACTTGATAAATTACGACGTGTTTAGAAAACAATTATTCTCTAAACTTCAATTATCAAGTTACAAGCTATATAATGCCCTTGAAAAAGAAAGTGAAATCGTTGATAGCAGAGCTTTATATTATTAAAATATATATTAAAGAAATAAAATTTGCTCAAATAGTTTTTTTAATATAAAAATATTTATATTTGTGCATTATAAATCAAATAAATAAATCAAGAAACCATAATTTTAAATTTTTAAACGATGAAACATTTAAGAAAAATTTTACTAACTCTATTAGTTGTTGCTACTTTTAGTAACATCAATGCACAAGATGCAAACAACACTTGGCTCGTTGGATTCGGTACAAACGCCATTCACAGCCCTAGTTCGCGCTCCGACTTTTTTAAAGTGAGAGATTATAACATTGTACCCTCTCTTTTCTCAAGGGTAACTGTTGGTAAATATATTGATAAAGGTTTTTCTATTGAAGGCGCTTTGTCATTAAATAATATTAAACATAACAATGGTATAGCAATTCCTCAAGAATCATTTATTGCTTTTGATGGTAGTTTAAAATACGATGTAAACAACATTATTGGTGAAACTGGCTTTTTTGATCCTTATGCACTTGTTGGTGGTGGCTATACTTGGGTTGACCAAAAAGGAGCTGGAACTATAAACGCTGGCGCAGGCGCTAATTTTTGGGTTTCTGAAGGTTTTGGCTTTAACTTACAAGCCGTTGGAAAACACGTGTTTAACGATTTCTTTTTAAGCGATAATCACTGGCAATTATCAGCGGGTATTGTTTTAAGATTCGGTGGCTCTGATAAAGATAAAGATGGCATTTACGATAAAAAAGACAATTGTCCAGATGTTGCTGGTTTAAAAGAATTTAATGGTTGCCCAGATACAGATGGCGATGGTATTCAAGATTCAGAAGATGCTTGTCCAAACGTTGCTGGTTCTAAAGAACTAAATGGTTGCCCAGATTCAGATGGTGACGGTATTGCCGATAAAGATGATGCATGTCCTAGTGTAGCTGGAACAAAAGCTAACAATGGTTGTCCTGATTCAGATGGTGATGGCATTGTTGATAATGCAGATTCTTGTCCAAACGTTGCTGGTCCTGCTGCAAATAATGGTTGCCCTTGGCCTGATACCGATGGTGATGGCGTTTTAGATAAAGACGATAATTGCCCTAAAGTTGCTGGTCCTGCATCAAATCAAGGTTGCCCAGAAGAAGTAATTTCTGCTTCAGCTGAAAAACAACTAGCTGATTTTGCTAAAACCATCCTATTTAAAACTAACAGTTCAGCCTTTTCAACTGGTGTTACTTCAAAATTAGACGCCATTGTTTCTTTAATGAAAGAGCATAATAAAGCTAGTTTTGATATTAATGGTTACACTGATAGCGTAGGCTCTGATGTTTTAAACCTAAAATTATCAACAAACCGCGCTAATGCAGTTGTTAAATACTTAGTAGCCCACGGTATTGATGCTTCTAGGTTAACTGCTAATGGTTATGGTGAAAAAAATCCAATCGATGGAAATGATACCGAAGCCGGTAGAGCTAACAACCGTAGAGTTGAGATTAAAACTGTAGTTAAAAAATAATTTCTTTAAAATTTATTATCAAAAAAAGCTACGCCAATTGGCGTAGCTTTTTTATTTTTATACCACATTTATATAAACATTCTTGAAAAAGTCCTTCTTAAATCAATTTGCAAATTACCTAATAGATAATGATTTACTTTCGCAGGAGGTAAAAATAATCTTACCTAGCAAACGCGCCATAATCTTTTTAAAACAAGAATTGCTTAACCTCATTGATAAGAGCGCATTTTTACCACAGTTTTTTAGTATTGAAGCATTTACACAAAATTTAACCGATTTAAAGCTTTTAGATGCCATTCATTTACAATTTGAATTATTCGAAGTTTATAAAACTATTATTCCCCTAAAAAATCAAGATTCTTTTGAAAAATTTATTGAATGGGCTCCAATTGTTTTGCAAGATTTTAATGATTTAGATAGCTATTTAGCCGATGCCGACAAACTCCTTAATAATTTAAGTGCCCTTAAACGTCTTGAAAATTGGTTTCCAAACCAAGAACCTACTGATTTAAGTATAAATTATCTCAAATTTTTTGAAACCCTTAATCTCTTATATAAAAAGTTTTATCAAAAATTAATTGATAAACAACAGGCTTATCAGGGTTTAATATACAGAGAAGCCGTAAATAACCTCTCCATTTATATCAATAATTTTAACGGTAAACTACTTTTTGCCGGATTTAATGCCTTAAATAAAGCTGAGGAAATCATCATTCAAGAATTATTGGCACACGAAAAAGCAGAACTATTTTGGGATATTGACCAAACCTTTATCAATGCAAATCATCCCGCCTCAAAATTTATAAATCATTACAAATCAACTTGGTCTTACTATCAACAAAAACCATTTAATTGGATTTCATCTGAATTTGAAAATCTAAAATCTATAAGTATTATTGGGGCTTCAAAACAAGTCGCTCAATTAAAAATAGCTGGTGAATTGATTGATGAAATTGCAAAAACAAGTCCAAAATTAAATACAACGGCTTTGGTTCTAGGTGATGAACGTTTGCTAAATGTCGCATTAGAATCCTTGCCAAAGTCAGTCGAAAATGTCAATATAACAATGGGCTATGCATTGCAAAATACACCACTCGCCTCATTATTTATAAATTTGTTTAAAGCAAACCTCACTGCTTTAAAATTTGAAAAAAGTAATGCTTTTTATTATAAAGATTTTGAAGCCATTTGGAATCACCCTTACATTTTAAAATCACTACCCAAACAAAAAAATGATATTATCTCTTTCATTAAGAAGAATAATTTTGATTTTGTTGATTACCATAATTTTGTATTGACAAAACTAATTGACGCCTCTAATATTGACTTTGTTTTTGAAAACACCGGCAATAACCTAATCCCATTTATTGAAAATTGTATTAAGCTAATCAACATTTTAAAGGAAGATTCAAGTTTTTCAGAATTAGAAAAGGAACAGCTTTATCGGTTTTATAATCTATTTTTAGAGCTAGATTCTCTAGAGAAAGACTATCACTATATTGCTGATTTAAAGACTTTGTATCATTTTTATTTGAATTTGTTACGAAACGAAAAATTATTTTTTAGAGGAGAACCTCTTAACGGATTGCAAATAATGGGTTTGCTCGAAACACGTGCCTTAGATTTTGAAAACCTAATAATTACATCGGTAAACGAAGGAATTTTGCCGGCAGCTAAATCATCACAATCTTTTTTACCATTTGAGATAAAAAAAACCTACGGACTGCCAACTTATGAAGAAAGGGATTGCATTTATGCTTATCATTTTTTTAGGCTCCTTCAACGTGCAAAAAACATCTATTTAATCTATAATACCGAAGTTGATGATTTTGTTGCGTCGGAAAAAAGCAGATACATAAGCCAATTAGAGTTGTTAAAACCAAAAGAATTTACCAGCAAAATTGCCATTTCAAATATTGAGTCAAAGATGTTGCAACCTATTGAAATTGTTGTAAATAACACCATAAAAAACCGGTTTGAAACCTTGGCTTTAGAGGGTTTATCGCCTTCAGCTATCGGTCAATTTTTAAAAAATCCAATCGATTTTTATTATTCAAAAATTCTACAAATAAAAGATTTAGAATCTATTGACGAAAACATAGCTCTAAACACTTTTGGAACCATTATACACGATAGCCTTTGCAATTTATACACACCGCTCTTAAATACACCAATAACCAAAGCTCATTTAGAAAATAGTATTAAAAATATTGATCAAATACTAAAGGCAAATACCTATAAAAGTTACCAAAATGGCTCAATTGAATTTGGTAAAAATAAACTCTATTTTGAAATGGCAAAACACTACATCAATAAGCTATTTCAGCACGAAATAAAACTCATTGATAAGGGTCATAAAATTAAGATTATTGCACTTGAAACTAAATTATTGGCAACTATTAATGTAGAAGGAATTCCTTATCCCATTAATTTAAAAGGCATTGCAGATAGAATTGATTCTTTTGATGGCAAACTCCGAATTATAGATTACAAAACGGGAACCGTTGAGCTTCAACAACTAAAAATAAAAGATTTTAAAGTGCTCGGTGAAAATGAAAAATACGCTAAAGCCCTACAGTTGTTAATCTACGCCTATCTTTATGATAACACTCAAGTTGAAAAACAGCCATTCGAAGCAGGAATCATTTCATTTAAAAAACTCAATAATTATATCTTTAAATTGAATTTTGGTAAAGATAATTTGAATCCAGATAATGAGCTTACACAAGCGCGACTAAATGAATTTGAGCCCATTTTGCATGACTTGCTAAGAGCTATTTTTAATACAAAAAGTTTTATCGAAAAAATTGAAAACAATGAACATTACTAAAAACATAATTGTATCCGGAATACACCAAAAACCTATTTTAACCGATGTGTTTTACCTCAAAAACCACATTAAAAAACCAGTGGTAATTTTTGCTCACGGTTATAAAGGGTATAAAGATTGGGGTGCTTGGAATTTGGTGGCCAATCAATTTTTAAAAAGTAATTTAGTTTTTGTTAAATTTAATTTTTCACATAACGGCGGAACAATTGAAAAACCCATTGATTTTTCTGATCTAGAAGCCTTTGGCAATAACAACTTTACAAAAGAATTAGATGACTTGCAAAGTGTTATTCAATGGATTACACAAAACGATGCGCTTAAAGTGGATTGTGATTTTGATAACATCAATTTAATCGGCCATTCAAGAGGCGGTGGCATTGTTTTGTTAAAAGCAGCCTCCGAACCGCTAGTAAAAAAAGTGATTACTTGGTCAAGTGTTTCAGATTTTGGTATGAGATTTCCAACTGGTGATGCCTTAAAAAAATGGCAAAAAGATGGTGTTACTTATATTGATAATGCCCGAACTCACCAAAAAATGCCGCTCTATTTTCAATTCTATCAAAACTTTAACGAAAACAGAGACAAACTTAATATTTGTAGTGCGGTAAAAGGTTTAAAAATTCCACAGCTCATTATTCATGGTACAGCCGATGAAACGGTCAAGCCTTTTGAAGCTGAAAACTTGCACAAATGGAATGACAACAGTGAACTTTTTATGGTTGATCACGCGAATCACACCTTTAACAGCAGTCAACCTTGGCAAGATTTAAAATTGCCTAATGAACTTGAAAAAGCGGTAGCAAAAACTATTAATTTTATTACGCCAAACTAGGGTAAAACATAAAAGAAAATTGCCATAAAATGGCAAAAGCTCCCAGCTAGTACAAATATATGAAAGATAGCATGGTTATATTTAATGCTTTTAATACTGTATAATACCGCGCCAATAGTGTAAAAAATACCGCCTGCAAAAAGCCACATCAAACCCTCAAAAGGCAAGTTATGAATTAATGGTTTTATGGCTAAAACCACAATCCATCCCATAAAAACATACATGATAGTAGAAAGGAGGTTGAACCTACCCGTAAAAATAATCTTTAAAATTATTCCGGTTAAAGCAAATGCCCAAGTAATTCCAAACATAATCCAACCTGTTGTGCCGTTTAAAGTTACCAAAGTAAAAGGCGTATAGGTTCCCGCAATGAGTATATAAATGGCTGCGTGATCAAATATTTGCAAACGCCCTCTTAATTTAGACCTTTTGGCGCTGTGATAAAGCGTTGATGCTAAATACAATAAAATCAAACTACCTCCGTAAATACTATAACTTACCACATGCCAAACCGTGCCATAAATACTGGCATAAACCACCAATAACACAAGTGCGGCTATGCTGAGTAAAAATCCTATACCGTGAGAAATTACATTTAATTTTTCTTCAAAAGGTGGGTAATAAGTAACTTTTGTTTGGGAATTCATAAAACATCAATATTGGTTATAAAAATACAATTATCTTTAAAAGAATTTTTATTTATTTTTTGCCATAAAAATAAAAAAACAAGTTATTGCTATTCATAGAACTAATATTTTTATTTTTTTAAATAGGCGTTGTTTTTCGCCATGAGAAATAACAAAGGGAAGTTTTAATAATAGCACTAAGGCTTTAGAATAACATTTTAGTTTTGTCATTATTAAAATTAAAGACTTAAAACTAATGCTAATTTTAAAGTATACAAAGGGAAATTTCCCCTTTATTGATTTATCACCTTATAATTTAGAAAATTACAAAAACCGCTGTAAAACAAAAAAGCAACCCTTTTACGGGAAGCTTTCCATTGGCTTAATTTAATAAACCTCGGCACTTTTTAAAAAAGTACCAAAACAACACAACTTTCTTTTTGCGGTCTGGACGGGACTCGAACCCGCGACCTCCTGCGTGACAGGCAGGCATTCTAACCAGCTGAACTACCAAACCGTGCTTTAATAGCGGTTGCAAATATAAGGCTGTTTTTCAATTCTGCAAACTATTTTTACTTTTTTAAGCTTATTGTTTTCGGCTTATTAAATAGGTTTGTAAAATGTGTTCAAAACCCTGATTAATATCTACCGGAACATAGTCTATTTTATACTGCAAGCATCTAACTTTTAGCTGATTAAAATAATCGGCAATGGTAGTTTGATATTGTGTTTTAATATTATCGGCAAATAAATTTATGTGTTCACCCGTTTCTAAATCGACAAATTGTTTGGGTGTATTGTCAAATTCAAAGTTTACTTCGGTTTTTGAGTCAAATGTGTGAAATAAAACAACATCGTGTTTGTTATATTTTAAATGGCGCAAAGCATCAAAAAGCTCAGCATCTTGTTTATCGGCTTGAAACATATCGGTAAACAACATCACCAAAGAACGTCGGTGAATTTTTTCGGCAATTAGGTGCAAGCAGTCGTATGTTTGGGTTGCTTTTTTAGATTCATCAAACAACATACTTACCAAACGGTTTAATAACATGCGGTGGTGGCGCTCACTGCCTTTTGCAGGTGCATAATAATCATAGGCATCACTATAAATACTTAAGCCTACTGCATCGCGCTGACGCTTTAGTAACTCCATTAATGCCGCACTTGCAACTGCCGCAAAACTTATTTTATTTAAATTTTCTAATGAAGGTACCATAATTTTAGGATAATGCATCGATGCCGAGTTGTCAATAATAATGTGGCAGCGCAAATTGGTTTCTTCTTCGTAACGCTTTACATATAGTTTATCGGTTTTTGCATATAATTTCCAATCGAGATGGCGTGTACTTTCTCCAGTATTATAAGCGCGATGCTCAGCAAATTCAACCGAAAAACCGTGAAATGGACTTTTATGCATGCCAGTTATAAAGCCTTCTACAACATGCTTTGCAAAAAGTCCCAAATTATTAAACGCTAATTGTTTTACTTCTTCAAATGCCATAACTATTTACAAAGTAAGCTAAAATAAAAAAGGTTTAGCTAATAAGCCAAACCTTTTTTAATAATTTATCTGTTCAAGACTACAAAAGTGCATCAATTTTTTCAACGTAGGTCTTTTTAGGCGCTACACCTACTTGTTTATCAATTACTTTGCCTCCTTTAAACAACAACACCGTAGGTATGTTGCGAACGCCATATTGTCCAGCATATTTTTGATTGGCATCAACATCTACTTTGCCTATGGTAACTTTATCGCCATAATCTTTGCCTAATTCTTCAACAATTGGGGCAAGCATTCTACAAGGTCCGCACCAAGCTGCCCAAAAATCTACCAATACTGGTTTATTTGATTTTAAAACTAACTCCTCAAAGTTAGCATCTGTAAGTTCTAAAGCCATAATTTTATTTATTTAATGTTTCTTTCTAATTTTAGTATTGACAAAAGTACGCAAATATTTTATCGCCACTAAATTCTATTTATAAAGATTTTTAATACTAGTATGCAATTTCTTTATTTACTTACAATATTTTTAAAAAAATTGTTTTGCAATAGATTTAATGTTATCCGATTTTCCCATCGAATAATAATGAATAACTGGAACTTTAGCTTTCAACAATTCTTTTGTTTGATGAATTGCCCATTCAATTCCTAACGCACGAACGGCCTTATCATCTTTACAATGAGATACCGAATCTATTAGTTCTTGGGGGATATCTAATGAAAATACATGGGGTAAAATTTGAAGGTGTTTGCTCACGGCTAGCGGTTTTATTCCCGGAATAATTGGAACAGTAATTCCCATTTCTCGGGCTGCTTTAACAAACTTAAAATATTTTTGATTATCAAAAAACATTTGGGTTACCACATAATTGGCACCTGCATCTACCTTTTCTTTTAGGCGTTTTAAATCGGATGGTAAACTTGGTGATTCCATATGTTTTTCGGGATAACCTGCTACACCAATACAAAAATCGGCTTTGGTTGGCGTTTCCATAAGGTCATGCAAATAAATGCCTTTGTTTAAATCACCTATTTGCTTAACCAAATCAACGGCATATTCGTGACCGCCTTTGGTAGGTTCAAAAAAACGCTGGTGTTTCATAGCGTCGCCCCTAAGTGCCATTAAATTATCTATTCCTAAATACTGACAATCTACCAAAACATATTCGGTTTCTTCTTTAGAAAAGCCACCACATAAAATATGAGGAATGGTATCGACGTTATATTTATAGCGCAATGAGGCACAAATTCCAACCGTTCCGGGGCGCATGCGCGTTACCTTTCTATCTAGCAAACCATTGCGTTCTATATAAATATATTCTTCTCTTGAAGTTGTAACATCAATAAAAGGCGGTTTAAATTCCATTAAGGGATCAATATTATCATACAATTGCTGAATGTTATGACCTTTTTTAGGAGGAATAATTTCAAACGAAAACAATGTTTTTCCGTTTGCTTTTGCGATATGTTCGGTAACTTTCATAAGTTTATTTATAAATTTTTAATCGGCTAAATTTGGCGTTAACCACTTTTTAGCTTCCTTTATAGCAATGTTTTTATAGGCTGCAAAAGCCTCTAGCTGATCTTCTTTTATTTTGCCTAAACCAAAATATTTAGCTTCGGGATGCGCAAAGTAATAACCCGAAACCGCTGCTGTTGGATACATTGCCAAGCTTTCGGTTAAGATGATATCGCAATTTTTTTCGACTTCCAAAAGCTTCCAAATGGTTCTTTTCTCGGTATGATCAGGACAGGCCGGATAACCTGGTGCTGGACGAATACCTTGATAAGTTTCATTAATAAGTTCGCTATTTGAAAGGGCTTCACTTGCCGCATAACCCCAAAATTCGGTTCGCACTTTTAAATGTACATATTCGGCTAAGGCTTCGGCAAGGCGGTCGGCAATGGCTTTTACCATAATACTGTTATAATCATCGAGCTTATTTTGATAGACTTTTGCTAATTCTTCAACACCAAATCCGGTAGAAAGGGCAAAACAACCCACATAATCAACCAATTTTGATTCTTTTGGCGCAATAAAATCCGCTAAAGCGATATTAGGTTTTCCGCTTGCTTTTTGCGCTTGCTGACGCAGGCTCACAAACTGTCCAATTTTAGTTTGGCGCGTTTCATCTTGATATAATTCAATTAGGGTATCATCAACAGTATTAGCGGGAAAAATACCAAAAACCGCCTTTGCTTTAAATTTTTTATTTAACAGAATGTCTTTTAGTAATACTTGGGCTTCGTTGTATAGTTTTGTTGCCGTTTCACCCACCAACTCATCATTGAGTAAGTTGGGAAAATGGCCGTGCAATTCCCAAGATTGGAAAAAGGGTGTCCAATCAATAAAAGGAATTAGCTCATTTAAGTTAATATCATTTAGCACTTTAACACCTAAAAAATTAGGTTTTATAACAGTTGATTTATTAAACTCCAATTGTAATTTATTAGCTTTTGCGCTTTTAAAATCGACATACCGTTTTTGTGTTTCCCTGTTTAAATAGCCTTCACGTAAAGCGCGGTATTCTTTTTTAGTGTCCAAATGATATTGTGCTTTGTCTTTACCTAATAAGTTGCTCGCTACATTTACGGCGCGTGAGGCATCTAAAACATGAACCACATTATGGTTGTAGTTCGGGTCAATTTTTACGGCGGTGTGCACTCTTGACGTTGTTGCGCCACCAATCATTAAGGGTATTTTAAAGTTTTGGCGTTCCATTTCTTGAGCTAAAAATTCCATTTCACCCAATGATGGCGTAATTAAGCCGCTTAGCCCAATGATATCAACTTTTTCTTTTGCCGCCATTTCTAAAATCTTTTCAGGAGGCACCATTACGCCTAAGTCAATGATTTCAAAATTATTACAAGCCAAAACGACGCCAACAATATTTTTGCCGATATCATGAACATCGCCTTTAACCGTTGCAAGTAATATTTTTCCTGCCGAAGAACTTTCGGAGTTTCCATCCGATAAGGTTAATTTAGAGGCTTCAATATAAGGCAATAAATAGGCCACCGCTTTTTTCATTACCCGCGCTGATTTTACCACTTGTGGCAAAAACATTTTGCCTGAACCAAATAAATCGCCTACCACATTCATGCCATTCATCAGATAAATTTCAATGACTTCAATGGGCTTTTTAACGAGATGGCGCGCCTCTTCAACATCAATTTCAATATAGGCGTCGATGCCTTTTACCAAACTGTGAATAAGGCGCTCTTGAATGTTGGCTTCACGCCAAGATAAGTCGGCGGTTTTAGATTGATTTCCTTTTTTATCTACATTTTCGGCAAAGTCTAATAGGCGTTCAGTGGCATCTTCGCGGCGGTTTAGCAAAACATCTTCAACGCATTCGAGTAACTCTTTGGGTATTTCATCATAAACTTCTAAAAGACTCGGATTGACAATTCCCATCGTCATACCACTTTTGATAGCATGGTATAAAAAAGCCGAATGTATGGCTTCGCGAACGCGGTCATTTCCTCTAAATGAAAAAGACACATTACTCACACCGCCACTCACATTGGCATAAGGCAAATTTTGGCGAATCCATTTGGTGGCTCTAAAAAAGTCGAGGGCATTTAATTTATGCTCTTCCATTCCGGTAGCTACCGGAAAAATATTGGGGTCAAAAATAATATCTTGAGGCGGAAAATTTACTTTTTCTACTAAAATATCATACGAGCGTTTGCAAATTTCAATGCGACGCTCAAAACTATCGGCTTGACCGTTTTCATCAAAAGCCATTACCACGGTAGCCGCACCATAGCGTTTTATAAGTTTAGCGCGATAAATAAAAGTAGCTTCTCCCTCTTTTAAACTGATGGAATTTACCACTGCTTTTCCTTGCACCACTTTTAATCCGGCTTCTATAATTTCCCATTTTGAACTGTCAATCATAATGGGAACGCGTGCAATATCCGGTTCGGAGGCAATGAGATTTAAAAAGGTAGTCATCGACTGAACGCCGTCTAAAAGCCCTTCGTCCATATTGATATCAATAATTTGAGCCCCATTTTCAACCTGTTCACGAGCTACGGATAAAGCTTCTTCAAAAAGATGTTCTTTTATCAATCTCAAAAATTTGCGAGAGCCTGTAACATTGGTGCGCTCACCGATATTGACAAAATTGCTTTCGGGTGTAACTATTAATGGTTCTAATCCCGAAAGAGAAAGCCCTTTAGTTTCTAAAGGGGGGATAAAACCGTTATTTATATTTTTATTCATAGCCTATTTCTTAAATTTATCCTTCGGCAGTTAGCGGACTTCTGGGTTTATAATGCGCTGCCAATTCTGCTATCAATTTGATGTGCTCAGGTGTGGTTCCGCAACAACCTCCAATAATATTAATCACATTTCTATCGAGGTATTCTTTAATTTGATCGCGCATCATTTCGGGGGTTTCGTCATAAGCACCAAAAGCGTTTGGCAATCCGGCATTTGGGTGTGCGGAGGTTAAAAAATTCGTTTTTTTAGCAACTGCTTCAATATGAGGTAACAATTGTTTTGCTCCCAAAGCGCAATTAAATCCGATACTTAAAAGAGGAATATGTGACATCGAAATCAAAAAGGCTTCTACGGTTTGACCAGATAAGGTACGTCCGCTGGCATCGGTAATGGTACCGCTTACCATAATTGGGATGTTGATTTGGCGTTCTTCTTTAAGTTCTTCAATAGCAAATAAAGCGGCCTTGGCGTTAAGCGTGTCAAAAATAGTTTCAACCAATAACAAATCGACGCCTCCATCAATAAGTCCTTTAACCTGCTCCTTATAAGCTTTGTGTAACTCATCAAAGGTAATGTTTCTAAATGCCGGGTCTTCAACTTTTGGTGATAAACTTGCCGTGCGATTGGTTGGCCCGATAGAGCCGGCAACAAAGCGTGGTTTGTTAGGCGTTTTTAGTGTGAATTCATCGGCGACTTGTTTCGCAATTTTGGCAGCAGTGAGGTTGAGTTCATAAACCAAATCTTGCATGTAATAATCGGCCATTGCAATGCTGGTGCTCGAAAAGGTGTTGGTTTCAACAATATCAGCACCTGCCTCAAAATAGGCGCGATGAATGCTTTTTATGGCTTCGGGTTGCGTAATACTCAATAAATCATTATTGCCCTGAAGGGGATGGTTGAAATCGGCAAAACGTTTTCCGCGAAAATCGGATTCTGAAAAATGATAACGCTGAATCATCGTGCCCATAGCCCCGTCTAATATCAAAATGCGTTGTTTTAATGCCTCAGTAATTTTTTCCATTTGTGCTTTATTAAATTTAAAACGATTAATGGAAATCAAAAAAAATTGAGAAATCTTAGTTGAAGTTTTTTTTGAGTCATCTATCCGCTAAGCGGTAGAACGTAGCACCTTCTTTAAAATTAAAGGGTTGCTAAGGCTTCAGCGGGTCTAATCCCTCGGCCTTTCTTGATAACCATTGTTTATTTTTAATGAACGTGATTGCAAATTAACAGTATATTCTGATTATTAGCAAGCTAAATATTAATTTTTAATTATTTTAAAAAATTGTAATTGTTAATTCGCTTAAAAAAGCTTCCTAAAATTAAGTGTGTTAAATTATTAAACCTCATTTTATTAAATATATCCCAATTCATCGGCAATAAAAATGAGGATTAAAGAGAGAAAAAATGAAATGATTGGGGCTACTAGCCACATTAAGAAAAACCTTTTAACTTCTGTTTTTCTAAAGATGTTTTTGGCTCCTAATTTGGCGACTCCGATTCCTAAAATTGCCGCGACATTAACTTGAACCAAAGAGCTTGGAATCCCTTTTATAACAGATGCGGCTAGTAACAAACTCCCCGAAACAAAGGCAATGATAACGGCTTCAAATTTTCCGAATTGGATAATTTCCTTTCCTGTATTTTGTAAAATCTTATCACCAAAAATTGAACTTCCTATGCCAAAACTTGGTGCAACGATTAAAGTAGCAAGTATCATAATTACTATAAAATTATCGCTTATAGAAATGTTAAGTTCGTTCGCAGTCATTGAGGCAATTGGGCCTGAAGCATTTGCCACATTATTCGCGCCAATTGAAAAGGCAACATATAACGACATAAAGAGGATTAATCCATTTAAAAACGGATTCATATTCATATTTTGTGACCGCGACATATCGGTATATCCCCTTTTGCGCATGGGATTATAGATATATTTTCCAAGGAGCAGACTGAGAAAAAAGGATATTATGGGTAAAAAAAACCAAGTTGGCACTATTTCAAAAAATAATTTATCGGTATTTAATTTATGCAAATATAAGGCTGGCGCAACTACTGCAAGAACCGTTGCCTGGCTCGTAGATTGTGGAATGCCCGATAAATTTGCAATTAATAGGGTAATAGCCACCGAAAAAAGAATGATTGAAACTATGGTAAAGGAAAACAATTCGGCTCCTAAAAGTTCTTTTCCCATGGTGGTAGCCGTTGCTTTTCCAGCAATAATGGCTCCTAAAAAAACAGTGATTCCAAACAGACCCGGTATTAAACTTTTTCTAATAACATTAGAGCCATAAGCTGCCGAAAAGGCTGGACCCGTTCCACTACCACCCATAGTAATAGCCAAGAATATTGCCATTAAAAAAGGAATGAGCAAGTGGCTGAATAAGGGTGAAATCAATGTTTATAGTTTAGGGGTTAACGATTACAAATTTAGATTTTTTAATCAACTATCACAACTTATTCAATAAATCCCACTCCCGCTGTATTATTAGTTTGCAAATCAATTAAAATAAAGGAGCCATTGATGCGGTGTTCTTTAAAAGTATCAAAAAAAATGGGCTTATTTAATTGAAAAGAAACCGAGGCAATGTCATTCATTTTTAGGCTGGCAACCTCCTTGTCAAAACCTGAAAAATCGGTATGGATTAGGTGATTAATGGCACTGACTTTTGCCATGACTTTATTAACGCCATGCTGCAAAGTATATTTTGAACCAAGTGTTAAAGGCTTTGCATCCATCCAAGAAATGGTGGCGTTAAAACACTTTTCAACTTTTGGCCATTCGTCAATTTTCACAATCATATCGCCTCTACTTACATTCACATCATTTTCTAAGGTAATTGAAACAGATGCCGTGCTGATAGCGGTTTTATATTGTTCTCCATTAAAATAAATGGCTTTTATTTTAGTTTTTGTTTCGGATGGTAAAACCATAACCTCATCGCCCACATGAATTGCGCCGCCATAAACTTTACCAGCATAGCTTCTAAAATCGTGATACTCTTCGGTTTTTGGTCGGATGACGTATTGCACCGGAAAACGCATTTTAATTTTTGAATGGCTGTTAAGGGTGTCTAAGCCTTCTAGATAGCTCAATAAACTTGCTCCTTTATACCAAGGCATTGCATCAGAGAGGTTTACCACATTATCACCTTTTAAAGCGCTTACCGGAATGTAGGTTATACTGTGGTCTTCATAATCACTTTTAGTAACTAATTTTTCAAAATCTGTTTTGATGTTGTTATAAATCTGTTCCGAAAAATCGACCAAATCCATTTTGTTGATACAGACAATTACGCTTTTAATTTGCAATAAATTTGTGATAAAAAAATGACGAAAAGTCTGTTCTATAACGCCGTGTCGTGCGTCTATTAATATAATGGCTACGTGTGATGTTGAAGCGCCGGTAACCATATTTCGGGTATATTCAACATGCCCGGGTGTATCGGCAATAATGTAGCTACGGCTTGACGTTGAAAAATAAATATGGGCCACATCAATGGTAATTCCTTGTTCGCGTTCGGCAACCAAGCCATCTGTTGCCAAAGAAAAGTCGAGGTAATCGTAACCTTTTTTCTTGCTACTGTGGGCAATGGCTTCAATTTTATCGTCGGTTAATGATTTTGTGTCGTATAACAACCTTCCTATTAAAGTACTTTTTCCGTCATCTACACTACCTGCTGTTGCTATTTTTAAGACTTCCATATTTTTAATTTTGTAGCAAGTGTTTAATAACCAGAACTTATTACTTGCTCACTATATATTAGCTAATTTTTACTTATTTCTTATTACCTGATAATTAATACTTGCTAGTTAATACCTACAACTAAAAATATCCTTGTTGTTTGCGTTTTTCCATAGCGGCTTCTGAGCGTTTGTCATCAATTCGCGCACCGCGTTCCGAAATTTTTGAATCCCGAATTTCGGCTACTACCTGACTTATGGTTGTGGCATACGAATCAACGGCGGCGGTGCAACTCATATCACCAACGGTTCTAAAACGCACCATGCGTTGCTCAACTTGCTCATCTTTATCTTGGTAAACATAATCGGAATGCGACCAAATGAGTCCGTCGCGCATAAAAACTGCGCGCTTATGCGCAAAATAAATTGAAGGGATTTCTAAATTTTCCTTTTCAATATAAGTCCAAACGTCTAATTCTGTCCAGTTTGAAATGGGAAAAACGCGTACATTTTGACCTAAATCAATTTGACCGTTAAGCATATCGAACAATTCGGGGCGTTGGTTTTTTTCATCCCATTGGCCAAAATCATCGCGTACCGAAAAAATCCGTTCTTTGGCGCGCGCTTTTTCTTCATCGCGACGTGCACCACCAATGCAAGCATCAAATTTAAATTCTTCAATTGCGTCTAAAAGGGTAGTCGTTTGCAAAACATTTCTGCTCGAATACCTGCCAGATTCTTCTTTCACTTTGCCTTGGTCTATTGTATCTTGAACTTTTCTAATTATTAAATCAAGTCCGAGTTCTTTTACCAATTTATCGCGGAATTCTATGGTTTCTTTAAAATTATGCCCCGTATCAATATGCATTAAAGGAAATGGAATTTTTGCAGGAAAAAAGGCTTTTTGTGCCAATCGCACCAGCGTAATTGAATCTTTTCCGCCCGAGAATAATAATACCGGCTTTTCAAACTGCGCTACAACTTCCCTAAAAATATAAATTGCTTCACTTTCTAATGCATTGCTATCAAATAAATCTTTCATTCGTGTAAATTTAGATGTGTAAACCACATTCGCGGTTTTCTAAAACTTTGGTTGGATCAAAATACTTAAATTCGTTTGGCAACTGGTGTTCTTGTAAATAAGTATCTAATTTTGAATCAGTATAATGGTAAAAAGGACTCACTTTTAACATACCATCTTTTGAATAAGACAAGATATCGATGCTGTCTCTAAAAGCTGTTTGACCATGGCGCAAATTGGTAAACCAAACATCGGGTTTGTGTTCAGCCATGGCGCGTTTAAAAGGCTCTAATTTAACTTGTTCAGTAAATATTTTATGCTTAGAATCCTCAATATTTGGGATGCCTAAAACCACGTCGCGATGCGCCGAAGTTTGTTGTGGCACGTATAATTTTATGTTTAAATTGAGTCGCTTTATTAAGTCTTCGGCATGACGGTAGGTTTGGGGTGTATTATAACCCGTGTCGCACCAAATAACTTTTATATCGGGTTTTACCTGCGTGCAAGCATATAATAAGGCGACTTCATAAGGTCTAAAATTAGTGGTAACAATCGGATTTTTAGCCTTTTTAATAGCCCATTGAATCAGTTCTAAGGGGGTAGCTAATTTTAATGCTGCAATCTGCTTTGTTAAATCTATTTTTATGTTACTCATTATTTTTGATTCTATGCTTCTTTTAACAACTAGGCGCAAAACTAAAAAATATTTGTGTATTTATAGGCTAATTATAAAGAAAATGACAATTGAGCCCATTGATTGAATGTTAAATAACTTAGTTTTTTTCTAAAAATAAAATTAATTGAAAAATATATTCATATCATTCCCCAATTTTATATATTTGCCGAGTCTTTAAGAGGAAAAATTTGACTGATTGCAACCTCTTTTTCAATTTAATTGGATAAATAAAATGCTAAAGCAGTGTAAAAACTCCTTTTAGCCTTTTAGTTAAGCTTTCTTTTAAGACTTCATTATCAATTGTCTATAATTTAAAATAACGTAATATGGCTTATTTATTTACTTCTGAATCTGTATCTGAAGGGCATCCCGATAAGGTTGCCGATCAAATTTCTGATGCGCTATTAGATAACTTTTTAGCATTCGATCCAAAGTCTAAAGTAGCTTGTGAAACCCTTGTTACCACCGGTCAAGTGGTGTTGGCTGGCGAAGTTAAAACCAGAACTTATATCGATGCACAAAAAATTGCCCGCGATGTAATTAACAAAATTGGCTACACCAAAGGGGCTTACCAATTTGAGGGTAATTCTTGTGGTGTTATTTCATTAATTCACGAGCAATCACCTGATATTAATCAAGGTGTTGAGCGCGCTGTTGAAGAAGATCAAGGTGCTGGAGATCAAGGTATGATGTTTGGTTATGCCACCAAAGAAACCGATAATTATATGCCTTTGGCACTCGATTTATCACATCGAATTTTGATTGAATTAGCAAAAGTTCGCCGCGAAGATACCGACATAAAATATTTGCGTCCCGATGCTAAAAGTCAGGTAACTATTGAATATTCTGACCAAAATGTGCCACAACGTATTGACGCCATTGTGGTTTCTACACAACACGACGATTTTGATGAAGATGAAGCCATGTTGGCAAAAATTAGACACGATGTGATAAGCATTGTTATGCCACGCGTTATTGCCCAATTGCCCACCCATATTCAAGCTTTGTTTAATGACAAAATAAAATATTATGTAAATCCAACGGGAAAATTTGTAATTGGTGGCCCTCACGGTGATACCGGTTTAACCGGACGAAAAATTATTGTGGATACTTATGGCGGAAAAGGTGCTCACGGTGGTGGTGCTTTTTCGGGTAAAGACCCAAGTAAAGTTGACCGCTCGGCGGCTTATGCGGCACGTCACATCGCTAAAAACCTTGTAGCTGCTGGTGTTGCCAACGAAATTTTAGTTCAAGTTTCTTACGCTATTGGCGTGGCTAAACCAACTTCAATAAATGTAACGACTTATGGAAGTGCAAAAGTAAATATGACCGATGGTGCTATTGCCACTTTGGTAGAAAAATTGTTTGATATGCGTCCTGCGGCGATTGAAAAACGTCTGAATTTAAGGTCGCCTATTTACAGTGAAACCGCCTCTTATGGGCACATGGGGCGCACCCCTCAAATTGTTACCAAAACATTCTCGTCACCTTATGCGGGTGAAGTAAGCCTTGAGGTGGAATTGTTTAGCTGGGAAAAGCTCGATTATGTTGATAAGGTTAAAGCTGCTTTTGGGATTAAATAAGCTCCTTAAGATATTATTTGCGATATCGGTATCGTTTATTTAATCAATTATAAAACAGCTATTTATTTGCTAATAAATTGATAGGTTCATGTTATCAATTTCTGAATTTGACACGCTGCTAAAATATTTTCTTTAGTTTTGTGGCAAAAATTATAAATTATGGCTATTAAAAAACAGTACCTAAAAACTAAACAAACTTGTAAAGTTACCTTTACCGTCTCTGCAAAAGAAGCTAATAAAGTTAGTGTTTTAGGTGATTTTAACCAATGGAATCCTGAGGCTAACGAGTTAGCAAAACTTAAAAACGGAACTTTTAAAGGAATTTTAGATTTAGACGCTAATCGCTCTTATGAATTTAGATATTTGGTTGATGACCAATATTTTAATGACGAACAAGCTGATTCTTATCAATGGAATCAATTTGCAAATGCCGAAAATGGCGTATTGAGTTTATAAAATTCAAGTCCTTTATTATTTAAACCAAAATTTAAAGCCCTACAATAGTTTTAGATTGTAAGGGCTTTATCAACAAACAAAATACTAAATTTTAAGTTTTTAGGCAAGTCGCCGCGAATTTAAGGTTGCTTCATTTTTAAAATTAAAATTATAGATTTTAAAGGTCTTTATAAACATCATTTGTAAGTGATGATTGCAAACCTTAAATTATTTAACTAACAGTGATTTAGTCAATTGATTCAACGCCTTTACTTTTTCTGAAAAAATGCCTAATGTTGATTTTCTGTAAGTATTTATATTTTTAGATAACTCATTAATGTCATCGGGTAATACTTGCTCAAAAAACTGTCGCAATCTTTTTGCCAATATAGGTGATTTTCCGTTGGTTGATATGGCTATTTTAATATTGCCTTTTGTAACAATGCCTCCCATAAAAAAATCGCAATAGGGCGGATTGTCAGCTACATTTACTAAAATATTTCTTTGTTTACAATCATTATACACTTGAATATTAACCGCGTTACTGTCAGTTGCCGCAATAACAATAGGCCTTTCTTTGAGAAAAGATTTATGATAGGGCGCTTCTATTAATTGAATTTGGTGCTTTTTTGCTAACGCGATTAATGCTGGCAAAAAATTAATGGAAAGCACAATAACATTAGCATTCGGACTTGATTTTAGCAAAAACCTCAGCTTTTCAAGTCCAACAGCTCCACCACCAACAATTAATATTTGAAGCTTCGAAACCTTTAAAAAAATAGGATACAATTCATTTTTTTCCATTATTCATAAAGTTGAAATGCCCCATTTTTGCTTGCAACCACTTCATAAAAAGCACGTAATTTAACACTGTGTTTAACCACTTCTCCAATAACAATGATTGCTGGTGAAGCTAACTTTTGTGTTTCTACAATTTCTAAAATAGAATCAATGGTTCCGACACCAATTTTTTCATTTTTTGTGGTTCCATTTTGTATAATTGCTATTGGTATTTCTGATTTATTAAATTTTTTGAAAATACCTACAATCTCTTTGAGTTTGTCCATTCCCATTAAAATAACAACCGTTGCCGTTGATTGCGCAGCTAAAAAAACATCATTTGATAATTCTTTGTCTAAAGTGGTACCCGTGATGACCCAAAAACTTTCAGAAATACCTCTTTTAGTAAGCGTAATTCCTTGACTTGCAGGCACTGCTATTGCTGAAGATATTCCTGAAATAACTTCCGTTTCAATGCCAAATGATTCAATGTAATCAATCTCTTCAGCGCCGCGACCAAATATAAATGGGTCACCACCTTTTAAACGAATAACATGACCGTATTGAAACGCCTTTTGCACCATCATTTCATTTATCTCATCTTGTGAATGACTGATGAAACCTTTTCTTTTTCCCACAAATATTGTTTTAGCTTCTTTAGGAACAAGTTTTAGCAATTCTCTATTAATCAATGCGTCATATAAAACCACATTGGCTTGCTTTAATGATTTAACCCCTTTCACGGTAATCAAATCAGGATCTCCCGGCCCTGCACCTACCAAGGTTACTTTTGGAAAAATGTTAGTTTTCATCAGCCATTGTTTTTGTCCTGAAGTCATTTGCTTTTTTATTAAACAACTTTGCATCATTCAAATATTTTGTTGCAAATTCTTTCGTTGGTTCATTGTTTTTAATTTGATAAACAAGCTCTGAAAAGGGACTTTCTAATTTAATTTTATCGCCTAATTCATCCTCAAACAGCTTAATAATTCCTACTTGTGTGTTTGTGTTGATGTCTTTTGTCAACAGCAATGCTTTTGCTGTATTTACCAAACTTGTGTAGGCATAATAGATGCTATCAGAAAACTGGTTTAATTTTAAAGTTTCTAAAGAATTTTCTACTTTTTCTTCACTATCCAATAATAACGTCGCTACCAAATCAACATTCACTCTTGCACTTTCGCCAACACCAATAGCCATTTCATAAGGCGTTTCTCTTCCCCAATCAATAAAATCACTTTCTTGCAAATTTGATATATCGGCAAGTGGTTTCAGTAAATTGTAAAAATAAAGTTCTCCTTGTTGGATGTAATAATTTAAAAAAGTTTCACCTACTTTAGCATAAGATTGAAAATCAATTAAGATTGCCCGTAATGCTTGTGGACCTCTTTTACTGGGAATTTTTATAATCTTATCAGCAATTCTACCGGCGCCATTTCCCAAAACACCTCCGCCCAATAATACTTGTAATGCCGGTGCAACTAATTGCCCTGATTTAACAGTCATTCCTTGAAAACCAATAGATGCCATTGAATGTTGTCCACAGGAATTCATACATCCGCTTATTTTTATGGTAATTTTTTTGTTTTCTAAAAGCTGAGGGAATTCATTTTTCAACATCGTTTCCAATTCTCTAGAAATTCCTGTACTGCTTGCAATACCTAAATTGCAGGTGTCTGTGCCCGGACAAGAGGTGATGTCAGAAATTCCGTTATAACCAATATCAGTAAAACCCAATTTTTTGAGTTCTATATAAAAGAACGGCACTAATCCCTCTTTTACATGGCGAATTAAAATGTTTTGGCGTAGCGTTAAACGCAGCTCATTGTTGGCATATTTTTTAATTAAATCGGCTAATAAGTGTGCTTTATCGGTATAAAAATTACCCAAATGAACCTTGATTCCTATGGCATAAAAGCCTTTTTGTTTTTGTGGAATGACGTTTGTTTTTTTCCAAAGTTTGTATTGCGTTTCATCTTCAATATTAACAGAAGGAATTGGAATATCTGGTATTGTAATAGTGCCTTTAAATTTGGAAGTATCAATTTTAAAAGTTGTGTTTGAAAGCGCTTTTTTTTCATCTTCAACCAATTGCCCAAAAGCCTCCAATCCTATTTCTTTAAGCAAAAATTTAAGACGTGCTCTTGCCCTTTTTGTGCGTTCTCCATTTCTGTCAAAAACCCGCAAAACCGCTTCAATTAACGGAATTATTTTATCGGCAGGTAAAAATTCAAATAAAACCGTTGCTAAAAGCGCTTGTGAACCCAAACCTCCGCCAAGCATTACTTTGAACCCATTTTTTCCATTTTTAATTTTGGCGATAAAGCCTAAATCGTGCATAAAACTTTGCGCCGTATCTTCTTCAGTTGCAGAAAAAGAAATTTTGAATTTTCTTCCTAATTCCTGGCAGATGGGATTCCTTAAAAAAAATTCAAAAGTAGCTTGTGCATAAGGAGAAACATCAAATGGCTCATCGATATCAATACCGGCAGTCTCAGAAGCTGTAATATTTCGAACTGTATTACCACAAGCTTCTCGCAAAGTAATGTCATCTTTTTCTAATTCAGCCCAAAGCTCGGGTGTTTTATCTAAGCTTACATAGTGAATTTGAATATCTTGCCTTGTTGTTATATGCAACCTTCCCTCAGAATACTTATCTGAAACTTCACAAATCCTGTGCAATTGTTCTCCTGAAATTTTGCCAAAAGGCAATTTAATTCGAATCATTTGAACACCAAACTGACGTTGCCCATATATTCCACGAGCCAAACGCAAACTTCTAAAGCGGGTCTCATCAATCTTTCCTTCCCTATAAAGACTTATTTTTTTTTCAAGATCGATAATATCCTTCTCTACAACCGGATTTTCAATTTCTGATCTAAAACTTTGCATGGTAATTATTTTTTTAAGTTGGTTAATAACACCCCTATTTCGTAGGTTTTTAATGGTATTTTATTTGAATCTGTTCTAAAAAATAATAGCAGCCTATAATTCAACAATTTATAAACACATCACCAGTTAAAAACTGCCACTAATTCACAAACACCTATTTTTAAAAATAGCTTTGCCTTTTAAATTCTTTTCCTAAAATACATCCTTTAATGCAGCTACCAATTGTTCGTATTCAATTAAAAATGCATCATGACCGTGAATAGATTTAAGCTCTTTATAAACCACTTGCTTGTTATTTTTGAGCAATAATTTTGCAGTTTCTTTATTTTCATCGGCCACAAAAAACAAATCAGAATCAATGCCAATCATCGTAACTTTAGCTTTGAGCTGAACAAACGCTTCGTCAATGCTGTCAAATTTTTTAGAAATATCAACCGAACTCAACAAATACGTCATCACTTTATAGGCGTGCAGGGTAAAGCGACCTTCCAATTTTTCGCCATGGTGCAAAAGCCAGCTTTCTACGTTGTAAATTCCGAGGTTTTTGTTGATTGTTCTGTTAAAACGAGCCTGAAAAGAAGCCGGACTTCGGTAAAAAAGCATCGCCATCATGCGCGCATCCTGCAAGGGTTTTTTAGAGTTTTCTAAAATTTTCATTTGCACCTGGTTATGACCCAAAATCCAATCAGAAGCTTTCCAACTGGAGGCAACGGGGATTAAATTTTCAATCAAATCTGGAAATAAAATTGCCAACTCCCAAGCAATTCCGCCTCCTAAAGAGCTTCCTATGGCTGCATATAATTTAGTAATTTTCAATTGTTGCAAGGCTAAACCAAAGAGCTTTGCAACGTCTCTTGCCGAAAACGCATCGAATTCAAAGCTAATTTCGGTCGTTTTATAACCGTTTCCGGGTATGTTAAAAGCAATAACCGTATATTTAGTTGTGTCGATTAATTTTGAATCGCCCACAATAGAATTCCACCAGCCATGTTCTCCCGCCACGTCCGAATTTCCAGTCAATGCGTGATTAACCAAAACAAGGGGAGCAGAAAATAGTGGTTTGCCAAAGCTTTGATAGGATAGTTTTATTGCGGCAAATTTTATTCCTTTTTCGGAGATAAAATCCACTACTTCAATATATTTTAATAAACTCATAGTTGCTATTTTAACCATTCAAAAAATTTTAAATGTTGCTGCTCATTCAGTTTAAATCATCAATTTTTATAATTCAGACTGAATAAGCAGACCATTTTTTTTAAACCACCTCTGGCTGCAATTCGTGCACCAAATTCAATAATATTGGTGTGTGATTAAACAAATTGTCATATACAGGACAGCGACTTTCAACAATCGAAATCCACTTTTTAAGAACTTCTCTAGGCGCATCCGAAATGGGAGTTACGGTAATTTCAATGGTTTGGAAACCGGCGCGTTCAAGCGTTGGTGTGCCAAGATATTTATCCACATCTAAAACGCCCGATAGCTCAATTTGTATAGATTTTATCTCAATATTCAACTCTTTGGCAACGAGGCCACCAACAATATTGAGGCAACCTGCAAAACCCGCTAAAATATATTCTACCGGACATGGCGCATTCAATTCAGGCTTGGTTTGGTTTTCGCCAATGCCTATTTTAAAAGCACCTGCCTTTACCACAAATTGTTCATTAGGTTTTGAATTTCCTGATACTTTTATCGTTACTAAACTCATCTTTAAATTGTTTTAAGGTTTTTAATATTTTCAAAAGCTGCTTTTAAGTCGGCTTTTAAATCTTCTAGGTCTTCAATGCCAACCGAAAGTCGGATTAAATCTTTTGAAACACCCGTTGCCAATTGCTCTTCATCCGATAACTGTTGGTGGGTGGTACTTGACGGATGAATAATCAGTGATTTAGTGTCGCCAATATTGGCTAATAATGAGAATATTTTAGTGCTATCGGCTACATTTTTGGCGGCTTCAAAACCACCTTTTAATCCGAAAGTTACCACCCCACTTTGACCTTTTGGCAAATATTTGGCAACTAAACCATAATAGCTACTTGATTTTAATCCGGGATAATTTACCCAAGCAACGGCCTCTTGACGTTCTAACCATTCGGCTAAAGCCAAGGCATTTTCGCTGTGTTTTAAAATGCGAATCGGCAAGGTTTCTAAACCTTGAATAATTTGAAATGCATTAAAAGGACTTAAAGCCGCGCCATAATCGCGTAAGCCTTCAACACGCACCTTGGCAATAAAAGCGGCCGCTCCCAACGCATCGTGATAAACCAATCCGTGGTAACCTGCCGAAGGTTCGGTAAATTCAGGAAAATTGCCATTAGTCCAGTCAAAATTGCCGGCATCAATAATAGCGCCCCCTAGCGAAGTGCCGTTTCCGGAAATGTATTTGGTCAAGGAGTGAACAACAATATTTGCCCCGTGCGCAATGGGGTTTAACAGATAAGGCGTTGCCACGGTATTATCAACAATAAAAGGGACTTTGGCAGATTTGGCTTGAGCCGAAATGGCCTTTAAATCTAAAATATCCAATTTTGGATTCCCTAACGATTCGGCAAAAAAGGCACGTGTATTTTTTTTGACGGCCTTCTTAAAATTCTCGGGATTTGTAGGATCAACAAAAGTGGTGGTAATTCCCAAACGCGGCAAGGTTACGCTCAGCAAATTATAAGTGCCGCCATATAAACTATTTGATGCCACAATGTGGTCGCCCGATTTTAACAACACCAATAAAGTTGTAGCTATGGCTGCCGTTCCCGAAGCCGTAACCACTGCGCCAATACCGCCTTCGAGGGCAGCCAAACGCTGTTCTAAAATGTCATTGGTAGGATTGTTTAAACGGGTGTAAATAAAACCCGCTTCGGCAAGGCCAAAAAGATTGGCGGCGTGCTGTGAGTTGTTAAAAACATAAGAAGTGGTTTGGTAAATTGGCACGGCTCGGGTTCCTGAAGTTTTAGTAACATCGTGGCCTGCATGTAAAGCTTGTGTTGAAAATTTTTGTGTACTCATTTTTTCTAAATTTTAAATTGTTATGATTTTTTTAATGTTTTTTTAATAAAAAAGTCCCTTTGGATGCGGTATTGCCAAAGGGACTTAAAATCGTTACGATTCTGTTTTTTCCATTCATTCTAGGCAATACCGCTTCATGCTGCACATCATTTGCATACACATACAACAAGTAGTTGGCATTGTAAATTGGTGTTTTAAGTTCATTTTAATTTTAATTAAAAAAAAAGCCTCTGAAAATTCAGAGGCTTTTTATTGTTATTTATTTTTTAAGTTTTAAACAATGGCTACCTCTGCGTAAAAATTACACATCATTGCACACATTATTGAATTGTTTAAAATCATTTTTCTATTTTGAATGGGGCAAATATATAAACTAATTTTAACTGTGCAAATTTTTGATTGAAAA
>PFPU01000193.1 GCA_002793215.1 Flavobacteriales bacterium CG_4_10_14_0_2_um_filter_35_18
AGAGCCTTTTGGTATGGCACTAATAAATTACTGATGAATGCATTGTTCTTTGCTAAAATGATGTAGTTATTGGTCAGCTTAAAAAAACACACCACAAATGACAAAAAAAGACGTTAAAACCAACTTACTAAACCATTCAGAAGCAAAAGTTAGACTTCTTGGAGAGTATCTAAAAAAATACCTGAACATTATTTGTAATGACGGTTATACAAAAAGAATTAAAATTTATGACCTATTCTGCGGAGAAGGACTATATGAAAATGGTGGAGAAGGAAGCCCGCTTGTAACAATGCGACAAGTAAAAGATATTCATTTCTTAAATGTTGCCAAGTTTTCAAGCATACCAAAGATTGATTGCCACTTTAACGACATTGAAGAAAGAAAAGTAAAGAAAGTTGAACAGTCTTTGAAAGATAAATCATTGTATTATCCTGAAATTGGCGACTTACAATTTTCAACAGAAGATTACCAAGTTCAATATGAAAATCTACTTGCACAACTTCCTAAATTAAAGAAACTCAATCAAAAAGCATTCATTTTCATTGACCCTTACGAATACAAGCATATTAAAGCAAGTCAGATTAAAAATTTAATGTCCAAAGGAAATTCCGAAGTTCTTTTGTGGCTACCGACACAGTTTATGTATCGTTTTGCAAGTAACGGAACACCTGAAGCTCTAAAAGATTTTATCACTGAAATAATTCCAAATTTTAATGAATGGAGACCTGGTAATGTTTGGAATTTCATATCAGAATTGAAGCAAGGATTTCAAAATTTTTTAGGTAGTAGTTTCTTTGTTGACACTTTCACTATTCAAAAAGATACAAACACTGTATTTTGTTTGTTCTTTTTCACTTCTCACATAAAAGGATTTGAGAAAATGTTAGAAGCTAAATGGGAAATTGACACAGAATATGGTAAAGGGTGGGATTATGCAGGTAATACGCTAAGTCTATTTCACGAATACAAAACAAACCCACTTGAAACAAAACTGAAAGAATATTTGAAAGAAAAGAAGCGTTATAATGGTGAAGTATATGAGTTTACATTAAGACAAGGATTTTTACCAAAACATACAAATGAAATATTTTATAATTGGCGAAATGATGGAAAACTATCAGTTACGAAATCAGATGGAACTGAAGTTAAAAATAAAAAACATACCTACCTTGGTTATAAATACTATAGGGTTGAATTTCAAAAAGCACAATTTAAACTAAAATAAAATGGCACAATCAAGTATAGAATGGACTGAAATGACTTGGAACCCAACAACGGGTTGCGACAAAATTTCAGCGGGATGTAAATTCTGTTATGCAGAAGTTATGTCAAAGCGTTTACAAGCAATGGGTGTTGAGAAATACAAAAACAATTTTGAAATAACCATTCACGAAGTCGAATTACAAACGCCATATACTTGGAAAAAACCAAAGGTAGTTTTTGTAAACTCTATGAGTGATTTGTTTCACAAAGACGTTCCAATTGACTTTATTAAGAAAATATTTAAAGTAATGAAGGAAAATCCGCAACACGTTTTTCAGGTATTAACTAAGAGAGCGGACATTTTAAGATACTATGACAGTGAAGGTTGGTTAGATTGGACACATAACATTTGGATGGGTGTTTCAGTAGAGAACAATAAAGTAACCAAAAGAATTGATTTACTACGTGAGACAGGAGCAAGAGTTAAATTCCTTTCTTGTGAGCCATTGATTGGAGTAATTCCCAATATGAATTTGACAGGCATAGATTGGGTAATTGTTGGTGGAGAAAGCGGTCGTAAGCCGAGACCTATGAAAGAAGAATGGGTATCAGACATAAAAAATCAATGTATAAATGCAGACATTGCATTTTTCTTCAAGCAATGGGGCGGGACAAACAAGAAGAAAACAGGACGACTTTTGGAAGGCAAGACTTGGGATGAAATGCCAGAAGTTGAATTGCATAAAAATGTATAGACAAAAAAGCCGAACCGATAACAGCACCTATCCAAAAGTGGTGGTTCAGTGGTTAAATCAAGCTTTGTACTTCTATCAAAGTTTCTGCTTGGTTGACAGTGAAATGCTTAAAAATCGCCACCTTCGGGTAGCTGCAAAACGATAACTCCTTTTCAAAAAACTTAAGTTTTAGGTTTAGAGAATTTACTCAATAAATATCAACTAAAATCAAGAAATCCGAAGCCCCCCAGCTCCGGATTTCTTTGAAGTTGAAAAACTTCATTTTGCAATCTTAAATAATACTACTATGAAATAAATTACTATTTTTAATTACCAATCTTCACCATTACTAATTCCCATAATGAAGTTGTATAATGACAAGGTTTTTTCATTAAATTTCTTTTCAATTCCGGCAACTGCACCGTCATAATTGTATTTTACACTGCCATCAAATTTTTTAAATAAATCTTTATAGGAGGTTGAAAGTTGCACTCCATTCTTTTCAAAATTTCCTAATTCATACACTATTTTATAACGACTATCTTTAAATTCAATTTTTAACGTGTATTCCATATCATAATTAGTATCCGTACCAATTCTGTTTGGGGTCCACACTTTAGGCTCTACGGCTTTAATGGTCAACTCCTTATTTTCTAAATTAGCAACAATTACATCATCGGGGTTTTCATAATTTTTTTCTAACCAATTAATGGTTTTTTCATAAAGCTTTGAAGCAGTAAGCATATTGGTGTTGATAATGGCAGGTTCAATTCCCTTTGGAGTGAGTTCTAAGCTTGGCACTTGACTAAAGGCGACTGAACTTGTAAAGAGCGCGATAAGAATTAAATTTTTCATCATTTTAGATTTTAAGGTTATTATTTTTATTTTTTTGATGCTACAAAGTTGGCAACAATTAAAAATGACTACAAGCGTAAAAAAGAGTAAATTATAAATTACCAGATTTTACTTAGCTCATCGGGTGCAAATAAATCGCTTTCAAATTTTAAATAGTCGCCATCATAATCGCATTTTAATTATATTTACACTTTCAAAAAATATGACTTTTCCATTCGATTTAATAACACTTATCATTATTGGCTTTATTGCTGGATTCATCAATATTTTAGCTGGCGGTGGCTCTCTCTTAACTTTACCTGTATTAATATTTTTGGGGCTTCCCCCTACTATGGCGAATGGAACCAACCGAATTTCTATTTTAGTGCAAAATATTTTTTCCGTTGCCGGATTTAAAAGTAAAGGCGTTTCCGAATTTCCGTTTTCCATTTATATTGCTATTTCTGCCTTTTTTGGAGCGATTATCGGCGCAAATATCGCCGTAGATATTAAAGGCGACCTCTTTAATAAAATTCTAGCCATTATCATGGTTTTGGTCGTAATTTATATGCTTATCAATCCAAAAATCACCCCATTACACCAAGAGCGCACTAAGGGCGTTTATTTTTGGACGAGCATTTTAGTCTTTTTTTTAATTGGCATTTACGGCGGGTTTATTCAGGCGGGTGTTGGGTTTATCATCATCTTGGCGCTTTCGGGTATCAACCATTTCACCTTAATAAAAACCAATGCCATTAAAGTTTTTGTGGCTTTAGTTTACAGTTTGTCTTCCATTGCCGTTTTTTCTTATTCGGGTTTTATAGATTGGAAATACGGCTTGTATCTTTCTATCGGTAACGCTTTTGGCGGATGGATTTCCAGCCGATGGCAAGTTAAAAAAGGCGACGGATTTATTCGGCTCTTTTTAATTGTGATGATTGTAGTGATGGCCATTAAACTCTGGTTTTTCTAAACAAAATTTTTTAAAATTTAATCTTACATTTGTCTTTTAAGAAAAAAACAAAAAGAAATGGCAGGAAATACTTTTGGAACACTTTTTAAACTCACCACCTTTGGAGAATCTCACGGCGAAGCCATTGGTGGCATTATTGATGGATGCCCTGCCGGATTAACACTCAATTTTGACGCCATTCAATTTGAGATGAATCGACGAAAACCCGGGCAGTCTAAAATAGTTACCCAGCGCAAAGAAGCCGATGAAGTACTGTTTTTATCGGGCATTTTTGAAGGAAAAACCACCGGCACGCCAATTGGCTTTATGATAAAAAACACCAATCAAAAATCAAAAGATTATAAACATAATGACGATGTGTTTCGCCCTTCGCACGCCGATTTTACCTATTTTAAAAAGTATGGCATCCGCGATTATCGCGGTGGCGGACGAACCTCGGCTCGCGAAACAGCCAATTGGGTTGTTGCCGGTGCTATTGCCAAACAGCTGTTAAAAAATATCAGCATTCAAGCTTACACCTCATCAGTTGGGGATTTATTTTTGGTAAAACCCTATCAGGAGCTCGATTTATCACAAACCGAAACCAACAGCGTCCGTTGTCCGGATGCGTTGATTGCCAAGGCGATGATTGAAAAAATTGAAGCCATTAAAAAGTGTGGTGATACCATTGGAGGCACCATTACGTGCGTGATAAAAAATGTGCCCATAGGTTTAGGAGAACCTATTTTTGATAAATTACATGCCGCCTTAGGCAAGGCAATGCTCAGCATCAATGCCGTAAAAGGTTTTGAATATGGCAGTGGCTTTTGTGGTGCACAAATGACTGGTTCACAACACAACGATTTATTTAATACCGATGGTACAACAAAAACCAATCTTTCGGGAGGCATTCAGGGCGGTATTAGCAATGGCATGCCTATTTATTTTCGCGTCGCTTTTAAACCCGTTGCCACCATTTTACAAAAACAAGAAACCATCAACAGTTTAGGAACCAAAGTAGAAATTCAAGGCAAAGGACGCCACGACCCTTGCGTGGTTCCGCGCGCCGTACCCATTGTAGAAGCAATGGCTGCACTGGTTTTAGCCGATTTTTACTTGTTGCATAAAACCCAAACCAACTTCTAAATTACAAACCAACACGCTTTTTTAAAGCCGCTTTTTTAAGTCTTTTATTAGCCGAAATATGACAAGCATTTAGCATATCGGCATAAACTTCTTCATAATCTTTATTGCACAGTCCTGCGTATTCTAGGGCGATGATTTCAATCATTTCATCAGTGAGTGACAAGCGCGCAAAATTTTGAATGCGTTTTTGATAATTTAAGTGCCCAAATTTCATCCGGTTTAAATCAACTAAATAAAACTGATAAATCCCTTTTTTTTGTTTGATAATCAAGGTGTTTCCGGGTGAATGGTCAATAAAATAGATATCGTTTACCTGCAAATTATAGGTGAATTTTGTAAACTGTTGCAAAATGGTTAGCCTATCAGGATAATTAGGATCATTAATTAATTCTCTAAAAGTCAAATCGTAATTTAAGGCTTCCGAAATGTAAAAGCTATCTAACAAAAATAAGGCTGTTTTATGTTCTGCAAAAGCAATTGGTTTAGGCGTTGAAACCCCCATATCAAGTAGCTTATTGGCATATTCAAACGAGCGTTGTGCCTTCGATTTTCTAAAAAACCGGTAGGCTATTTTATTGATTAAATGCGGAATCTTAAAAATCTTAACATTCCAATTTTCACGCTCATTTTCGATGGCTTTAATAGTATTTCTACCTTTATATATCGTTATTCCTGTGTTGTTTACGTTATTTAACACCTTTACAACCGCTTCTTTTTTATAAGGGGCTGAAACTACAATTTCCATACTTCAAAATTATTTCACAAAATAACGGATTTTTTTTAGCAATAACTAGTCGAGTGTTTAAAAGCTTTTAGAATTTATCAAGCATAATTTCTTAGTTTTGCAAACTAAACTAAAAAACTTATGAAAGACGGATTATACGCACAATTTAACACCACAAAAGGGGCTATTTTAATTCAATTAGAATTTGAAAAAACACCTGGAACCGTTGGAAACTTTGTTGCCTTGGCTTCTGGAACTATCGAAAATAGTGCAAAACCTCAGGGAACACCCTATTATAATGGTTTAAAATTCCACCGCGTTATCGAAAATTTTATGATTCAAGGCGGCTGTCCACAAGGAACGGGAACTGGCAACCCCGGCTATCAATTTGCTGACGAATTTCACCCCGAACTCAAACACAACAAACCTGGAATTTTGTCAATGGCTAACGCCGGTCCTGGCACAAATGGCAGCCAGTTTTTTATCACCCATATCGCTACCGATTGGCTTGACGGCAAACATACCGTTTTTGGTCACGTGGTTGAGGGTCAAGAAATTGTAAATGCCATTAAGCAAAATGACCTTATTGAAAGCGTTGACATCATCCGTCAAGGAAAAGCAGCCGAAGCCTTTAATGCCATCGAAGCTTTTCGAACTTTTGAAGGGGCACGCGAAAAACGCCAAGCCCTTGCTAAAGCTCAAGCCGAAAAGGAATTAGCCACCATTACCAAAGACTTTAACAGGACAAATAGTGGCTTATTTTACAAAATTACCAAACCAACCGAAGGCAAAAAAGCTTCAAAAGGTGATCGCGTTTCGGTTCATTATGAAGGTAAATTATTGAACAGAACTATTTTCGATTCTTCCTTTAAACGCAATGAACCCATTGATTTTAAATTGGGTATCGGACAAGTTATCGCAGGTTGGGATGAGGGCATTCAACTGTTAAAAGTAGGCGAAGAAGCTACTTTTGTTATCCCATCTAACTTGGCTTATGGCAGTCAAGGCGCTGGCGGTGTTATTCCGCCTAATGCAGCGCTAATTTTTAAAGTGGCCTTGGTTAAAATCAACTAGTTACAATATATTTTTCGATAAAAGCGACTTAAATAACAAAGTCGCTTTTTTTATTCTACCACTTCAAAATAGGAATGATTTTTGTTACAATAAGTGAGATGAATTTTATTACACAACCTAATTTTTTACAATGATTAAACAATTTTTACTTTGGCTATTCTTAGTAATTGCAGGGCTTTTGCATTCCCAAACCCTTAGCATCAAAGATTACGAAACAAAAAAAACATTAGAGGCAGTAACCCTATTTAGTGTAAATCCTAAGGCTCATGCTATTACAAATCATAATGGTCAAGCCGATATCACCGCTTTTAAAAATTCAGAGCGCATTGAAATACGCATACTCGGCTATAAAACCCTTTATAAAAGCTATTCTTATCTTAAAGATGTCAATTTTGAAATCCACCTAAAAGCTTCCAATTTTAACCTCGACGAAGTAGTCATCTCTGCTACACGCTGGAAACAAACTTCAGGCAATGTTCCCTCAAAAATTATCTCAATTACCACTAAGGATATCGCGTTGCTAAATCCACAAACTGCAGCCGACCTTTTAAATATTTCGGGAAAAGTTTATATTCAAAAAAGCCAGCAAGGAGGCGGAAGCCCAATGATTAGAGGCTTTGCTACAAATCGCTTGTTATATACCGTTGATGGCATAAGGATGAATAACGCTATTTTTAGATCGGGTAACATTCAGAATGTCATCAATATTGACCCCTTTGCAACCGAGCATACCGAAGTATTTTTTGGACCAGGTTCGGTAATTTATGGTAGTGATGCCATTGGAGGTGTGATGAGTTTTGAAACGCTTACACCAAAATTTTCGACAAGCGAAAAACCATTGATAAAAGGCAAAGCAGTAATCCGTTCGGCATCGGCAAACAATGAAAAGACAGGTCATATCGATTTTAATATCGGTTGGAAAAAATGGTCATTAATTAGCAGTTTCAGCTCGTGGGATTTTGACAATTTACGTCAGGGAAGCGTTGGCCCTGTTGATTATATCAAACCCTTTTATGTAAAAAGCGAAAATGGCGTTGACGCAATTATTAAACAAAAAAATCCTTTATTGCAAATTCCTTCGGCCTATTCTCAAATTAACGTTATGCAAAAAATCCGTTTTAAACCCAATGAAGATTGGGATTTTCAATATGGTTTTCACTATTCAACAACCTCAACTTATGGGCGTTACGATAGACACAACCGCATGCGAAACGGAAAACCGCGCTATGCCGAATGGAATTACGGACCGCAAAGTTGGCTGATGAACAACCTAAATATAACCCACAAAAGCAATAAAACTTTTTATGACCAAATGACCATGCGCCTAGCGCTACAATCTTTTGACGAAAGTCGCATTGACAGAACCTTAAATAAAGTTGAACGAAATACCCAAATTGAGCAGGTTGAAGCTTATTCGGCTAATCTCGATTTTGAAAAAGCGCTGAATGAAAAAAACACTGTGTTTTATGGCTTTGAATTTGTGTATAATGACATTACATCGACAGGTTTTTTAACCGATATTTCTACCAATATTAAAACTACAGGCCCTGCTCGCTATCCAAAATCTAATTGGCGCTCGCTGGCCCTTTATGTGAATGAGGAATTTAAACTTACCGATAAATTCACCTTACAATCAGGTTTACGCTATAATCAAATAGCTCTAAATGCCAATTTTTCTAACAATATAGCCTTCTTTCCATTTCCTTTTACAACAGCTAAAATTGATAATGGTTCCTTTACAGGTAGCATCGGCGGGGTTTATCGCCCAAAGCGTTCTTGGGTTATCAGTAGCAATATTGGCACGGCTTTTCGTTCGCCAAATGTTGATGATTTGGGCAAAGTTTTCGATTCTGGACCGGGTGCAATCACCATTCCCAATCCAAATTTAAAATCGGAGTATGCCTATAATTTTGATTTTGGCATTGCAAAAGTGATTAATGACGTTATAAAAATTGATGTTACCACTTATTATACCTCCTTAAAAAATGCTTTAGTGCTAAGAGATTTTCAACTTAACGGACAAAATAACATTGTTTATGAAGGTGAGTTAAGCAAAGTGCAAGCCATTCAAAATGCAGCAAAAGCCTATGTTTATGGCTTTCAAGGTGGATTGGAAGTAAAACTCCCTGCGGGATTTAGCTTTTTATCTGACTTAAATTACCAAAAAGGAAGAGAGGAATTAGACAACGGCACAACCAGCGCTTCGCGCCATGCAGCTCCCCTTTTTGGCACTTCAAGACTCAGTTATAAAGCAGATAAATTAAATTTGCAATTCTATGCATCCTATCAGGCCGAACGCAAGTTTAAAGATTTAGCCGCCGAAGAACAAGTTAAAGATGAAATCTATGCAAAAGATGCCCAAGGAAAAAATTATTCACCCGCTTGGTACACAATTAACCTAAAGTCAACTTATGCATTTTCTGAGCAAATTACCGCCACTGTCGGACTAGAAAATATAACCGATCAGCGCTACCGCCCTTATAGTTCTGGAATTTCGGCAGCAGGAAGAAATTTTGTAATTTCGATGAGTGCTCAGTTTTAATTACCCTATCTAATTATTAGTTAGTTTGGTAAGTTGGCATTAGCCACATAACAATAAATCATAGTAGTAAAAAACCTCAACTAATGAGGTAAGTCTGAGACTTGGATTGTGATCGCGACAGGATTCGAACCTGTGACCGTCTGATTAGAAATCAGATGCTCTATCCAGCTGAGCTACGCGACCTTCCAAAATTTTTGTCGGGGTGGCAGGATTCGAACCTGCGACCTCCTGCTCCCAAAGCAGGCGCGATAACCGGGCTACGCTACACCCCGAATTGGTTATCTATTTTAATAGACCTTAACAAAAAACCGATGTTATTTGCTTGAATTGCGGAGAGACAGGGACTCGAACCCTGGCGACAGTTACCCGTCGACAGATTAGCAATCTGCTCCGTTACCACTCCGGCACCTCTCCTATTTTTTAACTTTTAATGAACTTATTTTTTGAGTGTGCAAATGTATCGTTTGAAATGCAATTAAGCAACATTTTTATTAATTATTATTCAGGGTACGATATCCTTAAATAGTAGATATTTTTTAATTTCTTTTTAATCACTTTTTTAATGGTTTCTATTTGTTTAAAAGTAATGTCAGCGTTCATAAATTGCTTTTGCTCCATCTGGCCGTTGATGATTTTTTCAACCAATTCGTCAATGGATTTGCCGGTAGGAATTTTCAAGCTTTTAGAGGCAGCCTCACAGGCATCGCACATCATTAAAATTGCCGTCTCTTTTGAAAAAGGAATGGGTCCTGGATAACGAAAATCTTCTGGATTTAAATCACCTATATTTCGGTCTTCTTCAAGTTTATAAAAATAATAGGTCAACGACGTTCCGTGATGCGTTCGTATAAAATCTATAATTCGGTCGGGTAAGTTATTTTTTTTTGCTAATTCAATGCCTTTTATAACATGGCTTATAATAATTTTAGCGCTGTCTTTTGGGGACAAATCGAAATGGGGATTAACGCTTGTCGACTGATTTTCGGTAAAATACATTGGGTTAAACATTTTGCCAATATCGTGATAGAGCGCGCCCGTTCGCACCAACATGGCATTTGCGCGGATTTCGCTTGCCGAAGCTTCGGCTAGGTTAGCTACTTGCATAGAATGTTGAAAGGTGCCTGGTGCTTTTTCGGCCAACTCTCTTAATAATTTTGAGTTAGAATCGGATAATTCACGCAAGGTTTCATCAGATACTAATCCAAAAACTTTTTCATAAAAAAACATTAGGGGCAACACAAATAATGTTAAAACACCATTGAAAATAAAAAGTTCAAATTTTAAAAGTTCTAAATGTGAGGCATTTCCATCCTTTGTAACCGAAAAGGCAAAATAAGACAGAAAATAAACCAACGTAATCTGACTTACCGAAATAAACAAATTGGCTCGTTTATATAATTCGGAAACCGTTAAAATGGTTACAATGCCCGCAATGATTTGTAAAAATATGAATTCAAAGCTATTGGGCACAATAAAACCCAATAAAAGGATGGTTAAAACGTGGGCAAATAAGCCCAAACGCGCATCGAAAAAGGCTTTTAAAATCAAGGGCAAAATTACTAGGGGAACTATGTAAACGTAATCGGGTTTAAATTTAATCATCAAAGTTGTTAAAAGCACCATTAACAACACATTAGAAAATATAAATGTTACCTTTTTGTTATTATCATAAATTTCTATGCGGTATTTGTGGAGAAATAAGAGCAACATCAACATGGCCAATGCTACTAAAATAGTATAGCCCAAAACAATCCAATTGTAATTAGATTTGCTCCAAAGCTGCGATTCAAATTCCTTTTTAAGAGAATTTAATATTTCAAAGTTTTTGCCTTCAACCACGTCACCTTTTAAAATAATACGTTCCTTTTCGGATATAAATCCCTTAGTCAACGAAATGTTTTTATAAGCGTCTTCTAATGCTTTTTCGTTTAAATTCTTATCATAAAATAGGTTCGGCTTTAAAATATCAATAAGAAATGAACTAAACTTATCAGCATACAGATTGTATTTAGCATCTTTTAAATAGAAAATTAATTTATCGTGTAGCGTTTGTTTATTAATTAACTGATTTAATATTTGGTCATTAGCCGTGTTGTTGGTAATGATCATAATTTCATTATTTCGTTGAAAACTAGTGCTGTTTGCATCTAAATAGCCAATATTATAAATTTCATCAATTACCGTTCTGCCAAAATTTTCCAATTCTTTTTTATGGGCATTAGCAAAAATTGGATCTTTGAGCATTAAAGTTATTTTGTTGTTATAATCGGCAGCTACCGCATTAATAACCTCAACTTTATTTCGGTAATAGGGTTTTAAATTTTGTTTGATTAGATCTTTTTCAGCTTTAATTTCATCTTCCGATTTTAAAATGGCAAAATCAAAAGGGGCATAATAATTTTCGTATTGCCAAGGTTTTCCTTCGCGGAATTCATATTTAAACTGACCTCCTTTTGGAAAGAGGTAAATAATTGAAATCGTAGTAATTACTAAAAGAAAGATTTTGTAAATTAACGAGTGATTGGAGAATATTTTGTTTTTAAAATTTTTCATCTTTTATATTATTCCTCAAAAATAGTCTTTTTTAAAAAATTACAATTGCTTATTAAAAGAAATTAAAATATTCTAATAGCCATATTTAAAGACCGATTGCAAAATTGTTTAAGCTAAAAACCGTATTTTTGTAAAGTTTTTAGAATTTAACAATCCATTTAAAATGAATAAAAAAGTAGTTATAGTCTCAGCCGTACGCACCCCAATTGGCGGTATGCTAGGTAGTTTATCAAGCATTTCGGCAACTAAATTAGGAGCAATTGCCATTAAAGGAGCCCTCGATAAAATTAATTTAGACCCAAAACTAGTAGATGAAGTCTATATGGGGCAGGTGGTTCAAGCCAATGCCGGACAAGCCCCTGCAAAGCAGGCTGCTCTTTTTGCTGGTTTACCCAATACCATTCCCTGTACCACTGTAAATAAAGTCTGTGCTTCTGGAATGAAAGCCATTATGTTTGCCGCACAATCTATCGCTTTAGGCGATGCCGATATAGTGGTGGCAGGTGGCATGGAAAGTATGAGCCAAATTCCCCATTATCTAGATATGCGAAACGGACAAAAATTAGGTAACGCTACCCTAATAGATGGCTTGTTAAAAGATGGATTAGTAAATGTTTACGACGAAAAACACATGGGGACTTGTGGTGATTTATGTGCGAGCACACACCATTTTACACGTGAAGACCAAGACCAATTTGCCATCAATTCTTACACCTTAGCTGCAAAAGCTTGGAAAGAAGGAAACTTTAATGAAGAAATAATTCCTGTTTTGGTGCCTCAGCGCAAAGGAGACCCGATTATTGTTGATAAAGACGAAGAGTTTACCAAAGTGAGCTTTGATAAAATTAAACTGTTAAAACCAGCTTTTGGCAAAGATGGCACAATAACAGCCGCCAATGCTTCTTCTTTAAGTGATGGTGCTGCTGCTTTGATTTTAATGAGTGAAGAAAAAGCCCTGTCATTGGGTTTAAAACCTTTGGCAAGTATTATAAGTTATGCCGATGCTTCTCAAGCTCCCGAATGGTTCACCACAAGTCCTTCTAAAGCTATTCCTAAAGCCTTAGCAAAAGCAAACTTAAAAATTCAAGACGTTGATTATTTTGAATTTAACGAAGCTTTTGCCGTTGTTGGCTTGGCAAACACCAAAATTTTAGGAATAGATGCCTCTAAAGTGAATGTCAATGGTGGCGCGGTTGCCTTAGGACATCCATTAGGTTGTTCTGGCGCACGCATTGTGGTTACTTTAATAAATGTTTTAAAACAAAATAACGGCAAAATTGGCGCAGCTTCAATTTGTAATGGTGGCGGTGGCGCAGGTGCAATCCTAATTGAAAATAGGTAATAATTTATGCACTACGGAATTTGTATTTTAAATAGTATTGCGCTTCGACCGCTTCCAAGCGATAAAAGTGAGCTGATTTCTCAGGTTTTATTTGGCGAAAGTTTTGAAATTTTAGAAGAAAGCACGAGTTGGTTCAAAATTAAATTAGCCTTTGATGCTTATGAAGGTTGGATTGATAAAAAACAACAAATTCAAATTTCATCAGCAGAGTATCATAATCTGCAAAACCAAAATCCAACTTATATCGCCGATTTAGTGAATGTTGCCAGCTTTAATAAAACAGAGCTCTTAACACTTTCTTTAGGAGCTGAATTACCGCTATTTAAAAATGATATCACCCATTTAAAAAATTTTGAAACCCACTTTGAAGGCGCTACTATTAGCGGTCAATCAGCTAAAAATAAATTGATTGATAGCGCTTATATGTATTTGAATGCACCCTATTTATGGGGAGGCAAAACACCCTTTGGCATCGATTGTTCGGGCTTTACGCAAATGGTTTATAAGCTTAATGGCTATAAGTTATTGCGCGACGCTTCGCAACAAGCTATGCAAGGAGAAGCCTTAAGCTTTATTGAAGAAAGTGAGCCAGGTGACTTAGCTTTTTTTGATAACGAAGAAGGAAAAATAGTTCATGTTGGAATGATTTTGTCTAACAACCAAATTATTCATGCGCACGGTAAAGTACGGATTGACTTGCTTGACCACAGTGGGATTTATAATGTTGATACCAAACGACACTCTCACAAACTCAGGGTGATTAAAAAAATTATTTAAACTAAAAAAGCCTTAATCAAAACGAATAAGGCTTTTTTTATAAAGTGTGATAAGCTATATATTAACCTTTTAAGGCGTCATAAGCTGCTTTTAGTTTTTTATATTCGGCATCCATAGCCAAATTTTCAAAAATTCCCATCAGGGTTTGAACAACTGAAATATCATCCTTTTTAATGTCGTAAGCTTTTTCATAATAAGGTAACACTTGTTTGTATAACTTTGATAATTCAGCTTTAAATTTATCGTATTTAGCAAAATCACTTAAACTGTTATTCATTTTTTCAATAATACCTTCTTCTTTTTTGCGATAAACATTCGCCAAATTGACATAGGCATCAAAATAGGCTGGTTTTAATTCGATAGCTTTATTATAATATTTAATGGCTTCTTCGTCCTTATTTTGTTCGGCACTAATAACCCCCAAATTAAAATATAAAATAGGTTCATTAGGATTTTTTTCGATAGCTTCATTCATCAACTCTCCAAATTTAACCCGGTTACCTAATTTAATTTGTAAATCAGCTTCGGCTAATAATAAATTATAATCATTTGGATCAGTTGCTCTTGCTTTTTTAATAGCATCTAAGCCCTTTTCGTTTTGGCCTAATTCACCATATAAATATGCAATATTCTTGATGATAGCATTTTTGCGCGAAGGGGTAACCTCATCTTTTGGATCAGTGTATTTTCCGGTTTTAATCATCAAATCACGTTGGTTTTTTGAAGCAAAATTTTCTGCTAGACCTGTTTCGGTATTTTTTGCTGTATATTCAGTTGAAATACCTTGGTAGCCTAACCTATTTAATTCAATATAAAAATCTAAAGAAACTTGGTTATCTTTTCCTAAATAAGCCGCATTGGCAGCATTATCTAACATAAAAGTATCCTTAGGACTCATTTTATAAATCTTGTTAAAATTTTGAGCCGATTTAATGTAATCTTGTGCTTTGTATTGGTTTACAGCAACATCTCTAATATCAGAAATTAAACTGTTAAACAAAGGGGCTGCTTCGGCTGAATAGATTTTTTTACCACCTAATTTAGTTTCAAAATCTAACAAATCGGTTAGGGCTTTTGCGGCAATGTCATAAGCTGCATCGGCTTCGGCTGGTTGTTTTTTAGCAATATCGGCATATACTTTACCTTTTATAAAGTAAAATTTAGCTTTTAGTTTGTCATCAGCAGTGGCAAGAAGTGCTTCAGCTTGTTGAATAGAGGTTTTTGCTAGGGTTAAATCATTGCTAGCGAGTGCTTTTTCGGCCGCTTTAAGTTCATTTTTTTGTCCAACTACTGTTATTGTAGCCAACAACATGAATCCTATTAATAATTGGTTTTTCATTTTTGTTTTAATTATGATTATTATTCTTCAGTTTGTAAATTCTCTTCATTTGTATTTGTATTTTCATTTTGATTGCCATCAATTTCATCATCGTTCATCACTTTTGCAACTGCTGCAATTGAGTCGTCATCTTTAATATTAATCAATTTAACACCTTGAGTGGCGCGACCCATAACACGTAAATCGGCTACGGCCATTCTAATGGTTAAGCCCGATTTATTGATAATCATTAAATCATCGGTATCAATTACATTTTTTATGGCGACTAATTTACCGGTTTTTTCGGTAATATTAATGGTTTTTACGCCTTTTCCGCCCCTATTTGTAATTCTGTAATCATCAATCGTTGAACGTTTTCCATAACCATTTTCGGCAACAACAAGCACATCGGTATTTTCATCGTCAAAAGTTACCATTCCAATAACTTCATCTTGCTCGTTTTGAAGTGTTATTCCTTTAACGCCCGAAGCATTTCTGCCCATTGGTCTGGTTTTATTTTCTTCAAATCGGATGGCTTTACCCGATTTTACGGCAAGCATAATATGCGAATTGCCATTGGTTAATTTAGCTTCTATCAATTCATCATCTTCTCTAATGGTAATGGCATTAATTCCATTTAAGCGTGGTCTAGAATATTGTTCTAACAAGGTTTTTTTAGTGATGCCTTTTTTAGTTGCCATGACAACATAGTGACTGTTAACATAGGCTTCATCTTTTAAATCTTGTGTACAAATAAAGGCTTTGACCTTATCGTCAGGTTCAATATTTATAAGATTTTGAATGGCGCGGCCTTTAGCAGTTTTATTGCCTTCGGGAATTTCGTAAACGCGCATCCAAAATACTTTTCCTTTTTGAGTAAAGAACATTAAATATTGGTGGTTTGAAGCCACAAATAGATGTTCTAAGAAATCTTCACTTCTGGTAGAAACGCCTTTTTGACCCCTTCCGCCTCTATTTTGTATTTTATATTCCGATAAATCTGTACGCTTAATATAACCCGCATGTGAAATGGTTAAAACAACTTGAGAATCGGGAATCATATCTTCAATACTAACATCAGCTCCACCATATTCAATTAGCGAACGGCGTTCATCACCATATTTTTCTTTTATGGCTATGAGTTCTTCTTTAATTATAATCATGCGTCTTGATTCATTTGCTAAAATATCTTTCAAATCAATGATGTATTTCATAATTTCATCAAACTCGGCACGTAATTTATCTTGTTCTAAACCGGTGAGTTGTCTCAACCTCATTTCTACAATTGCCTTGGCTTGAATTTCGGATAATTCAAAATTGGCCATCAACTTTTCTTTGGCTTCGTCGGCATTATTTGAGCTTCTTATTAAGGCAATTACCTTGTCTATATTATCAGAAGCAATGATTAAACCTTCTAAAATGTGTGCTCTTGCTTCGGCTTTTATCAACTCATATTTGGTGCGTCTCACCACAACTTCGTGACGGTGATTGACAAAATGATTTATTAAATCTTTGAGATTTAGCAACTCTGGTCGGCCGTGAACTAAGGCAATATTATTGACGCTAAATGATGTTTGCAGTGAAGTAAATTTAAAAAGCTTGTTTAGCACTACATTAGGAACGGCATCGCGTTTTAAAACATAAACAATGCGCATACCCGTTCTATCCGATTCATCGCGAATAGACGAAATACCATCAAATTTTTTATCATTAACCATATCAGCAGTTTTTTTAATCATCTCTGCTTTATTGATTTGATAAGGGATTTCGGTAACGATAATGCAATCACGACCGTGAACTTCTTCAAAAGAAGTTTTAGCGCGCATCACAATCCGTCCTCTTCCTGTTAAAAAAGCTTCTCTAACACCTTCATAGCCATATATTGTTCCGCCCGTAGGAAAATCGGGCGCTTTAATGTATTTCATTAAACCTTCAATACTAATGTCATTGTCATCAACATAGGCAATGATGCCGTCAACTACTTCCGATAAATTGTGAGGTGCCATATTTGTAGCCATCCCAACGGCAATGCCCGAGGCGCCATTTACCAATAAACCAGGAATTCGCGAAGGTAAAACGGTAGGTTCTAATAAGGTATCGTCGAAGTTCAAACGATGGTCAACGGTGTCTTTTTCAATATCTGCCAACATATCTTCAGATATTTTTTTCATACGAACCTCGGTATAACGCATCGCTGCAGGGCTATCGCCATCAACAGAACCAAAGTTACCCTGACCGTCAACAAGTTGATAGCGCATGCTCCATTCTTGCGCCATACGAACCATCGCATCATAAACAGAAGTGTCGCCATGAGGGTGGTATTTACCTAAAACTTCCCCAACAATTCTCGCTGATTTTTTATAACTGCCACTTGATTTAACTCCTAATTCGTGCATCCCAAAAAGCACCCGTCTGTGCACTGGTTTTAAACCATCTCTCACATCGGGTAAAGCTCTTGAAACAATTACAGACATTGAATAATCTATGTATGAAGATTTCATTTCATCTTCAATAACTATAGGAATTAATTTTTCTGATTCTGCCATAAAATTATTTATTTCTTTATTGATTTATAACGACGCAAGATACAACATTTACTAGCTTTTTTAGGCTTGAAACAAGCTATTTTTTGTTAAAAATTATTAACAATTGAGGCTTTTAGTTTTAACATTTTTATAAGTTTTAATGATAAATAATTTATAATTTTACACTTGTGGTAGTTTTTGTAAAGATTTACAGAAAAATCTACTAATTTTACCAACATTAAAGTGATTTATATGGACGATAATTTTTCACCAAAAGTAAAAGAAGTCATTGCTTTTAGCAAAGAAGAAGCCTTGCGTTTAGGTCATGATTATATTGGAACTGAGCACCTTGTTTTAGGTATGTTACGCAAAAATGAAGGTGAAGCCATTGATATTCTAAATGCATTAGACATTGATTTAAAGCATCTTAGAAAGCAAGTTGAAAAGTTAAATGCCAGTGATTTAATTTTTAAGGATGGCTTAAATAAACAGCATTTACATTTGACCAAACAAGCCGAAAAAGCACTTAAAACTACTTTTTTAGAAGCAAAACTCTATAAAAATGACGCAATTAGCACGGCGCATTTGTTGCTCTGCATCTTGAGAAATGAGTCTGATCCTACCACCATGTTAATGAATAAATTTGATATTGATTACGATGAAGTAAAATCTGTCTTTTTACAATTTTTCGATGCAAATGCCGGCGAAGCCTCCGAATTTAAGACACCAAAAGCAGAAATGCCTTTTGATGACGAGGGCTTGTCAAAAGAAAACCCTTTTGAAAACCCAAAATCACCAACAGCCATAAAATCTAAAACACCTGTTTTAGATAATTTTGGAAGAGATTTAACCGTGTTAGCCGAAAATGGAAAATTAGATGCAGTTGTTGGACGTCAAAAAGAAATTGAACGCGTGTGCCAAATCCTTAGCCGTCGCAAAAAAAACAATCCCCTTTTAATTGGGGAACCCGGTGTTGGCAAATCGGCTATAGCCGAAGGTTTAGCGCTCAGAATTGTACAGCGCAAAGTTTCGCGTATCTTGTTTGACAAGCGTGTTGTTTCATTAGATTTAGGCAGCCTTGTTGCCGGCACAAAATACCGAGGGCAGTTTGAAGAACGCATGAAAGCGCTGATGAATGAACTCGAAAAAAATAACGACATCATTCTTTTTATTGACGAAATCCATACCATTGTTGGAGCCGGTGGCGCAACTGGTTCGCTCGACGCCTCAAATATGTTTAAACCCGCCTTGGCAAGAGGTGAAATTCAATGCATTGGCGCAACAACTTTAGATGAATTCAGACAACATATTGAAAAAGATGGTGCTTTAGAACGCCGTTTTCAAAAGATTTTGGTTGACCCAACTTCTGTTGATGAAACCATCGAAATTTTAAACAATATTAAGGTAAAATATGAAGATCATCATCAAGTAACTTATACCGATGCGGCAATTAAAGCCTGTGTTAATTTAACTAACCGCTACATGACCGACCGGTTTTTACCAGATAAAGCGATTGATGCGCTCGACGAAGCCGGCTCGCGTATTCACATCACAAATATTGTGGTACCTCAGCGAATTTTAGACCTCGAAAAACAACTTGAAGACGTTAAAACACTTAAAAATCAAGTCGTAAAAAGTCAAAAATTTGAAGAAGCTGCCAAATTGAGAGATGATGAAAAAAATATTGAACGAGCCCTTTTAAATGAACAATTAAAATGGGACGAACAAAGCAACCTCAATAGAGAAGTGGTTACCGAAGACAATGTTGCCGAAGTGGTTTCTATGATGACTGGTATTCCCGTTCACCGCGTTGCCCAAGCCGAAAGTATGCGCTTAGCCGATTTATTTCCGTTAATTTCTAAAAAAGTAATCGGCCAAGAAGAAGCCGTTGAAAAAGTGGTTAAAGCCATTCAACGCAATCGCGTGGGATTAAAAGATCCTAATAAACCGATTGGAAGTTTTATTTTTCTAGGTCAAACAGGCGTTGGCAAAACACAATTAGCAAAGGTATTGGCAACCGAATTATTTGATTCGGAAGATGCATTGGTGCGCATAGATATGAGCGAATATATGGAAAAATTTGCCATTACCCGCTTAATTGGTTCGCCTCCAGGTTATGTAGGATATGAAGAAGGTGGTCAACTAACCGAAAAAATTAGACGAAAACCCTATGCAGTTATTTTATTAGACGAAATAGAAAAAGCCCATCCTGATGTATTTAATATGTTGCTTCAAGTTCTTGATGACGGATTTTTAACCGATAGTTTGGGTAGAAAAATTGACTTTAGAAATGCCATCATTATCATGACTTCCAATATTGGTTCTAGACAGATAAAAGATTTTGGCCAAGGTGTTGGTTTTGGAACTGCCTCTAAAAAAGAACAAGAGAGTGCTTATTCAAAAAGTGTTATCGAAAATGCACTTAAAAAAACTTTCGCCCCCGAGTTTTTAAATCGCATTGATGATGTGGTAGTTTTTAATGCTTTAGAAAAAGAAGACATTGATAAAATTATCGACATTGAGCTCGAAAAATTATTATTGCGCATCGAAAATTTAGGCTATAAACTCATTCTAACCAAAAAAGCCAAAGACTTTATTGCCGAAAAAGGATTTGACAAACAATATGGCGCTAGACCTTTAAAGCGCGCCATTCAAAAATATGTTGAAGATGCTTTAGCTTCTGAAATAGTCAACTCAAAATTAGAAACCGGAGATAAAATTACCTTAGATTTAGACGAAAAAGAACAAATTTTATTTGTAAAAATAGATAAGCCAAAAGCCACAAAAAATAATTAATATGAAACTAATTTCTGTTTTTTTATTGGGTACTTTTTTAGCTACAACGCTTAATGCACAAGGACTCTTATCAGAAGAAGATCAAATAACATCGGCCGTTCAGGCTGCGCCTGCAAGTGAGCGCGATGGCGCTACCGTTATTGGTTATAATTCGAAAAAAGAATACGCAATTTTGCGAAAAGGAAAAGGTAATTTGGTTTGTTTGGCAAATAATCCCGACAGCAAATCGTTTAGTGTGGCTTGTTATCACAAAGATCTCGACCCATTTATGGCCAGGGGAAGAGCTTTAAAGCTATTAGGCAAAAACACCAATCAAATTGAGATGATAAGAGAAGCCGAAGCTAAATCGGGTGTTTTAAAAATGCCCAAACATCCGAGTGCACTCTATGTACTTTATGGTGCAAATGCTAATTACGATGTCGCTACAAAAAAAGTAATCAACGGAAATTTAAGGTATGTGGTTTATATTCCTTGGGCAACAGCTGCGAGCACAGGCTTACCCTTGAGCCCTTATGAACCTGGTGGTCCGTGGTTGATGTTTCCAGGAACTTATAAAGCACACATCATGATAACACCTCCCAGTCAATAATTTATGATTAAAACACCCCGAACCCTTTTTTTATTCCTTTGTTGTTTTTTTAGTTATCATTTTATTTCAGCGCAAATTTTAAATTTAACTGCTTGTGATACTATTGCAAATCTTAAAACAAAGAATGCTTGTATTTTTAAAGTTTACGAACAATCACAAACTGATTTGACCAGAACCTACAATGCCTTGTTGGTCAAACTAGATAAAAAATTTAAAGTTTCAAAACCAAACGAACAAATAAAGGTCAATTCCTTAAAAATATTTTTAAAAGAAGCCCAAACACAATGGGTATTAACAAGCGATTTCAATGCCAAAGTTCACGCCTCTTATGAATTGACAACGCTGTTAGCCGAAAATGCATTTTATCGCAGCAAAGCAAGCGAAAGCATCGACCGCAATGCCTTTCTTAAATCTTTAGGCGATAGTTTAAATATAAAGTAAGCACCTGTTTAAAGCTTAATATTTGCTAAATTTGCGCTCATGCAACCCAACATAAATATTAAAAATAAGAAGGCGCGTTTTGAGTATGAAATACTCGATACCTATATTGCAGGTATTCAGTTAACCGGTACTGAAATTAAGTCAATTAGATTGAGCAAAGCTCATATTACCGAAAGTTTTTGTGAGTTTAATGAAAAAGGGGAACTCTTTGTTATCAATATGACCATTGAAGAATATTTTAATGGAACGGTTTATAACCATCTGCCAAAAAGTGAACGACGTTTGTTGTTGCAAAAAAGAGAACTTAAAAAACTTCAAAAGGAAGTTAAAAATGTGGGTCTCACCCTCATTCCCCTTCATTTATTTTTAACGGATAAAGGATGGGCAAAGCTTAAAATTGCACTCTGCAAAGGCAAAAAAACCTACGATAAACGCGAAGTTATTAAAGATCGTGACAATAAGAGAACCCTAGATCGCATTAAAAAACAACACATTAGATAATGCAATACTTTTTTAAGCTTATCCGATTTAAGAATTTAATCATCATTGCGTTTAGCCAAATTTTATTCAAATATTTCTTTTTAAACAAAAGTGGCATCGCTTTGCAATTAACAACACCTCTTTTTTTGCTCCTCCTTTTTGCTCTCCTTTTTATTGCTGCCGCCGGTTACGTTATCAATGATATCTACGACTTAGAATCTGATAAGATAAACAAAACCCATGCAGTTATCATCGGCACAAAAATAAGTGAACGCACCGCCATGAAAGTATATATCGTATTTAATATCATTGGTTTGGGCTTGGCTTATTATTTATCATTTGCCATTAATCACCTCAACTATGCCCTGTTATTTTTAGCTTTGGCATTTGGCTTATTAAAATATTCACAATCGTGGAAAAATATATTGATTTTAAAGAATGTTTTGGTGGCCTTTTTAGTGAGTTTAAGCATCTTGATTCTAGGTTTTTATGATAGCTTCCCTACTATGAACCCTGCCAATGCAGTGAGTCAAATGCGCGTTTTTAATATAATTATAGCCTATTTTGTGTTTGCTTTTCTCATTAACCTCATTCGGGAAATCGTCAAGGATATTGAAGACCTTAAAGGTGATGAAAAGCGAAAAACGAGGACTATCATTTCGGTTTATGGACTTAAAACTACCAAGCGTATTGTTAGCTTTTTAAACGCTATTCTGATTCTTTTAACTGCTTATTTTACTTATTTATACTTTGCTCTTAAAATCATTTCTTTACTTTATATGATTGGCTTTGTGTTTGTTCCAGCCATTTTAAATCTAATTTTATTACTTATGGCTACTGAGCAAAAACATTTTAAAAATAGCACCCAATTGTTAAAAATACTAATGCTATTTGGCATAGGATCTATTGTCTTAATTTAATAAAAAAATTATGAACACTGAAAAACTTAGCACAAAACAACTTATTCTCGCCTCCGGTTCACCTAGACGTCAATCTTTTTTAAAGGAATTGGGTTTGAATTTTAAAGTTGAACTAAATGAAGTTGAAGAAACTTATCCTAAACAACTTAAAAAAGAAGCCATTACCAATTATCTGGCTTTAAAAAAGGCTCAGGTATTTACCAATTTAAAAAATAACGACCTCCTTATAACCGCCGACACCATTGTTTGGTTTAAAAATAAAGCCTTAGGAAAGCCTGAAAATATTGAGCAAGCTAGAGAAATGCTCGAAAAACTATCCAATCACAAACATTTAGTAATCACTTCCGTTTGTTTAAAAAGTACCCAAAAAGAGCAAGTTTTTAGCTGCACTACCGAAGTTTATTTTGATAAACTCAGCAAGGAGTGTATTGATTATTATCTAAAAAATTACAAGCCACTTGACAAAGCAGGTGCTTATGGCATTCAAGAATGGATTGGCTATGTTGGTGTTAAAAAAATTAAAGGAAGCTATTTTAATGTCATGGGATTTCCTGTTCATAAATTCTATAAAGAATTAATGCGTTTCTAAAGAGCAAACGCTTTATAATTTTTACTTTTGCCTAAACTAAATACAAGATGAAAAAATATACGTTTACCGAAAAAAAAGATACCCGATCGGGTTTTGGCGCAGGATTATCCGTTTTAGGAGCAACCAATCCCAATGTTGTGGCATTATGTGCCGATTTGATTGGGTCATTAAAGATGGATGATTTTGTAAAAAATTATCCCGACCGATTTTTTCAGACTGGTATTTCAGAGGCAAATATGATTGGTATGGCCGCAGGTTTAACCATCGGTGGAAAAATTCCCTTCACCGGAACCTTTGCCAACTTTTCTACCGGAAGGGTTTACGATCAAATCCGACAATCGGTTGCCTATTCAGGTAAAAATGTCAAAATTTGCGCCTCGCATGCGGGCTTAACTCTAGGTGAAGATGGCGCAACGCATCAAATATTAGAAGATATTGGCCTGATGAAAATGCTTCCCGGAATGGTGGTGATAAATCCTTGCGATTACAACCAAACAAAGGCTGCAACCATTGCCATTGCCGATTATGTAGGTCCTGTTTATTTGCGTTTTGGACGCCCAAGTGTGCCTGTTTTTATTCCAGAAGATCAAAAATTTGAAATTGGAAAGGCTTTAAAATTAACCGAAGGCAAAGATGTTACCATTGTGGCTACCGGTCATTTGGTTTGGGAAGCTTTGCAAGCTTCCGAAATATTAGAAGAAATGGGTATAAGTGCCGAAGTCATTAACATCCACACCATTAAACCACTTGATGAAAATGCTATTTTAGCTTCTATTTTAAAGACAAAATGTTTGGTTTCTTGCGAAGAACACAATATTTTTGGAGGTTTAGGTGAAAGTATTTCACGCGTATTAGTTCAAAATTTACCTGTTCCTCAAGAGTTTGTCGCCGTTCAAGACAGTTTTGGAGAATCGGGAACGCCAGCTCAACTTATGGATAAATACAAATTAAATAAAACTGCAATTGTAGATGCTGCTAAAAAGGTAATCGCTAGAAAATAAATTGATTATTAAAACGTTATAACTTATATTAATTTTAAATTCAACCAAATTATGAAAAAACAAATTTTATTATTTTTTGCCGTAATCTTTTTAAGCTCGCAGGGGTTTTCTCAATTTAAATTGGGGGTTAAAGGTGGTCTGAATTATAATTTTGCCGGCAATATTACAGAAGCAGGTAGTAGTAATGTATTTAGCTCCGAAAACAAAGCTGGATTTCATCTAGGCTTATGGTCTCGTTTTTCGATAGTAGGATTCGGCTTGCGTCCCGAAATTGTTTATACAGAGCTTAAAAGTCAATATCAATTGAGTTCAAGAACAACTCTTAAAACCAAAAAAATTGACATTCCTGTTTTGTTTGACAAAAAGTTAGGACCTTTACATTTGTTTGCCGGACCCGCTTTTCAACTTATTTTAAATTCTGATTTTAAATCAAGTGACATCGGAGCTGTAGATTATAATAAATTTACTTTAGGTACACAAATTGGTCTTGGATTAGAATTTGCCAATTTGGGTGTTGATGCACGTTGGGAAAAGGGATTTTCAAACAATTTAACGGGCGTTTTAATTAGCTCTTCCACCAATTTAAATTTGGATAACCGTCCAAATCAAATCATTTTAAGTGTTTATTACAATCTTTTATAAACTTTTAAATACAATAAAAAAGGCGCGCCAATTGCTGAGCGCGCCTTTTTTTATGCTTTTTAAAACCTATTTTGAATCTTTATCTAAGTAATTTGGAATGCCATCACCATCGCTATCATCATCATTAAAGTTGCCGTTGTGATTGGCATCTTCGTCTTTAGTCAATTTGCCATCACCATCATCATCTTTATCTAAATAGTTTGCAATGCCGTCGCCATCGGTGTCATCGTCAAACACCGTTCCATTGCCGTTAACATCTTCATCTTTAGTTAATATCGTGTCGCCATCATCATCTGCATCGAGAAAATCAGGAAATCCATTGCCATTAGTATCATCATTCGCAACCTCTCCATCATTATCTATATCTTCTAAATTAGATAAAATTCCGTCTTGATCGTGGTCAGCTCGTCTCACATCATTTAATTCAAATTTAAAAATTAAAGGATTATTTGAAGGGATCAATCCTGTTGCACCTTGACCAAATCCTAAGCCGGAGGGTATAAATAAAAAGCCTTTACCATTATTAACATAGGAAAGTGATTCGTCTGAATTGATAATTTTATCACCCCCTTTAAAGTGCACAAAACCATATTTCCAACCTTGAACAACTTGAGTTAAATCTAACCAAGCTAAGGTTCTACTGTCAAATTTTGTGCTGTCTAATAAAAATCCGGCGTATTTAACTAAAATTGAGTCAGAGCGTGTTGGGGCTAAAGTAGTTCCGGTGCTTAATGATAAATAATATAATTTATAAGCAACTGTATTTAAAGTAATAGCTTCGGTGGTTACATCTTCTAGCAAAGGTCGCTCTCCGTTTTTTATAGTGTAAAGATTGCCATCATTATTTAAATAATGGGTTTGTAAATATTTTACTAAAGAGTCATTATCTTTTTTTGCTTGCTCAACAGGATCAACAGGAACAACTGATACAATATTTTTATTTTTACTGCAAGCTGCAAACATTAGTAATCCAATGCCCAGAAATGCAATGCTATTTCTTAATCTCATATTTTTAATTTTGCGTTGCAATTTACAATTTTATCTCAATAAAATAAGCCTATAAAATTCATTATAGGCTTACCATATAAGCTTTAACAAAACTTTAAAAGTCTTATTTAAAATTTATTTTTCTAATTCTTAAACTTAAAGGTGTTACCTCTAAATACTCATCATCTTTAATATATTCCATACATTCTTCGAGCGAAAAATCTATTTTCGGAACAATTTTAACACTTTCGTCTGTACCAGAAGCTCTTACATTTGATAATTTTTTTCCTTTTATCAAATTAACGCTCATGTCTTCTTGTTTGTTATTTTCGCCTACAACCTGACCTTTATAAATTTCTTGATTTGGGTCGATAAAAAAGCGACCTCGATCTTGTAATCGGTCAATGGCATAAGCTGTGGCTTTACCTGTTTCAGATGAAATTATAGCACCATTAACATTGTTATTCAAATCGCCTTTCCACACATCAAATCCTCTAAGTCTATGATTGATAATAGCTTCGCCTTGCGTAGCTGTTAAGAGTTTATTTCTAAGTCCAATTAACCCACGCGAAGGAATATCAAATTCTAAATGTTGCAAATCACCTTTAGGCTCAATAACCATTAAATCGCCTTTGCGCAAGCTCACTAAATTAATGACTTTGCTTGACCCAGATTCAGGCACGTCAACCACTAAAATTTCATAAGGTTCACATTTTTTGCCATCAATTTCTTTAATAATTACTTGAGGGCGACCTACTTGTAATTCATATCCTTCTCTGCGCATCGTTTCAATTAAAATTGAAAGATGCAAGATTCCTCTGCCAAAAACATTAAATTTATCTTCCGAGTCGGTTGCTTCAACGCGTAAGGCTAAGTTTTTTTCAATTTCTTTAAACAAACGTTCTCTTAAATGTCGTGAGGTAACAAATTTGCCATCTTTACCATAAAAAGGAGAATTGTTAATGGTAAATAGCATACTCATAGTAGGTTCGTCAATGCTAATTCGAGGCATTGCTTCGGGATTTTCAACATCGGCGATGGTGTCGCCAATTTCGAATCCTTCAATGCCTGTAATGGCACAAATATCGCCACTTCTCACTTTTTCGACGCGTACTTTTCCTAGACCTTCAAAAACATGAAGTTCTTTAATTCTTACTTTTATTTGTTTGCCATCTTTTTTGCAAAGCATATAATCTTTAGATTCTTCTAAATCGCCTCTAAAAACACGTCCGATAGCGATTCTTCCCGTAAAGGCAGAAAAATCTAATGAGGTAATTTGCATTTGAGGAGTTCCTTTGCGATAAGGTGCTTCGGGAATTTCGGATAAAATGGTATCTAAAAGGGCAATGATATTATCGGTTGGTTTTTGCCAATCATAACTCATCCAACCTTGTTTGGCAGAGCCATAAACGGTTTTAAAGTTCAATTGGTCTTCGGAGGCATCTAAAGCAAAAAATAAGTCAAAAATTTGTTCGTGAACAATTTCAGGTGTACAGTTTTCTTTATCTACTTTATTAATAACCACAATGGGTTTTAAACCAAGTTCAATGGCTTTACCCAACACAAAACGGGTTTGTGGCATCGCCCCTTCAAAGGCATCTACTAAAAGTAACACGCCGTCGGCCATTTTTAAAACACGTTCTACTTCACCACCAAAATCGGCATGGCCTGGGGTATCTATCACATTAATTTTAACCTTTTTATAGGTAATTGAAACATTTTTAGACAGAATGGTAATGCCACGTTCACGCTCTAAATCATTGCTGTCTAACAACAATTCTACATGATGTTTTCGTTCATCTAAAATTTTTGCTTGGTCAATAATTTTGTCAACTAAGGTTGTTTTACCGTGGTCAACGTGGGCTATAATCGCTATGTTTCTAATAGATTGCATTCACTTCTTTTTTGAACGCGCAAAAGTAATGCTATTATTTGATTAAACAGTTAGGTTTATAGCTATTTTTAAAAACAGTTTATTTTTAGACGCTTGGCAAAAACCTTTTCAAGAGATTTAGTAATCCGCTCTTTATCTAAACCGCCTCCACAAATAAGTCCTCGTCAATTTTAAGTACTTTGGCTAAATTGTGTTTAGCAAGACTTTTTATTGTTTTATCCCACTGCTTGTTACTTAAACCCGATTGCGTTTTTAAGTCGGTTAACAAAATTGGGCTGTTGGCTTTTAAGGTTTTTAACACTGCTTTTTCATCTTCGGTCAACTCAATTTTTGGTGTGCGGGTTTCGGGTTTCATTTGTGGAAAAAACAATACTTCCTGAATAGAGGCATTATTAGTCATCAACATCACCAAACGATCAAGGCCTATTCCAATTCCTGAGGTTGGTGGCATGCCATATTCAAGTGCGCGTAAAAAATCTTGGTCAATAAACATCGCTTCATCATCGCCTTTTTCGGATAACTTTAATTGGTCTTCAAACCGTTCGCGTTGATCTATTGGGTCATTTAATTCAGAATAGGCATTGGCTAATTCTTTACCGTTTACCATCAACTCAAAACGCTCGGTCAGCGCCGGATTTGTGCGGTGCTCTTTTGTTAGCGGGCTCATTTCTTTGGGATAATCTATAATAAACGTTGGCTGAATATAAAGGTGTTCACATTTCTCTCCAAATAGTTCGTCTATCATTTTACCAATACCCATTGTTTCATCGGCTTCAACACCAACTTGTTTACAAACTTCGCGCAAAGCAACTTCGTCCATACCTGCAATATCAAAACCTGTATGTGTTTTTATGGCTTCAAGTATGGGAACTCTGGGATAAGGTGCTTTGAATTCAATTTCACAATCACCTAAAGTAACTTTGGTTTTACCATTAGATTCAAGGGCTACCCTTTCGAGCAATTGCTCGGTTGTTTCCATCATCCAACGATAATCTTTATAGGCAACATACAGCTCCATAATTGTAAATTCTGGATTGTGTGTGCGGTCCATACCCTCATTTCTAAAATCCCTAGAAAACTCATAAACGGCATCAAATCCGCCTACAATCAAGCGTTTTAAATACAATTCGTTAGCAATTCGCAAATAAAGTGGCATATCTAATGCATTGTGATGTGTCATAAAAGGGCGTGCTGTTGCACCACCTGGTATGGGTTGTAAAACGGGGGTTTCAACCTCCAAATAACCACGTTCGTTAAAAAACTGACGCATGGTATTGGTTATTTTTGTGCGTTTTATAAAGGTTTCTTTTACATAATCATTGACAATTAAGTCAACATAACGTTGGCGATAGCGCAATTCTGGGTCGCTAAAAGCATCGTGAACCAAACCATCGGCATCTTTTTTTACAATTGGAATGGGTCTTAATGATTTTGATAAAATCGTAAGTTCTTTAGCTTTGATAGATATTTCACCAACTTGGGTTTTAAAAACCTCCCCTTTTATGCCGATAATATCGCCAATATCTAAAAGGTGTTTAAAGACTTCATTATAGATTATTTTATCTTCACCCGGAGCAAGCTCATCGCGATTTACATAGATTTGCATGAGTCCACTTGAGTCTTTAAGTCCTGTAAACGAAGCCTTTCCCATAATACGTCGGCTCATCATGCGTCCGGCTACCACCACTTCTTTACCTTCAAAAGTGTCAAAGTTTTCTATGAGTTCTTTGGTGAGGTTAGTAACTTTAAACTGTGCTGCCGGATAAGGGTTTATTCCTAATTCGCGCAAGCGTTTTAAAGAGGTTCTGCGTACAATTTCTTGTTCTGATAACTGCATAATCAATAATTTAAGGCGGTATTTTAAAAGGGGCAAATATAGCTTTTATGCAAAGATAATTAAACTAAAAACACGTATTTTATATTTGTACTTAGATTTTTTTTAAGACCTTTGAAAAAAATAAAAATGAGTTTATGGCGCGTAATTTTGGCCATTTTTTGTCCTCCACTTTCTGTTATTGGCAAAGGTTGTGGCTCTATTCTCATCGTATTTTTATTAACCTTAGCGGGATGGGTTCCCGGCGTGATTGCCGCTTTAATCATTTTAAACAATCCTAAAAATTGATGAAAAAAATTCATTTACAAGATCTTGGCGCGATGGATTACAAATTGGCGTGGGATTATCAAGAATCCTTATTTGATGAAATCATTCAGATAAAACGCAAAAATAGAAATGAAAGTTTGAGCCTTCCTACTAAAAATCATTTTCTTTTTGTTGAGCATCCACACGTTTATACCCTAGGTAAAAGCGGTGATTTTAATAACTTATTGCTTACCGAAGATCAATTAAAAGCCAAAGAGGCAAGCTTTTACAAAATAAATCGCGGTGGCGATATTACCTATCACGGACCCGGACAAATTGTGGGCTATCCTATTTTAGACCTCGATAATTTTTTTACCGATATCCATAAATTTATGCGTTATTTAGAGGAAACCATTATTAAAACCATTGCCGAATATGGCATTAAAGGCGAAAGAAGCGAAGGTGAAACTGGGGTTTGGCTCGATGTGGGCACGCCTTTTGCCAGAAAAATTTGCGCTTTGGGCGTAAGAAGCAGTCGTTGGGTTACGATGCACGGATTTGCACTAAATGTAAACACCGATTTGGGTTATTTTGACCATATTATTCCTTGTGGCATTCGCGGCAAAGCCGTTGCTTCAATGCAGGGTGAATTGCGAAAATCCGTCAATCAAAATGAAGTAAAAATAAAAATTTTAAAACACTTTGCCGAATTATTTGAAGCTGAATTTATTAATTAATCCGCTTTAAATTAAGGTCTTAAAATTAAAAAATTGAACCGAGAAATAAGTATTTTGGGATGTGGATGGTTAGGCTTACCATTAGCGTCAAGTTTAATATCTAAAGGCTTTAATGTTAAAGGTTCAACAACGAGCTTAGGTAAATTAAACACATTAAAATCGGCTGGAATTACCCCTTTTTTAATTGATATCAATCTTCCCGAAAAAGAACTTAACGCTTTTTTAAACTCAGAAGTATTAATCATTGCTATTACCAACAAAAATAGCGAAAGTTTTAAAAAACTGATTTCAAAAATTGAATTATCGCCAATAAAAAAGCTGCTATTTATCAGTTCTACATCTGTTTACGATAATAATAATGGGGTTGTAACCGAAGATACGCCTATCAATAAGTCGCCTTTGAGTGCAATTGAACATTTATTTGTTAAAAACACAAAATTTAAAACCACGATTCTTCGCTTTGGCGGATTGTTTGGTTACAATCGCAATCCTGGTGCATTTTTTAAAAATGGCCTAGCTATTGAAAATCCGGAAGGAACTATAAACCTCATTCATAGAGATGATTGCATCAACATTATAGAACAAATTATTTTAAAAAAAGTTTGGGGAGAATGCTTTAATGCCTGTGCCGATTCTCATCCAAAACGACGGGAATTTTATACTAAAAAAATCATGGAAATGGGTGTTGCAAAACTGTATTTTAATGAAAATTCGGCAAATGATTTTAAGATTGTCAGCTCCGAAAAGTTAAAATCTAAAATAGGTATTCATTTTAAATACAATGATTTGATGAATTATTGATAGCCTAAATATAATGTTTATATGAAAAAAATATTAATTACCGGTGGCACTGGACTTGTTGGAACGGCCCTTTGCTTTAAATTGCAGGCACTCGGTTTTGAAGTAGCTATTTTAAGTCGGACTAAAAATGAAAAGTCCACATTACCAACTTATTATTGGGATGTCGCTAAAAACAAAATTGATATAAGCATCATTAATTCGGTTGATTGTATCATCCATTTGGCAGGCGTTAATATCAGCGAAAAAAGGTGGTCTAAAAATCAAAAAGAACAAATTTTAGACAGTCGGATAAAATCAGCTGAATTGATTTTTAATAATATAGATATCAAAAACAATCAATTAAAAGCATTTATAACCGCATCGGCCGTGGGCTTTTATGGCGCAATAACTTCCAATCAAATTTTTGACGAAACCGCTCCTGCAGCTGATGATTTTTTAGGACAGACTTGCTTTAAATGGGAACAAGTTGCCGATAAGTTTGCCGCGATTGGCATAAGAACGGTAAAAATTAGAACAGGAATCGTGCTAACAAAAAAAGGGGGCGCACTGGCAAAAATTGCGAAACCCATTAAATTAGGTTTTGGAGCGGCTATTGGTAATGGCTCACAATATTTACCTTGGATTCACATTGATGATTTAACCAATATTTATTACAAAGCAATTGAAACCGAAACTATGATTGGCGCTTATAATGCGGTGGCTCCCGAACAGCTTACCAATCAAGAATTTAGTAAAAAAGTGGCGTTGAGTTTAAAAAAATCAATTTGGCTGCCTAATATTCCCGCAATAATCTTTAAATTAATTTTTGGCGAAATGGCTGTAATCTTATTAAATGGCAGTCGCATTTCATCTGTAAAGATTGAAGCTTTGGGGTTTCAATTTAAATATCCAAAACTTGACCTTGCTTTAAAGGATTTAAAGCTCTAAATTTAATTGCTCTGGCAATAACCTAAATGATTTTCGGTGTAAAGTGCTTATGCCATAAACTCTTATCGCTTCGCGATGTTGCTTTGTGGGATAGGCTTTATTTTTATCCCAATGGTATTGTGGTTGCTTTAAATGCATCGCCATCATAAAATCATCTCGATAAGTTTTGGCTAAAATACTCGCCGCGGCAATGCTCATAAATTGCGCATCACCTTTTATAATGGTTTGATGGGGAATGTTTAAATAATTTTTAAAGCGGTTGCCGTCAACAATAATAAATTCAGGTTTTATTTTTAAATTGCTAATTGATAGGTGCATAGCCTTAATTGAAGCGTTTAATATATTAATTGCATCAATAATTTTTTCATCGATAAAGGCAACGCTAAAAGCCAAGGCTTGGGCTTCGATGATGGGTCTTAAAAGCAGCCGATTCTTTTCGGATAATTGTTTAGAATCATTAAGCAAAGGATGGTAAAAATGAGGTGGTAAAATCACCGCGGCAGCTACCACAGGGCCGGCCAAACATCCACGACCAGCCTCATCGGTACCGGCTTCTAAATTAAAATCCGAAAAATGATGTTTTAACATAATTCAAAAATATCAATTTTAAGTAGAACTCTAATGGTGCTTGCAGACTTTAACAGTATATTTACGGCAATTATTTTACCTTTGCGCTTATTAAAATTTATGAAGAAACTTTTTATATTTTGCTTTTTATTGTCTTTAAGCAATCTAGCGCATGCACAACGGGGAAGACTTTTACAAATGGAAGGTCGTAGCATCCAAAACGGACGCTTTTCTGAAAACGATTCCCTTTCCGAAAAATACGTTAACATAAAACTATCGGGTAAAGTAAAATTTACCGATTACAAAATCATCTCCTATTATAATGATAGCACCTTTGTAGATACCACTTTAACTATTAAAAAAGACTATTTACACAGTTTTAATTTAAAAGATAATTTTGAGTTGCTCACTTTTGGAAATATGGGGCAAACTGCCACAAAATTGGGTTATGATTTCAACGATATTGATAAATTTCCCATATTGGGCGCTACTGCAAAACTAGTTGATTACTATTCCGTTAAGGATATTAATTACTATCGCGTGCCAACACCAACCACCATTTTTACGCATAAAACCGGATTTCAACAAGGGCAAATGTTAAACTCATTTATTACCCTAAATACTGCGCCGCGTTTTAATTTTTCGCTTGCTTATAAAGGGCTGCGTTCTTTGGGCTTTTACAGAAATGAACTGAGCAGCCACGGGCACGTTACGCTCACTATGAATTATAGAACTGAAAATGATCGCTACAATATTAGAGGTCATTTGGTTTCGCAAGATTTAATAAACGATGAAAATGGTGGTTTAACAGCAACTAGTCTCGCTTTTTTTAAGGAAAACAATCCGCAATTTACGCAACGTTCACGTTTGGATATCAATTTAAACAATGCTAACAGCGTTTTACGAACCAACCGCTACTATTTTGAACATGATTATAAATTGTGGCATCGGCAAGATTCGCTGACACAAAAAAAATCTTATTTAAAAATAGGACATGTTTATAATTATCAATTAGCACATTATGAATATAATGAAAATAGCACCTCTACTTCTGTTTTTGGAACGGCTACCGGATTTATTGATGACAAATTAATATCAAAACAGATTTACAATCAGGTATTTGTTGCTTTAAAAGCGCCAATTGTTTTAGGAGAATTGTCCGCAAAACTCGAAAATTACCACTATGATTATGGCTATACACAAGATACCACGGTTTTAACAACCACTTATGGTAATGCCTTAAAAGGAAATTCAGTTGCTTTTGGTGGCACATGGAAAGCACAGTTAAAACACTTTTATCTCAATGCCGACGCCACAAACATCTTGACGGGAAAACTCAATGGAAACCAGCTTAAAGCGGATGCCATTTTTAAAAACGATAGCGTCTATTCACTAAATGCCGGAATTTTGATTGCCAGCAAATCACCAAATTATAATTTTTTACTTTATCGCAGCGCTTACGACGCTTATAATTGGGAAAATCATTTTATAAATGAACGCTATAAAAATATTCACGCAAGTGTAAAAACCGAGAAATACGGCGCTATTGAAGCCCAATTTACTACCATTACAAATTATACTTATTTTGGTTTAGCCGATGCCATTACCGGTCAAACCAAACCCGAACAAGCCAATAATAAAGTCAGTTATTTTAAAATTAAAGTCGATAAAGGCTTTAAAAAAGGAAATTTTGGACTCGATAATACCTTGCTATTTAACAATGTATCAAGTGGTTCAGCTATTTTTAGAGTGCCCACTTGGAGCACACGCAATACCGTATATTTTGAAAATTATGTTTTTAAAGGGAAGCCGCTATTTTTACAAACCGGCATTACTTTAAGGTATTTTAAAAAGTTTTATGCCAATAATTTTAATCCCCTATTAAACGAATTCAGTTTGCAAAATGACACGCAAATTGGCGGATTTCCTATTTTAGATTTTTTTGTTAACGCTCAAATTCAACGTACCCGAATATTCTTTAAAGTAGAACATTTTAACGCAAGTTTTTCGGGTTATAATTACTTTTCAGCTCCTAATTATCCCTATCGCGATTTGTCTATTCGCTTTGGATTGGTGTGGAATTTCTTTATTTAAAAAAATTAATACTCAAACCTATGAGGTTTAATTAGGGAGCTACTTATTAGTTTTAGCGTCTATTAGCATTCTGATTTTGATATTAAATGCCGCATAAAACAAGGTCATAAACGGACTTAAATAATTAAAAATGGCATACGGAATATAAGCCAACGTATCAACACCCAAAACACCCGATTGATAAGCCCCACAGGT
>PFPU01000091.1 GCA_002793215.1 Flavobacteriales bacterium CG_4_10_14_0_2_um_filter_35_18
TTGTAAAAGTAATTTTTGATGCAAAATATGGTGAATGGCTTGGTTGCCATATGATTGGTTCGGGCGTTACCGACATGATTGCCGAAGCCGTTGTGGCTCGCAAATTAGAAACCACAGGACACGAAATATTAAAATCAATTCACCCACACCCAACTATGAGCGAAGCCGTTATGGAAGCTGTTGCCGATGCTTATGGTGAAGTGATTCACTTATAAAATTAACACCTAACAGGTTTTTTTAAACCTGTTAGGTATATTTAACAATAGTTACTTACAAAATTTTTAAAACCCTTTAGGCGATTTTTTTAAAGATTTTGAAACTTACTTTTTTATTACGCTCAACGTGGCATATTGTCCCGTTTCAATATTCCATTTCTGAATTGAAATTAGCAGTCCTTTATCGTCAAAAACACTTAATTCGGCGGTATTGGGACCAGAAAACCCTGAGCTTAAAGCTTTGATATCAATTTTATTATAGCCATTTATCAAATCAACTTTAATGCTATAAGCCACATCGTCTAAGCGAATGTTTGAATTGATAATTTTTTCGTTCAAATAAATTTTAATTCGGTCGCCATCTACTAACTGAAAATCGCGAAATTCAATGGTAACAAACTTTGAATTGCTATAAAGTGTTCCAAGGCTAAAGTCGGTTTCATTTTTTTGATTGGTAGTTTCCTTTCCATTAAAAAACTTGCGTTCAATTACGTCATCATCAACTGTTTTATTATTTGTAATGCTAAAATTATTTTTTGGTTTTGGGTTAAAAAAATCATATAAATTTTTATCGTTCGGGATGAAGCGCGCCGTTTTATCTATTGGTGCAGCAATAGGAGGTAGTTTAGCAACTTTATCCGATAAGGAAAAACTGAATGATTTTAAATTCTTTTTATAGTCGGATAAAAACGTAGCCGACTTTGGTTTTGAAGTATTGTCAATGTTTTGAGCAGTAAGTGGCATCATCCAACACATTGAAATAAGTGGTAGCATCATCCAAACCAAAAAGCGCTTATTGTTCATTAAAATCTTTTTGGCAAAACTAAGGCTAAATCTTGTTAAAGGATTTATAATTTTTAAAATATAGACAAAATCAATATCTGTATAAAATTTGAATATTAATAACTGCTATTATTGCAGAATTGCGCATTACATTTGCACTTATAACTTAAAAATAAATAAAATGTCAGTACTCGTAGGTAGAAAAGCACCACAATTTTCGGCTAAAGCCGTAGTTAATGGAGGTGAATTTGTAGAAAATTTTTCATTAGATCAGTATTTAGGAAAAAAATACGTGGTTTTATTCTTTTATCCAAAAGATTTTACGTTTGTATGCCCAACCGAATTGCATGCATTTCAAGCGCGTTTGGCAAGTTTTTTAGAGCGCAATGTGGCTGTTGTAGCGGTTTCTACCGATACCGAGCAATCACATTGGGGCTGGCTTCAAGTACCTAAATCACAGGGCGGTATTAAAGGAATTACCTATCCAATTGTTGCCGATACCAATAAAACCATCTCAAAAAACTTTGATGTTTTAACGGGTGATTATTTTTATGATGAGGACGAACAATTTTGTGCCGATAATGAACTTATCGCTTACCGCGGATTGTTTTTAATTGATAAAGAAGGGGTGGTACGCCATCAATTGGTAAACGACTTGCCTCTTGGCCGAAATGTTGATGAAGCCTTGAGAATGGTTGACGCTTTACAATTTAATGAAGAACATGGCGAAGCTTGTCCAGCAAATTGGAATGCCGATAAAAAAGGTCTAAAAGCAACCCACGAAGGCGTTGCAGCTTACCTTTCTAAAAACTAAATACTAAAAAAATCATAATTTTTGTAATTAAAACCTCATAAGTTAAAGCTTATGGGGTTTTTGTTTTTTTGTTATTCATAAGAAACTTATATTTGTAAACATTCTAAAAAAAATTAAAAATGGCAACAATTACATTAAAAGGAAACACCATTAACACCGTTGGTAATTTACCAAAAGTTGGCTCATCAGCACCTGACTTCACTTTAACAGCAGGCAATTTATCAAAAGTATCTTTAGCCGATTATAAAGGCTTTAAACTGATATTAAATATTTTTCCAAGCATTGACACAGGCACTTGCGCGGCATCTGTTCGCCAATTTAATAAAGAAGCTTCTGCTCTAAACAATGTAAAAGTGTTGTGTATTTCGAGAGATTTACCATTTGCTCAAGGGCGTTTTTGTGGAGCCGAAGGCTTGACAAATGTGATAACCTTATCCGATTTTGCTACCGGTGAATTTGGTAAAAATTATGGTTTAGAAATTACCGATGGACCTTTAGCGCACCTTCATTCAAGAGCAGTTATTGTTTTAGACGAAAGTGGAAAGGTTACTTATACGCAACAAGTTCCCGAAATTGTTGATGAACCAAATTATCAAGCAGCTTTAAAAGCGATTTAATTAATGAAACCAAATGATGGTTTTATACTTGGTAGGTTAAAAAGTACAATGTATGCTTCAAAAGGGCTGTGGATTTTGATAACTACCGAACACAGCTTTATGTTTCATGGCAGTATTTCAATAGTACTTCTTGTTTTAGGTTTTTACAATAATCTCAGCAATGCCGAATGGGGTTTGCAAATTTTAGCGGTAGGATTAATCATGGTTTCCGAAGCACTTAATACCGCTATCGAAAAATTGGCCGACCACGTAGAACCCGCTAAACATCAAGTTATTGCTGAAATAAAAGATGTAGGTGCAGGCGCAGTTTTTATTGCTTTTTTTGTTGAAGTAGCCATAGCTGGGCTTATCTATATTCCAAGATTTTTCTAAAACTAAATATGTCTGATAAGATTCGTTAATTTTATAGTATTTTTGAAGCTAATAATATTTTGAATGGCAAAACAAATAAAATCGAATCCAGAAAGTTCTAAAACCTCAGGTGGTCAAGGCATTAAAGCCTTTTTTAAAAGCAGACAAACCCACGTAATTTTTGGATCATTTTTGATAATAGTCGCAATTTTTTTAGGCTTAGCTATTATTTCTTATTTTTCAAATTGGAAGTATGACCAAAGTACCTTAGATGAATTTGGAAATAAATCGGTTGAAGCACAAAACCTGTTAGGTAAAATTGGTGCCATTGTAGCACATTTTTTTGTTTATAAAGGTTTTGGTATTTCTAGTAGTTACCTACCCATTTTGTTATTTTTATTGGGCGCTTGTTTTTTATTGGAAGTTAAATTAAAAAAAATAGGCAAATTTTGGTTTTGGGGTTTACTTTCAATGGTTTGGTTTTCAATATTTTTTGGTTTTGCCTTGCCAAATATTGAAATTCTAGGTGGGGTAGTAGGATTTGAAATGTCAGCAATTTTAAAAACGTATTTAGGTGCGATGGGTTTGGTTTTGGCTTTGAGTTTTTGCGCGTTATTTTATCTAGTGATTCGTTTTAATTTAACACCCGAACTGATTCAAAACCTATTTAAATCAAAAAAAACAGAGTCAGTAGTATTAGCACAAGAACCCATTGTTTTTAAGGAAGAAATTCCCAATATTATTGATTTTAATAAAGTTGTAGAACCACAAATTACTGAAGAACTTGTAGATGATTTAGAGGATAGCATTTTTAATAAAATGGAGTATGATAAAGCCTTAACAAAAGATTTTGATGTAAAAATTGAAATTGAAAAGCCCTTAGAAGAAGATACCATTAGTGAAAACTTATCTGATAAAATTTTAAAAGATTTTGGTGAATTTGATCCTAAATTAGAATTGTCTAATTATAAATTTCCGAGTTTAGATTTGCTGCAAGAGTATAAAAATGAAAATATTACCATAAATCAAGAAGAACTAGAAGTCAATAAAAATAAAATTGTAGAAACCCTAAACAATTATAAAATTGGCATTGCCAGTATAAAAGCCACCATCGGACCAACTGTAACACTATACGAAATTGTTCCCGATGCAGGCGTAAGAATTTCTAAAATTAAAAACCTTGAAGACGACATTGCCCTTTCGTTAATGGCCTTGGGAATTCGCATCATTGCGCCAATACCCGGCAAAGGAACCATAGGCATTGAAGTGCCAAATATCAATCCAACAGTTGTTTCGATGAAGTCGGTATTGTCTTCACAAAAATTCCAAAATGCCCAAATGGAGTTGCCAATTGCTTTTGGCAAGACAATTTCAAACGAAACCTATGTTTGTGACCTAGTTAAAATGCCGCATCTATTGATGGCTGGCGCTACCGGACAAGGAAAATCGGTTGGTCTCAATGCCGTTTTAACTTCTTTATTGTATAAAAAACATCCCGCGGAAGTTAAATTCGTTCTTGTTGATCCTAAAAAAGTAGAATTGACTTTATTCAATAAAATTGAACGTCATTATTTGGCAAAATTACCCGATTCTGAAGAGGCTATTATTACTGATACAACTAAGGTTATCAATACATTAAACTCTTTGTGCATTGAAATGGATATGCGTTATGATTTGCTTAAAGATGCTTCAGTTAGAAACATAAAAGAGTACAATCAAAAATTCAAAGACCGCAAATTGAATCCCGAAAATGGTCACCGATTTTTGCCTTATATCATTTTGGTTATTGATGAGTTTGCCGATTTAATAATGACTGCCGGCAAAGAAATTGAAACGCCTATTGCGCGTTTGGCACAGTTAGCAAGAGCCATTGGCATTCACTTAATTGTGGCTACGCAACGTCCATCAGTAAACGTCATTACGGGGATCATAAAGGCTAATTTTCCTGCGCGAATTGCCTTTAGAGTTACCTCAAAAATAGATTCTAGAACCATTTTAGATGCACAAGGAGCTGATCAACTAATTGGAAAAGGCGATATGCTCATTACCGTTGGCAGCGATTTAATTCGCTTGCAATGCGCCTTTGTCGATACGCCCGAAGTTGATAAAATTACGGAGTTCATTGGTTCACAACGCGCCTATCCCGAAGCTTATTTATTGCCAGAATATGTTGGTGAAGAAAGTGGTACAAATTTGGATATTGATATTAATGATAGAGACCCTTTATTTAGAGATGCTGCCTTAATGATTATCAATGCACAACAAGGCTCAGCATCTTTATTACAACGAAAATTGAAATTGGGTTATAACAGAGCCGGTCGTTTAATTGACCAATTAGAAGCCGCCGGAATTGTCGGCCATTTTGAAGGGAGCAAGGCTCGCCAAGTTTTAGTAATGGATGAACGCGCCCTAGATGAAATTTTAAGAAACGAAAAAAATTAATTATTATGAAATTCAAGCTATTTTTAATAAGTATAACCTGTGTTATAAATTTGAGTTATGCACAGCAAGCCAGCAAGGCTAAACAACTGTTAGATGATGTAAACGAATTAATTAACAGCTATAATAATATGCATATTACCTTTAAATATAACCTAGATAATAAGGCAGAAAATATTCACCAAACAACTAAAGGTACCATTATTATTATGGGTGAATTATATAATGTAAATTATTTGGGAGGTACCAGAGTTTATGACGGCTCAAAATATTATACCATTTTGCCCGAAGATGAAGAAATAAATATTTCAACCGATGAAGGTGAAGAAGAATCGCTTATAAAACCTTCCAAATTTTTTAGCTTTTATAAAACAGGTTTTAATTATGCTTGGGGAACCAATCCAAACGTAAAAGGGAGAAAAATTCAAAATATTGTTCTTACACCAAAAAATAGTAAATCGGAGATTGTTTCAATTGTTCTAGCAATTGATTTAAAAGACAAAGAAATTTACAGCATGATTGAAAATGGAAAAAATGGAACCATTACAACATTGTCAATCAATAAATTTAGAAAAAACATTCCAAAAATAACAAAAGAAGATTTTAAAGTTAACTTGGCAACTTATAAAAAACAAGGTTACACCATAAATGAGGCACAATAGAAAATTTTGAAAATAATTGACAAATACATTATAACCAGTTTTCTTAAACCTTTTTTAACAACATTTCTAGTCATTTTGTTTGTATTGGTTATGCAAACGCTTTGGTTAAGATTCGATCAAATTGCTGGAAAAGGGATTGATATCATCATCATTTTTAAATTTTTGAGTTACTTATCTTTGATGATGGTACCTCAAGCGTTTCCAATTGCTATCCTACTTTCATCAATTATGGCGATTGGCAGATTAGCCGAATCTTATGAATTAGCCGCCCTAAAATCGGCGGGAATTTCCCTAAAACGAATCATTAGACCGCTTATTTTTGTTACGATAATCTTTAGTGGAATTAATTTTCTATTTCTCAATAATGTTTTTCCAAAAGCCGCTTTTAAATCAAAGAATCTATTGGTAAATATGCAAAAAAAGAAGCCCGCATTAAGCTTGATTGAAGGCCGATTTAATGCCGATATTCCTGGATATTTAATCCGCTTTGACGAAAAATATGGCAAAGAAAAAAACCTCCTCAAAAATGTGCTGATTTATGATTTAACCGATTTAGAGGGGAATGTTAAAAGTATCACCGCAAAAACTGGGAAAATTACTACCGAAGAAGGTAGTAAATACATGACCTTTGTTCTCAATAATGGTTTTTTTAATGAAGAAAGTGATAAAAAAATAAACTCAAATATTAAAAAACGGATGCCCTACATGCGTTCTTTTTTTGAAGAATATACCGTAAATATAGATATTTCAAAATTGGACGACGTTGATTTAGAAGAAGAACGCTATAAAAAAGACTTCGAAATGCTCGGTTTAAGTCAGCTTAGTTATTACATTGATTCTCTAAAAGTGCCCTATGATGAATTTATTACAAATAAATCGAATGACCTTTATTTGCGAACTAATGGCAAAAATTTACACCCTCAAACCATCAAACAAAATTATATTTCGGATACCATTTTAAATAATTTTAAAACCATTGACCAATATTCAATCATCATTAGCGCGCAAGAACTCGCCAAGCGAAATCAAGAAAATATCGACGCATTTGAGAGTCAGTTTCTTTATAAACAATATATTATAAATGTTTTTGATATTGAATACCACAAGCGAATTGCCTTTTCGGTTGCCTGTTTAGTTTTATTTTTTATCGGCGCACCCTTAGGAGCCATTATCCGTAAAGGCGGTTTTGGATTACCAATGATTATTGCAATTCTAATTTTTGTGGTCTATTATTTTATTTCAATTTTGGGCAGTAATATGGCAAGAGTCAGTAGCATTCCTGCTTATTTAGGCGCATGGTTGGCTACCATTATTATGTTGCCTTTTGGTATTTATTTAACCAGAAAAGCAACTGCCGAGATTGGACTCTTTAATATAGATGCCTTTTTACAACCGATTAATAACTTTTTTAACAGATTTAAAAAAATAAATAAATGATAGTTAACCCTCAAGATATTAAATTAAATACAGTTGCATCCGGAATTGACGATATTAAAAATGGAAAACTTGTAATTGTTGTTGATGATGCCAATAGAGAAAATGAAGGTGATTTAATAGCTGCAGCCCAAATGGCTACGCCACAAATGATAAATTTTATGGCAACGGTAGGTCGTGGATTGATTTGTGTACCGCTAACTGAATCGCGTTGTAAAGAATTAAACTTAGATTTAATGGTTGGTCATAGCACCGACCCACTGGGAACAGCCTTTACGGTTTCAGTTGATTATAGTGGCAAAGGTGTAACTACCGGTATTTCGGCTAATGACCGCGCCACAACTGTTAAATCATTAATTGATGATGACACAAAACCACATCAATTAACCAGACCAGGACATATTTTTCCGCTAAAAGCTCGAGAAGGTGGCGTGTTGCGCAGAACAGGTCACACCGAAGCGGCCATTGATTTAGCGCGCCTTGCCGGATTGAAACCCGCAGGTGTTATTGTAGAAATTATGAATGAAGATGGAACCATGGCGCGATTGCCTCAATTAGTTGAAGTCGCTAAAAAACACCACCTTAAAATTATTTCAATTGAAGATTTAGTGGCTTATCGTATGCAAAATGATTCCCTAATTGAACAAATTGAGGATTTTAATTTAAATACACGTTTTGGAGATTTTAGATTAAGAGCCTTTAAACAAACCACTAATAATCAAGTGCATTTAGCATTAACCAAAGGTGATTGGAAAATTGACGAACCCGTGTTAGTGCGTGTAAATTCAACCCTTGTCAACAATGATATCTTGGGAACGCTAACTAAAAATCCAGATGATAAATTGGCTAAAATGTTCGAAATAATCAATAAAGAAGGTAAAGGCGCAATGGTTTTTATAAATCAAGAAAACCAATCTTTTGATTTGATAAATAGGTTAGAACTGATTAAAAACCAAGGAGCTGTTCGTGCCGAGGCTTCTAAAATATTTATGGATGACAAAGATTTCGGAATTGGTGCACAAATTTTACACAATCTAAAAATTACCAAATTAATAGTTATATCAAACGGTAGACAAGATAGAAAACGTGTTGGCATGACGGGATATGGCTTAGAGATAATTGATTACGTTGTTTATTAAGCACTTTTGCGTATCTTCGTTTCTGTGAAATTACTCCGTCAAATACTAATCCCCATATCTTTTATATATGGTCAAATCATGCGTTTTAGAAATAAATGCTATGATAAGGGCATAAAAATTTCTACAACTTTTGCTTTGCCAAATATTGTTGTAGGTAATTTAAATGTAGGCGGAACTGGCAAAACGCCTCATGTCGAATATCTGATAAATTTATTAAAAGACCACTATAAAATTGCCGTTTTAAGTCGCGGTTATAAGCGTAAATCAAAGGGGTTTTTGTTGGCAAATAAGCATACAACAACCAATTTAATTGGCGATGAGCCCATGCAATACCACTTAAAATTTAAGTCGGTAATGGTTGCTGTAGATAGCGATCGGGTAAACGGATTTAATCAGTTGAAAAAATTAAAAAATAAGCCCGAAGTGGTTTTATTAGACGATGCCTTTCAACACCGTCAAATTAAAGCGCCAATTAATATTTTACTCACAGCTTACAATAATTTATATATTGATGATCAAATGCTTCCATCAGGAAACTTACGAGAATTGCCCAGCAATGCCAAACGCGCTTCGCATATTATTGTCACAAAATGCCCTAAACATTTGTCGCCTAATGAAATGAATAGCATTAGTAAACGGATTCATCCAAATGTAAATCAAAAATTATTTTTTACATCTATAAATTATCAAACACATATTTTCAATAATAAAGCGCAAATTGCGGTAAACATTTTACAACAATACAAAATAGTTTTGGTTACGGGAATTGAAAACCCTGAGCCTTTAAAACAATTTTTATTGATACAAAATATTGATTTCGTGCATCTAAAATATGCTGATCATCATAACTTTACAGAAAAAGATAAAACAAAAATTAATAATAAATTAAAAGAATTCAACACTTCAAAAGCACTCATTTTAACCACCGAAAAAGATTATGTAAGGTCTTTTTATGGTGCTGAAAAGGTATTTTATTTGCCGATAGAAGTTGTATTTTTAAAGAATTCAAAAGAATTTAATCAAGAGATTTTAGACTATGTGGGACAAAGTTCAAGAAACAGTTAAATTTTTAAAACAAAACGAGATATCCAATCCAGAATTTGGAATTGTTTTAGGAACCGGCTTAGGAAGCCTAGTAGATTATATTAAAATTGAAAAAAGTATCGCTTACGGCGAAATTCCAAATTTTCCAGTTTCAACTGTTGCGGGACATTCCGGTAAATTAATTTATGGGTTACTAGGCGGTAAAAAAGTGTTGGCAATGCAGGGACGTTTTCATTATTATGAAGGTTGGACGATGCAACAAGCGACTTTTGCTATTAGAGTGATGAAATTTTTGGGAATCAATAATTTGATTGTTTCGAATGCCAGCGGTGGTGTTAATCCCAATTTTAGCGTTGGTGATGTTATGCTTATTAAAGATCATATCAACTTAATGCCCGAGCATCCTCTTAGAGGTAAAAATGATGAGCGCTTCGGAACGCGATTTGTAGATATGCACGAGCCTTATGATTTAGCGTTTATAGCAAAATTTGAATCTATCGCAAAAGCAAAAAATAGCAACATTCAAAAAGGTGTTTATTTGGCTTTACAAGGGCCTACTTTTGAAACACCTGCCGAGTATAAAATGGTTAAAATTTTAGGAGCCGATGCCGTTGGAATGTCAACCGTACCTGAAGTTATTGTGGCTAGACATATGAAAATGAAATGCCTTGGAATTTCGGTAATAACCGATTTAGGAATTGAAGGAAAACCTGAATCAGTTTCGCACGAAGAAGTCCAAAAGGCGGCTAAATTAGCCGAAAAAAAGATAAGTGAATTGGTAACCGCCTTTATTAGTTCATTTTAATTTTTTGCTTGATAAATAGATACCAAAAAATATAAAAACAGAAGCTAATATTTGGGAAAGCAAAAATTTTTCACCATCTATAACGCCCCACATTACCGCAACTACGGGAATTAAATAGGTTACTGATGATGAAAATGCAGTTGTTGTGAGCTGAATTAATTTATTGTAAAGCGTTTTAGCTAAAGCAGTTCCGAAAACGGATAGCAACATAAGATAAAATAAAGAGCGGTTCATCTTTTCATCACCAATGTGATAATCTGTAAAAAAGCCACTAAAGTAAAGCACCAAAATCGCAGGTATAAACATCACAGCAAAATTACCTGTTGAAATGCTCAAAGGACTGACATTTTGCAAGTATTTTTTAATAATATTTAAGTTAAAAGCATAACCAATTGAGGCGATTACAGGGAGTAAAGCGAAGATGTATTGCTGATTGGTATTTATTTTCGCACTCGATAATATTAAAATCACCGTACCTAAAAACCCGATAAGTACACCAATTTTTTGAAAGTTATTAAAGTAAATTCCAAAAAATAAACCTCCTACAATCAATGTATTTAAAGGAGTTAAGGAATTTAAAATAGAGGCAATCGCACTATCAATATCGTGAATGGCAAAAGCAAATAAAAAAACCGGAAAAAACGTGCCAACAGCAGCGGTGATTACGATGGGTTTTAGGTTTTCTTTTTTAAGTTCTTTTAATTTTTTGAAACCCACACTAAATAAAGCCAAGCTTGCAAAAATAATTCTCAAGGAACCAACTTGCAGGGGAGAAAGCCCCACAAGTGATTTCTTCATTAAAATAAAAGAGCTTCCCCAAACTAAAGAAAGGATGATAATATAAAACCATCGTTTTGTCGATAAATTCATCTTAAAAAAAAACTACAAAATTCATTATTAATATTTTAGTAAAAGTCTTTAAAGTCATAAACCATAAAATTTATTTCCAATTGATGGTTTCAATTAGGTGACGCAGGTCGGTTTCGATATATTTTACTGCGGGAAGAATGGAGTCGTAATTAGGTTCACAATTAAAATATAAAGCGCCAGTTAAAAAATGGGAAATGCTATCGGTGGCGTGAAATTGCAATTGTGAAGCGGCATTGCCAGTAACCTGATAAATAGTAGCAAATATTTTTTTATCATTGTTTATAAAGGGTTGATTGCTAATTCCATCGGCTTTTATGGTATGGCTGTAAGTCAGTTTTTCGGCATCTTGCAACAATTGAATTAAATTGTTGTTTACTTGTTTAAAAGTAATGTCGATAGAGGCATTTAAAAGCGGATAATTTAAAGTTACCCAACACTTTTTGTCAATTTTAGCTTCCACCAAATTTGAGATTTCGAAACTAAACGGACAAGGTGGCGTTAATAGTTGATAGTTTGGCTGAGGGTAATTTAAACTAATTTGTGCCTTTGGTTTTGGTATGGTCTCATTTGTTTGGCAAGCGCTTAACAAAAAAAATAAAACTACTATGACACCAAGGTTTCTAAACATTTTTTGGTTTTTTAGTAACCTTAATTTGTTTTATGCGTTTATTATCAATGACTTCTATGGTAAATATTAAAGACTTAAATTTAATTTTATCATTCTTATTTGGAAAGTTTCCGTTGAGTTCAAGCAAAAATCCGGCTAAGGTTTCGGCTTCACCAATGGCATCTTCAAACTCCGATTCATCCATATTAATGATGTTACAAAATACTTTTAAAGTAGTTTTTCCTTCAAAAATAAAATTATAATCATCTATTTTTGAATAGCTTGTTTCATCTTGATCATATTCATCACTTATTTCACCAACAATTTGTTCAATAATATCTTCAAGGGATAAAATTCCCGAAGTGCCACCATATTCATCAACAACAACTGCTAAGTGAATTTTTTTACTTTGAAACTCTTTTAACAAATCATCGAGCTTTTTATTTTCGGGAACATAAAAAGATTCACGCAAAAGTTTTGTCCATTTAAAATCGGATTCATTTAAATAGGGCAGTAAATCTTTGGCATATAAAATTCCTTTTATGGTATCAATGGTATCGTCGTAAACGGGAATTCTTGAATAACCGTTTTCTACAACCTTTTTTAAAACTTCTTGGTATTTTTCATCTTTAGAAAGGGCAAAAACGTCCATGCGCGGTATCATAATTTGTCGCGCTTCGGTATTTCCAAAATTCACAATCCCTTTTAAAATCTTTCGCTCTTCCTTTGATGCATTTTCTTTAGTCAACTCAAGTGCTTTCGATAGTTTTTCTACAGAAATATCAGTGCTTTTTTTGCGCAATTTGTGTTCAATTAAATTTGTTAATCCCGTTAAGGGAATGCTTAAAAATAAAAAAGTTCGCTTTAAAAAACTGATGATATAAACGGTTTTCGAAGCAAATTGCATGGCGTTTTTATTGGCGTATATTTTGGGTAAAACTTCACCAAATAATAAAATTACAAAGGTAATGGCTATTAATTCTACAATTATTTTTAAATCGACTGTAAATAATATAAAATCTACATTGATTTCTAAAGAGCCAAAGTACTGTTCTACAAACAGATGAGATAAAATAACGATGGCTATATTTATAAAATTATTAGATATTAAAATGGTTGCTAAAAGTTTTCGAGGTTGCTCCAAAAGTTTTGCAACTAAAATAGCTTTGGCCGATTTTGAGTTGATTGCCTTGACGATATCAACCTTTGTCAATGAAAAAAAGGCAACTTCGGAAGCCGATATTAAACCAGAAAGGAATAATAATACAAAGATGCCTAAAATATATGCAAAAATAGTCCAGTTAAAAACCAATAAGGGTAAAAGCATTAATTTCGAGGGTTCAGGATCCAAATTTTGATAATTTGATTATTTAAAATGGTAAATCGTCTTCAGGTTCAATTTCGGGAATGTCATCTTGTCTATTTGGCTGTTTGCTTTCTGCCGCATTTGATGGCGTTTGACTTTCTATCGCATTAGAAGTGGATTGATTTTGACCTTTTTTATCGCTTAAAAAAGTGATTTCAGAAGCGTGGATTTCGGTTGAAAAATGTTTTACTCCATCTTGACCATCCCATTGACGCGTCTTGATTTTACCTTCAACATAAACTTTATCACCTTTGGTTAAATATTGTTCACATAATTGCGCTAACTTATTCTTAACTACAATGTTGTGCCACTCGGTAGTGGTTACTTTTTCATTGGTTTGTTTATTTATGTAGGTTTCATTGGTTGCTATTGGAAATCGGCCAAGTGCATTGCCACCGTCAAAATAATGCATTTTAACCTCATCACCTAAGTGCCCAATTAACATCACTTTATTTAAGGTTCCAGCCATCTTATTGATATTTTTTTAGTATTGATTTTGTAAAATCCAAAAGTAGTAAAAAATCAAGTTACTTTAAAGGCTTTTAAAAAATTATGGATGAGCATTGGCACGGGGTATCTTTTTAAATCGCTCAATTCAATCATTGCCAAGGGATGGTTTTTAGTTTTAACGACCCAAAACTTTGTGAAAATTTGCTGGTGTGTAAGTTTTGTAACCATATCAACGTCATTAAAATATTTTAAATCAAGGTATTTTATAGATTTAAACAAGATTTTAAATTCTTTTTCTTCTGTAATTTCAATGCCTTGGATGGGTTTTTGCGTTTCAATTAAAGGGAATTCATATAGGTTTAGCCAAATATCCTTTTTTGTTCGCTTTAAAAAAACAGTTTTGTTTTCTAAAGTTTGGATAACAATGTAATTGAAATAGCGATTTTTAACAGGCTCTCTTTTTAGCTTTACAGGAAAAGCTTCCTGATTTTTAAACTTTAAAGCCAAACAACTCGTATTTAGCGGACAAACCAAACATAATGGATTATTGGGTTTGCAAATTAAAGCGCCTAATTCCATTAAGGCTTGATTGTGATTAGCGGGATTTTTGACATCGAGCAACTGTTGTGCTAGCATATCAAATTCTTTTTTACCTTCGGTACTGTTAATAGGCGTAATAATATTAAAAAAACGGGAAAGCACCCTGTAAACGTTGCCATCAACAACTGCTTTAGGTTCGTTAAAACTAATTGATGCGATTGCGGCGGCGGTATATGGTCCAACACCTTTTAATTTTAACAAATCTTTATAATTGTTAGGAAAGGATCCGTTTAATTCAAAATAAATGAATTTGGCACCTGCCAATAAGTGGCGCGCTCTTGAATAATAACCCAAACCTTGCCAAAGTTTTAAAACAGATTCTTCATCGGCTAAAGCCAAATCTTTAACAGTAGGAAAATGTGCTATAAACCTATTGAAATAAGGAATTCCCTGAACTACTTGGGTTTGTTGTAAAATGATTTCTGAAAGCCAGATGGCATAAGGATTGGAAGTGTTTCGCCACGGTAAATCACGTTTATTTTGTAAATACCAATGTGTTAAAAGATGTGAAAAGTTCATTAAATAATTTAATATTGGCAAAAATACAAGAATTAGATATTTAAAATTAAATGATTAGCTTATTTGTTTTATAAAATAAATGTTATATTTGCACTCTTTTATAAATCAAAGTATAACATAAAACATAACAAAATGACAAAAGCAGAAATTGTAACAAGTATTTCAGAAAAAACTGGAATTGAAAAAGGTGATGTTCTAGCAACAGTAGAAGCCTTAATGGAAGAAATTAAAGGTTCTTTAGAAAAAAATGACAACGTTTATTTACGAGGCTTCGGTAGCTTTATCGTTAAACGTAGAGCTGAAAAAACAGGTAGAAATATTACTAAAAACACTACCATCATGATTCCAGCACACAACATCCCCTCTTTTAAACCAGCTAAAGTATTTGTTGAAGGCGTTAAAAGCAAAGTGATTGTTAAATAATTAAATAGAAACATATTATGCCAAGCGGTAAAAAAAGAAAGCGCCATAAAGTAGCGACGCACAAACGCAAAAAAAGAAGTAGATTAAACCGTCACAAAAAGAAAAAATAAGCTTCGGCTTATTTTTTCTTTAAATGACTATTGTATTCAAGTTCTTTGAAATGAAATTTGATTTTACTAAAAATTAAATTTTACCGTACTCACAAAATTATACCTTGTGTAATTTATTGTATAACACCATAATTATATGGTTAAAAATTAAAAAATGAAAACAGAATTAATCATAAGATCTAATTCTGCTGATATAGACTATGCCCTTTTAAAAGATGGCAAACTAAACGAATTACATAAAGAAAACAACAATGTTCAATTTTCGGTTGGAGATGTATTTTTAGCAAAAGTTAAAAAAATATTACCAAGCTTAAATGCCGCTTTTGTTGATGTGGGCTACCAAAAAGATGCTTTTTTGCACTATCAAGATTTGGGTCCACAATTACTTTCTTTACTGAACTTCCAAAATAGAATAATCACAGGTAAACAAAAAGATTTCACTTTAAAAAATTTCCATTGCGAACCAGATATCGACAAAAACGGAAAAATTGATAGCATACTAAAAACAGGTCAATCGCTTTTAGTGCAAATAGTTAAAGAACCAATCTCAACCAAAGGTCCAAGAATAAGCTCTGAGCTTTCTATTGCAGGACGTTTTTTGGTACTCGTTCCTTTTTCCGACCGCGTCTCTGTTTCTCAAAAAATTGAAGATAATGACGAAAAAGACCGCTTAAAAAGACTTGCTAAAAGTATTAAACCAAAAGGCTTTGGCATTATTTTAAGAACCGTTGCCGAAGGTAAAAAAGTTGCAGAACTTGATAAAGACCTACAAAATTCTTTAAAGCGTTGGTACGCTATGTGTAGAGTTGTTGTTACTGCAAAACCTAAAGCTAAAGTTTTAAGCGAACTTAGCAGAGGATCTTCTATTCTTAGAGATCTTTTTAACGACTCTTTTACAAGTATTGTTGCCAATGATGAAGACTTATACTTGTCTTTAAAAGAATATATTGGCCGAATTGACCCCGCAAAGGAATCCATTGTAAAATTATATGAATCCGATGTCCCTATTTTTGAAAAATATGGAATAGAACGTCAAATTAAAGGCGCTTTTGGCAAAACGGTTTCTATGGCTAAAGGAGCCTATTTAATTATAGAACATACCGAAGCCTTACACGTTATTGATGTTAATAGCGGCAACCGAGCAAGTAAAGGCACTTCTCAAGAAGATACCGCTTTTGAGGTTAACTTAATCGCTGCAGATGAAATTGCACGTCAATTACAATTAAGAGATATGGGCGGAATTATTGTTGTCGATTTTATCGATATGCAAAATCCCGAACATCGCCGATTGCTATTTGAACGCTTAAAAGCCCAAATGGAATTTGACCGAACAAAACATAAAATTTTACCACCAAGTAAATTTGGTTTAATCCAGATTACACGCCAACGTGTGCGACCTGAATTGAGTATTGAAACTACAGAGCCTAATCCCAATCAAAATGGGCAAGTAGAAGCGCCTATATTTTTAATAGACCAAATTGAAAATGCCTTAGATCAATTTGTTCTTAACAACTCTAAAACTAATGGAATCGTTTTAAATGTTCACCCATTTGTAGCAGCCTACATTAATAGTGGCTTACTTTCCTTAAAACTCAAATGGATGATGAAATACAAAAAGTGGATTAAAGTTTTACCTAGAGATGCTTATCAGTATTTAGAATTTAGATTTATAGATAAATAATCTATCAAAACAACTATTTAAACCCATTGTCAAATTTTGACAATGGGTTTTTTTATTTATTAACATTACTTTTGTATTGATGAAACCAAATAAAACATATACAGTTGACGAAGCTAAAAAGGCACTAGAATATTATTGCAGCTATCAAGAACGCTGCCATATTGAGGTCGAAAATAAGCTTAATGCGATAGGCATGATTCCTCAAGCTCAAGAACTAGTTATTTTACACCTGTTAAAAGAAAATTTTTTAAATGAAGAACGCTTTGCTAAGGCTTATGCTAGAGGTAAGTTTTTGATAAAACAATACGGCAAAATTAGAATAGAACGAGAATTAAAACAAAAGCAAATTTCACCATACCTTATAAAAAAAGGGCTACAAGAAATTGATGATAATTTGTATCAAAAGACCATTAAAGATTTAATCGAAAAAAAAAATTACTTAATAAAAGAACAAAACCCCTATAAGAAAAATAAAAAGATTATTGATTTTTTATTACAAAAAGGCTATGAATACCAATTAATTATTGAAAATTTAGCGGATAAATAGGATTAATATTTTTTGAATTTTGCTTTTGCAATTGAATCATTTACTTTTTTGGCAGCAATAACCAACTTTATGTCGTCATTTGGTATAGTTACCGATAAAACATATTGCATAATTTTCCATTTTCCATCTTTTTGTTGCAAAACACCTGAACCTCTGCAAACACCCATCCAAGTATCTAAAACTTCATCAAACCAAGCCACGTTGCTTGCTTCGTTAATATAAAAATGACGGCTTAATGGTTTAAAATCCCAAGTTTGCTTTTTGTCAAAATAAGGTTTAGAAAATGAAGCAAATTCAGCTTTAGTCCATACCTCTGAGGCATCGGTTCCAATAAAAAATCCCAAACTATCAATTTTAGAAAAATAAGCATCAAAATTTGAATTTGCTACCTCTCTATGCCAGTCGTTCATAAAATTATTTAAATCTTCAACGCTTGTTTTAGCTACTTTTGGTGTGGATAGACTACAACTGACCACTATTAAACTAAAAAAAATTAAACCTAGTGTTTTCATATTTTATGCCTTTAATTTTGTTTTACTTTAACACCGTGAGGTGTTTTATTTGGAAGGAGTTCCTTTGTATTTGGCGTAACGAGTTTTCTTATATTAATGCTGTCAATATTTTCATAGATTAAATCGGTTTCTAAAGCTTGCAATGAAACTAAATTATTAAGCTTAGCATTGGTTGCATTAAAGGCATCTAAAATCTTAATGATTTGGTTTTTAATATCATCATTTTTTAAATTGGAAATACTAGCCATATCGAGTAAACGCATCGTTTCATTTTGCAACACATTTAAACGCGCTTGAAATGCTGGAATTTTAAGAGTGCTAATTTTAATGGAATCTTTTAACTGAACGGCTAAAGTGTTTAATTCTTTAGCATTGCTCAATGCAATGCTCGGCGTGGTGCTTTTGTAGCGATTAAATAATTCAATAAAATTTCTATATTCTTTCCAAGGCTCAACTAAAACAGATGCGTTTAAGTTCAATTTTAGAGGTTCATCAAACTTAAATCGGACATCACTTTTAGTCAATGCCGGCCCTAAATCTTTGGAGTTTTTAGAAGTGTCTTTACAAGCTATTAAACTTATCAAGCTAAAAAGAATTAAAAAATATTTATTAAACATAAAGAATTATTTATTATTGATATTCTTATAATTAAATACAAAGATAAAATTAAAAATTATATAATTTTTTATGAGCTTTATTTAATGATAATTAAAATCCAGCCGACTTTATTTTTTATATTTGCACTGCAAAATTAAACGCGTTTTTCTAAATGAAACAACATATTTTAGTGATTGGTGCTTGTGGTCAAATTGGCACTGAATTAACTTTAAAATTAAGACAATTATTTGGTAATGAAAATGTTATTGCATCTGATATTCATCCTGGAAATCAAGAAATCATGCAATCTGGTTTGTTTTTAAATTTAGATGCAACCGATGCCACAGCTGTAAAAGAACTTTTAATTTCACATAAAATAACACAGGTTTATATGATGGCTGCCATGTTATCGGCTACGGCCGAAAAAATTCCCATGAAAGCTTGGGATTTAAACATGACAGCTTTGTTGAATATTTTAGAATTGGGTAGGGAAGGTCTTTACAATCAGGTTTTTTGGCCGAGTTCTATCGGCGCTTTTGGACCGACTTCTCCTAAAGAACATACGCCGCAAAACACCCTAATGTCGCCAACTACCGTTTACGGAATTAGTAAATATACAGGTGAACTTTGGTGTCAATATTACGCCAATCGCTATGGCTTAGATGTAAGAACGGTGCGCTATCCAGGCTTAATTAGTTATAAAGCACAACCCGGTGGAGGCACTACCGATTATGCCGTTGAAATTTATTTTGAAGCCCTAAAAGCCAATAAATACACTTGTTTTTTGTCAGAAAATGCTACACTTCCAATGATGTATATGGATGATGCCATTCGCGCTACCTACACTTTAATGGCGCAACCTAAAATGGCTGTTTATAAAGCCTATAATATTGCCGGTATGAGCCTTAATCCTAAAGAAATGTCAAAAAGCATTCAAAAACAACTCCCTGATTTTAGCATTTCTTATCAGCCTGATTTTAGACAAGCTATTGCCGAAAGTTGGCCTAAAAGTATTGATGATAGCGAGGCTAAAGCCGATTGGAATTGGAAACCTGAATTTGATTTAGACCGCATGACCAAAGTGATGTTGGCACATTGCAAGTAATTTTATTCTTCAGTTACTTGAAAAGGTGCTAAAAAATGCTCAAGCGTTATGGCATCTAATACCTTAAAATCACCAATAGCGGTGCGCCGCAAGGCACTTAAATATGCACCTGATTTTAGTTCCAATCCAAAATCATAAGCTAAAGATCTGATATAAGTTCCTTTACTACAAATTACCTTAAAGTCAATTTGAGGCCTATTTATTTTAGTAATTTCAAATGATAAAATTTCAATTGCTCTTGTTGGAATTTCGGCAGTTTCACCTGCGCGTGCTAAATCGTATAAGCGCCTACCTTCTTGTTTTATTGCTGAATAGATAGGGGGTTTTTGATGACGGATTCCTTCAAAATTTTTAGCAGTAATTTTTATTAATTCATCAGTAATATGAGCCGTTGAAAAAATCTGATTTACTTCTGTTTCCTTGTCATAAGATGGTGTAGTAGCCCCCAAAGTGAATGAACCGGTATAAGTTTTAACTTGAGCTTGAAAAGTGTCGATTTGTTTGGTGAATTTCCCCGTGCAAACAATCAATAATCCGGTTGCTAATGGATCTAAAGTCCCAGCGTGACCAACTTTCAATTTTTTTAATCCAAATTTTCGCTGAATGGCAAAGCGTATTTTATTCACTACTTGAAAAGAAGTCCACGTTAAAGGCTTGTCAATCAATAAAACTTGTCCGTTTTTATAAGCGTCTTCTGTCAACATTACAAGGTGCTTAGCTTATAAAAATAATTTAAAATAAGGATAATGATGCCAATAAGGATGCGATAATATCCAAAAAGTTTAAAACCATTTTTACTTAAATAAGTGATAAATGATTTTATGGCAATCAAGGCAACTACAAAAGCAACCACATTACCTACCAATAGCAAATTTATTTGTGTTGGTGATAAAACAAAACCATTTTGATAATAATCGTATAATTTTTTAGCTGTTGCTCCAAACATAGTTGGTACGGCTAAAAAGAATGAAAATTCGGCAGCTGTTTTTCGGTTTAATTTTTGGCTCATTCCGCCAATAATGGTTGCACCACTTCTCGAAACACCTGGAATCATAGCGATGGTTTGAAAAAAGCCAATTTTAAGTGCCGTTAAATAACTGATTTTGTCATTATTTGGAGCCGTTTCAGAGGCAATAAACCAAGTATCCACTTTTAGTAAAATGATACCCCCAATTACTAATGTAATGGCAACGGTTACCGGACTTTCTAGTAAATTGTCAATGACTTTATTAAACATTAGACCTAAAATAACCGACGGAATAAAGGCCACTAAGAGTTTGAGATAAAAATCGACTGTTTGAAAAAAGCGTTTAAAATACAAAACAAATACCGATAAAATTGCACCAAGTTGAATAGCAACGATAAAAAGTTTTGTAAAATCATCGCCAGCAATGCCAAATAAAGAGGAAGTAATAATGAGGTGACCTGTTGATGAAATTGGCAAAAATTCGGTAATTCCCTCAACAATAGCTAGTATGATGGCTTCTAAATAATTCATCAGTAAAAAATTAAAGATTATTTTTCAGTTTTTTTTGGATTGGCAAAAATGGCAAAAATTTGCATAGCTAAGCCAATCAAAACTAAAGTAGGCGCTAGTCTAATGCGTCTAAAATTGAATATTGCTTCATTAAAATGATTCACGTCTGGGCTACTACCTCCAGCCATTAAAATAAATCCAATGGCAATAAAACCGATGCCTATAAGCATTAATTGGTAATTTCGTTTGCCAAATAAAAAGGAGCCTTTGGGTTCATTTTGGTCTTGGGATTGCTTTGAATATTTAGTCATAATCTGTTTAATAAATGTCGTTTGTGCGTAAATTTAAAAAGCGTTGTGCTGCAAAAAAGGTGCTAATCCAACTCATAAAAACACTCAATGCAAAAATCCCTAAATATAACAGAAAGAGCAGAAATTTATCATCTAACAAGTTTAAAATTGGTAAATTTTTATTGATGTAATAGATTGAAATGCTTAAACCAAAATTTGCTATAAAAGCGCCAATGAGTCCTAATTTAATGCTTTGTAAAATAAAGGGTCTTCTAATAAAATCTTTGGTAGCACCCGCCATTTGCATCGTTTTAATGGTAAAACGTTTAGAATAAATAGATAGGCGAATTGAACTGTTGATAATTAGAATTGAAATTAAGGTAAAGAACACACTCAATACTAAAATCCAAAAGCTTATTTTACTGAGGTTATTAGTGAGCATTTTTATCAAAGGTTTATCGTAATTGACATCATCTACTGATGAGATTTGCTTTAAAATTGTTGCCAAACTGTCAACGCGCTCCGTGGTAACAAAAGCAGCTTTTAAGCGCAAATTTATAGCATTTTGTAAGGGATTGTAACCTAAAAATTCAACAAAATCTTCACCAGTAGCATCGGCAAGCTCTTTTGCAGCATCGCTTTTATTGATATATGATACCGATTTGGTATAAGTTGATTTTTCTAAATCTTTTTGCAGTTTTTTTATGGATTCTTGAGAGGCACTATTTTTTAAAAATAATGACAAGGTAACTTTTTCTTTTATAATGTCGCTTCCTTTTTTGGTATTGATAACAAGCAAACCAAAGATACCTACCATAAAGAGAACCATACTAATACTAATTACAACCGAGATGTATGACGATCTTAATCGTCGTTTTTGGTAAGTTTCAAAAGAAGCACCCATAAGTTTTATAAAATTAGCGCAAGATAATAATTATTTACTGTATTTCTTGGCAGAGTTCAATCAAAACACCATTAGTTGACTTGGGATGTAAAAACACAACTAATTTATTGTCTGCTCCACGTTTAGGGACGTTGTTTATAATTGTAAACCCTTCTTTTTCAAGTCTTTTTATTTCTGAATCTAGATTTTCAACTTCAAAAGCTATGTGGTGCATGCCTTCTCCCTTTTTTAAAATAAATTTTGCGATGGCACTTTGGTCATCAGTGGCTTCTAAAAGTTCAATTTTTGAGTCGCCAAGCTTAAAGAAAGAAGTTTTAACGCCTTCTTGTTCAACTAATTCCGTTTTATAAGGTGCAATTCCTAATAACTTTTGATAAAGTGCATTGGCCTCATTTAAATTTTTTACTGCAATGCCAATATGTTCAATTTTTTTCATTTTGATAAAATACAGCTACAAAAATAAATAATTAAACCCAATCAATTAATGATTACTTTTGCAATATGGAAACAAATAGGCAAAAAAAAATCGCTGGAGTGCTACAAAATGACTTGGTTAACATCTTACAAGCCGATGCTCAAAACGGCATGCCAGGTGTGATTTTATCGGTAACTAAAGTAGCGGTAACAACCGATTTAAGTATTGCTAAGATATATTTAAGTATTTTTCCAAATGATAAACGCGACTCAATTTTAAAAGGAATTAAAGATAATACGCTTAAAATAAAGCATCAAGTAGCCTTAAAAACTAAACACCAATTGCGCAAAATGCCCAATCTTATTTTTTATGTTGATGATTCTTTAGATTACATTGAATCAATTGATAAAGCCTTAAAAGGCGAAGAAAATCCTATTACAAATCCAGAGATTTTGCCAAGACGTAAAAAAAATTAATTTGAATTTTCCATTTTACATCGCTAAACGCTATTTATTTTCGAAAAGCAAAAACGCCACTGTAAACATCATTACGCTCATCGCCATGATTGGCGTTATTATAGGTACAATGGCCTTATTTATTGTGCTTTCGGTTTTTTCAGGATTAAAAACTTTTAATATCAATTATATTAGTGCTTCAGACCCCGACCTAACTATCACGCCGAGTTATGGAAAATCATTTGTTTTTTTTGACAAAATAGATACCATTTTACAAGATAAAGCTATTTTACATTATGCTAAATATGTTGATGAACGCGCCTTTTTTAGCTATAATGATAAGCGTATAATTGCAAATATTAAAGGTATTGACAGTTTATTTACAAAAGTAATTAGGCTCGACACTTCGGTTTATGCTGGAAAATGGTTGGATAATAAGGCTTTAGACCAAACCGTTATTGGAAACAATATTTCTAAACAACTCAGTTTAGGTATAAGCGATTTTATAAATCCGTTAAAAATTTATGTTCCTAAGCCAGGTAAAGGCTATATCAGCAATCCCAGCCAGGCTTTTAAAATGCTGCCTTCTCAGCCCGTTGGCGTATTTGCAATAACCGAAGAACTCGACAGTAAATACGTGTATAGTTCGCTTTTATTTGCCCAAGAATTATTAGATTTTCAGCCCCAACAAATCACGGGTATTGTTGTTAAATTAAATGATAAAACCGATGTTGATGCGGTGGCTAAAAATATCAGTCAAAAATTAGGAACAGGTTTTAAAGTCAAAACAAGGGCGCAGCTTAATGCCGTATTTTACAAAATGTTAAATACCGAAAATTTGGTATCTTATTTTATCTTTACCTTAATACTCATCATCGGAATTTTTAATGTTATTGGCGCGATTGTCATGTTAATTTTAGACAAAAAAGAAAACCTTAAAACCTTGCTGAATCTCGGTTTGCCTATCACAAAAATCAAACAAATATTTGTTATCCACGGATTGTTGCTTCAAGGCATTGGCATGGGTATCGGATTGTTTTTGGCTGTGATTTTAATTTTAATTCAGATGCAATTTGGCTTGCTAAAAATAACTTATAATTTAGCTTATCCAGTCGATTTTAAATTTAGCAATTTAGTTATTGTCATACTTACCATTTCTATATTAGGATTTTTAGCAGCAAAATTGGCCAGTAACCGCATCAACCTTAAAATATTGAAAGACAATTAAATTTAAAAGATGGTAGCTAATCAGTCTATGAATTAATTCTTAATAGTTTGGTTAAAAGAGTTTTACCACAAAGATCACAAATTTTATACGAAGAACGCAAAAACTCAGGATACTAACTTTCAATGATTTGTAAAATTTGTGTGTTTTTTTTGTTTTTAGTGTTTATTTTATTGGTTGAAAATTAATTCTTTGCACAAACCTATTAGTTGCAAAATATGAATTTAGTACCTTTTTCTAAAAAATCCAAAATTTATATTTGGTTAATTTATTATTATTAAAATACTATGTTACAATTATATATAGATATTTCGAATGGATTGAAATAGAGAAGAATTTGTTTTTTTGTTTGATAAAATTGCAATACTTTTGTGTTCTTAAAAACACTATTTATAATCATTCTAAATAACAAATTATGAAAAATATCCTTTTATCATTGCTTTTTACAACATTATTTATATCAATTTATTCACAAGAAAAACAATCAAACCTATCAATTGGAGGTTATGGACAAATTGACTTTAGCCATCCTAAAAATGAGGTCGCCAATATTGATGTTCACCGTATGGTTTTATTTGTTGGTTATCAGTTTAACGACAAAGTGAGCTTTGAATCTGAAATAGAATTTGAGCACGTTAAAGAGCTTGAGGTAGAACAAGCCTTTTTAAACTACAAACTCGGTTCAAATATTACGGCAAAAGCCGGTCTTATGTTAGTGCCGATGGGTCTTATTAATCAAACACATGAGCCAACCACATTTTTTACGGTAGAGCGTCCTGATCAAGATCGTGATATTATACCAAGCACTTGGACTCAAATTGGTATCGGATTAAGTGGAACAATTGACAAGCTGGCAGTTAAATATCAAGCCTATATCTTTGATGGCATTAAGTCATATCAAAATGGGACTTCTTTTTTACGAGGAATTGACGGTTTGAGAAAGGGACGTCAAAATGGGGCAGAAGCTTTTTCAAGTCAGGCAAATTTTTCTACAAAAATTAACTACTTCGGTATTAAAGGATTAAATTTAGGGCTAGCAGGCTATTTTGGCAATACACAAACTACTGATATTGCTATAAAAGGTTCATATATAGGGATTTCAATGATTGGAATAGACGCTACTTATCAAAAAAATGATTGGATTTTCCGTACCCAATATGTGTTAAATAACCTCTCAAATACCGATGCTTATAATACGCTAACGGGAAGAGACATCGGCTCTAAAATGGAAGGATTTTATATTGAAACAGCTTACAATATTTTGAAATTATTAAATAAAGATGCATCCGAAAAGTTATTGATTTTTTCGCGCTATGAAACCTATGATACCCATGCAAATGTTGCGGGATTGCTCATTAAAAATAAAGCCTATGACAGAACAATAACTAGCTTGGGTTTTAATTATTTTATGGCTCCCGGAGCTGTTTTTAAAACAGAATACCAAATAAGAGAAAACAAAGTTATAGGTTTTGATGTTGCAAATCAATTTAATATGGGTATAGGAATTTCCTTTTAAAATGATTAAAATGATAAAAAAAATCTGCTATATATTAGTAATAGTGTCATTATTAGCTTTTAATATTCCAAAAAATCTATTCCCAAAAATTGAGAAGGAGGTTAAAGAAAGTTTAAATATTTCAACTTTTAGTTTAGTTGAAGTTAAAATCCCTTCAGAATTAAATTTAAATCTGCCTCTTAAAATAAGCTCTGAATCTTTTTTTAGCATCGAAAATAAACAACAACTTAAAGGTTACTTATATTATGGTCAAGCTAAAGGTAAATCAGCATTTTTTGATTTTATCGTAATTTTTGATAAGGATTTGATTATATCAAAAATTAAAATACTTACTTACCGCGAAAGCTATGGTGGCGAAATAGGAAGCATGCGTTGGCTTAAACAATTTATTGGGCTCAGTCCAAAATCTTCGGCACTATATAAAAATAATATTGCCGCTATTTCTGGTGCTACCATTTCGGCGAGTGCTTTAACCATTGAAGTTAATAAATTATTGAAATCCATTGATATACTAATTCAAAACCACCTTCTAATATGAAACTTAAAGGACTAATTTATCAGCTTCCTAAATATTTTAAAAACACAATATTAGCTTTTGTAATTATGGTTAATATTGGTTTTTTTACGGGTTTATTTTTTATAGAAAATACCACAAATTTAAAACCTGTTGGCATTCAAGAACAATATCTTGGCAACGAAAATAAGCAAGATGCCATTGAAATGAAGTTTAAAAAACCACAGAAAGAAATGTTAACACTCATTCATAATCACATTTTATCTTTGTCGGTTTTATTTTTAATTATGGCTAGTTTGTTGGCGATAACCGGCATCAATAAAAAAATAAAAGTTTTCTTAATGATTGAACCCTTTGTTTCGCTATTATTGACATTTGGTGGTTTATATATTGTATGGTATGGAGTGTTGTGGTTTTCGTATGTAGTGATTTTATCAGGCACTTTAATGATGCTAAGTTTTTTAGCGACATCAATTTTAATTGTAAAGGCTTTATTTAAAAATTCACAATAATCAGCGTTATCAATTAAAATCATGTAAATTTGCACGCAATTAATTGTTAAACATCCCACAGTATTAAATTGATTGCTCATGATTTCACAATCCGAAAAATTTAAAGGAGAAGGCTTAACTTACGACGATGTTTTGTTGGTTCCAGCTTATTCAAAAGTCTTGCCAAGAGAGGTTTCTATAAAATCTAAATTTACAAAAAATATCGGAATTAATGTGCCAATTGTTTCGGCAGCTATGGATACCGTTACCGAAGCAGCCCTTGCTATTGCTATGGCGCGTGAAGGTGGTATAGGCGTTTTGCATAAAAACATGACTGCCAAAAAACAAGCACTTGAAGTAAAAAAAGTAAAACGGTCTGAATCTGGAATGATTCTAGAACCCGTTACTTTGACTAAAGACGCTACTGTTTTAGACGCCAAAAAATGTATGGCTGAGTTTGGCATAGGAGGCATTCCGATAATTGATGAAAAAGGAATTTTAGTAGGGATAGTTACCAATAGGGATTTGCGTTTTGAACGAGATGATACACATAAAATTTCCGAGGTGATGACTTCAAAAAACCTAATCACCACACATGAAGGCACGTCTTTAAAAGAAGCGGAAGTCATTTTGCAAAAACACAAAATTGAAAAACTACCGGTAGTAACCATCGAAAATAAATTGATTGGTTTAATTACCTATCGCGATATCATCAAAGTAAGTGAAAATCCCGATGCCAATAAAGATAGCTATGGTCGTTTGCGTGTGGCTGCTGCCATTGGCGTTACCGCCGATGCGCTTGAACGGGCAACTTTATTAGTAGAAGCCGGTGTAGATGCTTTGGTAATTGACACCGCACATGGGCATAGCGAAGGTGTTTTAAAAACGCTAAAAACCATCAAAACTCATTTCCCTAAAATTGATGTCATTGTTGGAAATATCGCCACTGGTGATGCGGCAAAATTTTTAGTTGACGCCGGAGCCGACGCCGTTAAAGTAGGCATTGGCCCTGGATCTATTTGTACCACGAGAATTGTTGCCGGTGTTGGTTTTCCTCAATTGTCGGCCATTGTTGAAGTTGCAAATGCCTTAAAGGGAACGGGAATTCCCATTATTGCCGATGGAGGCATCCGTTACACGGGAGATATAACCAAAGCCATTGCCGCTGGGGCTTCAACCGTAATGTTGGGTTCTTTATTAGCGGGCACAAAAGAATCACCCGGCGAAACCATTATTTTTGAAGGGCGTAAATTTAAATCTTATCGTGGGATGGGTTCCGTTGAAGCGATGCGACAGGGTTCAAAGGATCGCTATTTTCAAGATGTTGAAGATGATATCAAAAAATTAGTCCCCGAAGGGATTGTAGGTCGCGTTCCTTATAAAGGCGATTTATTCGAAACTATGCATCAATTTATAGGTGGTTTACGTGCCGGAATGGGTTATTGTGGTGCTGCTACCATTGAAGATTTAAAAGAACACGGACAGTTTGTTAAGATTACCGCTGCGGGAGTTATTGAAAGTCATCCACACGATATTACCATAACTAAAGAATCGCCAAACTATTCAAGGGGTTGATTTTCTATGCTATCGAGTGCCTTAAAAACCAAATCACACCATAAATTTGGATTTTCTAGCATTGGATAATGACCGGTATTATTGAGCCAAAATAAGCGGCTATTTTTAATTTCAGAAGCTAATTGTTGGGCAATAGCGCTAACGGCAATGGGGTCTTCTGATGCCCAAACCAATCCAATGGTCAAGTTGGTTTCTTTTAGCGCGCCAATCCATCGATTCCAAAAAGTATAGCGTTCATCAATGTAATGCGCTATTTTGGGTAACACACGTTTGCCATCGTTATTGGTGATTAACAGCCACATTGTTTCAATTTCTTCTTGACTCAGTTTTGACCCATCATAAAAAATGGATTTCATAGTGCGTTTAAAGCTATTTTGTGAAGCAAATTTTGCTACGATAGAACCAAAAAACTTTGATTTTAAAAGCTTTTGGATGTATTTAAGTTTTGCCAATTCAATATGAATGCTTCCGTTACAAAGCACCATACCTTTTAGGTTGACTTTTAATTTATTTTTGTTATTACGTGCTAATAATTCGGTGGCAACGCTGGTACCATAGTCGTGTGCCAAAATAATTAAATCGCCTACGTTTAGTTGACTCCAAAGCTTTTCGGCGATGTCGGCTTGGGTATTTAAACGGTATAAGTCAACATTTGGTTTCTCTGAAAAACCAAATCCCAAATGGTCGTGAATAACCACGCGATAATGTTCGGAAAGCTGATTGATTACTTTATAAAAATCAAATGAAGCGGTTGGAAATCCGTGTAGAATAGCTAGGGTAGTAGTCGATTTACCCTTATCAATTACAAAAATATTGTAAGTTAAAACAGTGGTAAAAGTACCCAAATTTTGCCATTCTTCACAATTCATTTTATTGTTAATTTTTGTTCAATAAAGGGAATAATTGCTTCAGTTTTATCATAATCAAACCAATTGATAGACTCATTTTTTCTAAACCACGTTTCCTGCCTTTTAGCAAAACGTCTGGTATTTTTTTTAATTTCATCCACAGCAATAGCTAAAGTATATTGATGGTCAAAATAAGCAAATAATTCTTTATATCCCACTGTTTGTAACGCGTTTAAATTTTTATAAGGATATAATTGTTTGACTTCTTCTAATAAACCATTAGACATCATTTCATCAACACGCTGGTTAATACGCTCATAAATTGTTGTTCTTGGGGCGGTTAAGCCAATTAAGATAGGAGTAAAATTACGTGAAATTTTTGATTGAAACTTAAAACTGCTATACGTTTTGCCAGTTGCTAAACAGATTTCAAGCGCGCGAATAATGCGGTGTGGATTTTCAATTTCTATATTCTGATAACTTTCTAAATCTAAAGTTTTTAGTTGCACTTGCAATGATTTTAAACCTTTTTCAATCAATTGTTTGTTCAAATTTGCTCTAATTTCGGAATTGACTTTAGGAAAATAATCCAATCCGTTTAAAACGGCATCAACATACAAACCACTGCCGCCAACCATAATGGCAAAGTTTGAAGTTTTATATATTTTATCTAACAAATTTATGGCTTCACGCTCAAATTGACCAACGTTATAAGGTTCAAAAATGGATTTATTTTGAATAAAATAATGTTTAGCTTGATGCAATTCTTCGGCAGTTGGCACGGCCGTTCCTATGGTTAATTCCTTAAAAAACTGACGCGAGTCACAAGAGAGTATGGGTGCTTTAAAATGCTTTGCTAAAGCGATGCTCAACTTGGTTTTGCCAATGGCAGTTGTTCCAATTATGACGATTAAGTAGTGGGACATATTTTGTTTAAATAAATAATCTTTTCAGATTTATAACGCTTAATATGTTGATCTATAATAGTAAGTATGTTTTCGGAGCTTCCTTGTTGTCCAATTAAATTTTTGATAATTTCGGGATGGTTTATCTGAAAACACAAATCAAAATATCCAAATCCTTTATACGTATTGTCTTCAATTAAAATAACCGATTTTTCTCCTAAATGCCGTCCTTTATTCACGATAAGCATATCTGGTAAAGAAACCAAATATTTTTTGAATGGCGCATTATAAGGTTTGTTGTATTTTGGCTTGTTTTGAAGGAGTTCTAAAGCAAATTTTATTTTTGAAATCAAGAGATTTCCCGTTTCTTCAACCGAAATAGATTGCACCTTTTCTTGAATGGCGATTTTAGTTTTGCTCTCACCTAAAAACAACTTTAAAACCTCTTTTTTGATGTTGGTTGATTTGCCTAGGTAGATAATTTTTCCTTGCTCATCGTGTAAATAAAACAAGCCAACACCCGTTGTTAAAGGCGTTAATAAACTGTTTAGTTTATCCGAAATAGTTGAGGCATTAACGATGGGTTTGATGTTTCTTTGGATGATGGTTTTATCGATATCTTTTGATAAAAGCAGCTTAAATAATTTAACAGTTGCAAGCGCATCGCCACTTGCACGATGCCTATCGGCCACGGCAATGCCTAAGGCACGGCACAATCTACCCAAACTATATGATTCTAAATCGGGGATGAGTTGTTTGCTCAGCATGACGGTACAAAGGGTCTCTTTTTCAAAATTGTAGCCAATGCGGCTGAATTCTGTTTGTAAAATACGGTAATCAAAAATGGTATTATGAGCAATGAGAATGCAATTTTCGGTAATTTCTACTATGCGCTTGGCAACTTCATAAAACTTTGGCGCTTGCCTCAGCATAGCGTTGTTAATTCCAGTTAAATTAACGACAAACGGCTGAATGGGTTTTTCGGGATTTACCAAGCTAATAAACTGATCAACAATAGCATTGCCATCAAATTTATAAATGGCAATTTCGGTTATGCCTTCTTCATTATATTTTCCTCCGGTGGTTTCTATATCAACAATAGCGTACATTAGTTTTTGTCAAGTTTTAATTTTGTAGGTTTATTGGCGAGTTCCCAAGCGGTATAAAAAATTAATTTTGTACGCTTTGCTAACAAGTCGTAATTTATTTTTTCGGGCGTATCGGTTGGTTGATGGTAATCATCGTGAACGCCATTAAAATAGAAGATTATTGGAATATTATTTTTTGCAAAATTGTAATGATCAGAGCGGTAATAAAATTTATTAGGGTCGTTTTCGTCGTCAAATTTATAATCTAATTTTAAACCGGTATAAGTGCTATTGACCTTTTCGGATAAAAGTTTGAGCTCAATACTTAATTTATCTGAGCCTATCACATAAATGTAATTTGGATTATTTAGATGATCGTTATCTACACGTCCTATCATATCAATATTCAAATTAACAAGGGTATTTTTTATGGGAAATATTGGATAAGTGGTATAATAACGTGAGCCGAATAGGCCTTCTTCTTCACCTGTTAAATTTAAAAATACAACCGATCTTTTTGGACGATTTCCAGCATCAGCTGCTAATTTAAAGGCTTCGGCAATCTCTAAAACTGCCGAAGTACCAGAGGCATCATCATCCGCACCAGCATAAATGCGTCCGTATTTTTTGCCCAAATGGTCGTAATGCGCCGAAATAATAACATATTGATTGGGGTAAGTGCTACCTTTTATAAAAGCTGCCACATTTTCTGAATCGGCATCGGCTAAGTCCATAAAAAAATCTTTAGGGATATTTTGAAAGTAGGTCGAATCGTAAGCCGAAGGAATGTTTAAATTTTTATAATAATCAGCTAAATAGTGTGCCGCCAATTTTTGTCCTTTTTCTCCCGATTTGCGTCCTTCAAAATCGCTAGAAGTCAAATTAAACAACTGAAATTGTAAATCGGCTTTGGTAATTGATTTTCCAAATAAGGTATCTTCATTTGGTGGAGTTGCTTTTTGCTGGGTTGCGCAACAATAAAAAGAAAAAAAACTCAATGCAAAAAATAGATTTTTCATTAAAAAATGAGGCTTAGAAATTAAAAAATAAAGATAAAAAAATTAACGGTGTTTTATTGAAAAATGTTTGCTGTTTGCATCAAAGCTAACTAAATTGGTGTTAAATAACTTTTGCAGACTTTTGTTTTTGATTAATTCATCTGGGGCACCCGAAACAAATTTATCAGGAAACATCAACCAAAGTTGGTCGGCTAACTGTGTGGCAAAACTTATTTCGTGTGTAGCAATCACGATGCTTTTATCTAAAGTTTTACAAATGGTTTTTAACAAACTCAGAATGCTAATTTTATAATGTATATCGAGATGTGCGGTTGGTTCATCTAAAAATATGAGTGGGGTGTTTTGAGCTAAGGCTCTGGCAATCATCACACGTTGTTTTTGTCCGTCGCTTAATTCATGCAATTTTTTGGTGGCAAATTTGGCAACTTGAGTTTGTTCCATCGCTTGAGCAATCATTGTGTGGTCGTCAAAAGACAAATTCCCTATCCAGTTCGTATAGGGTTGCCTTCCCAATGCAACTACCTCTAAAACACTCAGATTTGATGTGGGAATGGGCTCGGTTAACACCAAACTTATTTCTGTGGCAATTTCTTGTGAGTTATAGGTGTCAATTGATTTTTGGTTTAAAAGTATTGTCCCTTCCAATTGT
>PFPU01000180.1 GCA_002793215.1 Flavobacteriales bacterium CG_4_10_14_0_2_um_filter_35_18
ATATTGTTCAAAGTAATTAAATTTTAGATAAACAAATGTAATAAATAAATAAAGATTAAATTAACGCAATTTAAAAGTATAAAGATTGTTAATGTTACTGCTAAATAAAGGGGGAATATTCCTTAATAAATTTGGGGAATAGACTGAAATCTTAATTTAATATTGATGCCCATATTTGTATCAATCAAAAAATATAAGTTATGTCAATCACTTCAATTTTGCAACAAGTAAAAGCTTATTACAATAAAGATGGCTTTGTAGTTTCTATAGACTATAAAGGTCATCCCATTTCTGCAACGGGTAGTAGCGAAGCCTCTGTTTATAAATCAATTGCAAACATTATGGCATTTGTTGATTATGTTGAAGAAAAAAAACAAAAACAAAACCAAGTTTTAGAATCGCGCGAATTGGCTACGGCATAGGTTTCTATTTGCTCAAATACATTTTTCTTCGCGCGTACAATTCATAAAATTGGTCGTCTTTTAAATTGTCGATAAACAAAATACTCTCGCCTGTTGACTTCATTTCTGGTCCCAAATTTTTATCTACATCCGGAAATTTATCAAATGAAAACACCGGTTGCTTAATAGCAAATCCTTTTAATTGTGGATTAAAATTGAAATCTTTTAACTTATTTACACCCAACATTATTTTTGTAGCGTAATTAACATAAGGTTCTTTATAAGCTTTTGAAATAAAAGGAACAGTTCGTGAGGCTCTTGGATTGGCTTCAATAATGTAAACCACATCATCTTTAATAGCAAACTGAATATTGATAAGTCCAACTGTTTTTAAGGCTTTAGCTATTTTGACGGTATGGTCTCTTAGTTGTTGTAGAACAAATTCGCCTAAATTAAATGGGGGTAGTGTTGCATTTGAATCTCCAGAATGAATGCCACAGGGTTCTATATGTTCCATAATGCCAATAATATAAACATCCTCACCATCGCAAATAGCATCGGCTTCGGCTTCAATTGCGCCATCTAAATAATGGTCTAATAGCAGCACATTATTTGGAATATTTTTTAAAATATGAACCACGTGTTTTTCAAGGTCATCTTTGTTGATCACAATTTTCATACCTTGTCCACCAAGCACATACGAAGGTCTTACCAAAAGCGGAAAGTCAAGTTTATCGGCAATTAGGAGTGCTTCTTCAGCTGAAGTTGCCGTTCCAAATTGTGGATAAGGAATTTTAAGTTTTTGTAAAAGTTTAGAAAATTGACCGCGATCTTCGGCTAGATCTAAGGCTTTAAAACTGGTTCCTATAATTTTAATTCCGTATTTATCAAGTTTTTCTGCTAATTTCAAGGCGGTTTGTCCGCCTAATTGAACAATCACACCTTCGGGTTTTTCGTGTTGGATGATATCGTAAATATGCTCCCAAAATACGGGTTCAAAATAGAGTTTATCGGCAATATCAAAATCGGTTGAAACCGTTTCGGGATTACAGTTAATCATAATGGTTTCATAGCCACATTCTTTAGCAGCTAAAACACCGTGAACACAGCAATAATCAAACTCAATTCCTTGACCTATGCGGTTTGGACCGGAACCTAAAACAACAATTTTCTTTTTAGCACTAACAATTGATTCGTTTTCGGCGAAAGCCTGTCCGTTAACTTGAATATTGTTTTCAAAAGTTGAGTAATAATAAGGCGTTTCGGCTTGAAATTCGGCCGCACAGGTATCCACCAATTTATATACGCGATGAATGTTTAACTCTTTCCGCTTTTTATAAACCTGACTTTCTAAACATCCTAACATGTGGGCAATTTGGCGGTCGCCATAACCTTTTTGTTTAGCTTCGAGCATCAAATATTTGGGCAAATTGGCTAAAGTGTGTTTTGAAATTTCCTTTTCAATTAAATATAATGATTCGTATTGCTTTAAAAACCAATAATCTATTTTAGTTAGCTGATGAATTTTTTGAAGTGACATACCAATTTTAATAGCATCATAAATTACAAAAACTCGATCCCAACTCGGATTGACGAGTTTGTCTATAATGATATTGTAATCGGTATAACCTTTTCCATCTGCGCCAATGCCATTGCGTTTTATTTCAAGCGATTGTGTAGCTTTGTGCAAGGCTTCTTGAAAGGAACGTCCAATGGCCATCACTTCGCCAACCGATTTCATTTGAAGTCCGATGGTGCGTTCGGAGCCTTCAAATTTATCAAAATTCCATCGCGGAATTTTAACGATAACGTAATCTAAAGTCGGCTCAAAAAGGGCAGATGTTGTTTTTGTTATCTGGTTTTTTAATTCATCTAAATGATAACCAATAGCCAATTTTGCTGCAATTTTGGCAATGGGATACCCCGTTGCTTTTGAAGCTAAAGCCGATGATCTAGATACCCTTGGATTGATTTCAATGGCAATTAAATGCTCCTCTTCATCGGGACTCATCGCAAATTGAACGTTGCAGCCGCCGGCAAAATTACCTATTGAGCGCATCATTTTAATAGCCATATCACGCATGCGCTGGTAGGCGGTGTCGCTTAAAGTCATGGCAGGTGCAACGGTTATAGAATCACCTGTGTGAATGCCCATTGGATCCATATTTTCGATGGTGCAAATAATAATAACATTGTCATTTTTATCGCGTAAAAGTTCTAATTCAAACTCTTTCCAACCAAGCAAAGCCTTATCTATTAACACTTCGTGAATGGGTGAAGCTTCTAAGCCGCGTTGCAATAATTTGTCAAATGATTCTTTATCTTGAACAACCGATGCGCCTGAACCACCTAAAGTAAAAGATGGTCTTATAACCAAAGGAAAACCAAATTTTTGAGCAATTTCTTTTCCTTGTAAAAAAGAAGTTGCAGTTTGACTTGGCGCTTGGGGAATCCCAATTTGACTCATTAAGATTCTGAATTTCTCACGATCTTCAGTAATTTTTATAGCATCTATATTTACACCGATAATTTTAACATTAAAATCTTTCCAAATTCCTTTTTCATCGGCTTCAATACACAAGTTTAAAGCTGTTTGTCCTCCCATAGTAGGCAAAACAGCGTCTATTTGATGTTTATTTAAAATTTCGATTATTGATTTTGTAGTAAGCGGTTTTAAATAAACATGATTTGCCATGGCGGGGTCGGTCATGATTGTAGCCGGATTCGAATTGATCAAAATCACTTCAATACCCTCTTCTTTTAAAGATCTAATGGCTTGTGTGCCGGCATAATCAAATTCGCACGCTTGCCCAATAATGATTGGACCTGATCCGATAATTAAAACCGATTTAATTGAATGATCTCTTGGCATAAGTTTGCGTTATTAAAATATTTTAAATAAATTTAATTCTAAAATGAAAAGTGGTTTAAAGATATAAAAAAAGGTGTTACTAATAAAAGTAACACCTTTTGGTATATTAGTAAATAAGTTCACTATTTTTTTGGATTTGGTTCTGACGAAACACTTACTTTAGCTCTGCCTTTAGCCCTTCTTCTTGCTAAAACTTTTCTTCCATTAGCGCTAGACATGCGTTCTCTAAAACCGTGTTTGTTTACTCTTTTTCTCTTTGATGGTTGGAATGTTCTTTTCATTTTGATGTAATCTATTTTAAATCTTTAGCTTCTCCTAAAAAGTTCGGCAAATATACAAAGACTTTTATCTTACACAAATTAAAATTTTAAAAAAATCTTTATTATTTTAATTATCGTTTAACAAGATAAATGTTTAGATTTACGACTATAAAAAAATTCAATATGTATAAAGAACCTATGTTAAAAGACAATGCTTTAAAGGATAAAGTGATTGTTGTTACCGGTGGCGGAAGTGGTTTGGGAAAAGCCATGAGCACCTACTTTTTAAAATTAGGAGCAAAAGTTGTTATTTCATCGAGAGATTTTGAAAAACTTAAAAATACGGCTGCCGAAATGGAAGCCCAAACAGGAGGAACGGTACTTCCGGTGCAATGCGATGTTAGAAATTATCCCGAAGTCGAAAATATGTTAGCTAAAACTTTAGAAGCTTTTGGTAAAGTTGACGGACTTTTAAATAATGCCGCAGGAAATTTTATCAGTCCAACCGAACGCTTATCGGCAAACGCTTTTGATACCGTAATTGACATTGTTTTAAAGGGTAGCAAAAACTGTACGCTTGCTTTTGGCAAACATTGGATAGAAACAAAACAAAAAAGTGCCACCGTTTTAAATATTGTGACCACTTATGCTTGGACTGGCTCCGCTTATGTAGTGCCATCGGCAACAGCCAAAGCGGGTGTGCTAGCAATGACGCGCTCATTAGCAGTTGAATGGGCAAAATATGGCATCCGAACTAACGCTATTGCACCAGGACCATTCCCTACTAAAGGCGCTTGGGATCGGTTGTTGCCAGGCGATTTACAAGAAAAATTTGACTTTAAGAAAAAAATTCCTTTGCGTCGTGTTGGTGAACATCAAGAACTCGCCAATTTAGCCGCTTATTTAATGAGCGACTATTCGGCTTATATCAACGGCGAAGTGGTTACCATTGATGGTGGTGAATGGTTACAAGGTGCGGGTGAAATGAATATGCTCGAAGCGGTTCCTAAAGAAATGTGGGATATGCTTGAAGCGATGATTCGTTCAAAGAAAAATTCTTAATAAAAAACTTAATTTTCGCTTTTGTTGCCTATACTAATTGAATTTGAGGATACTTAAAAGACCGAATTTTTCATAAATTCTAATAGTTTTCAATGCTTTGCTATACTTTGCAAGAAAAATTGCGACGCTAAGTAGTTACTATTTTTTTAAATATTGTACTTTTACCGCTTCTAAAAATTAAATGGATTCATGGGAAAAATAATAGCAGTTGCTAATCAAAAAGGGGGTGTTGGCAAAACCACTACCGCTCTAAATTTAGCAGCAGCACTAGGTGTTTTAGAACAAAAAGTATTGTTGATTGATGCCGATCCGCAAGCCAATGCATCGTCGGGTTTAGGAATTGATATTGACCAGGTTACTAAAGGAACTTACCAAGTTTTAGAACTCGAAATTCCGGCAAGTGAAGCCATCGTTGCCACAAGCTCACCCAATGTTTCAATTATACCGGCACATATTGATTTAGTGGCAGTTGAAATTGAATTGGTAGATAAAATGGAACGCGAATACATGCTTAAAAAAGCATTAGAACCCATTAAAAATCAGTTTGATTTTATCATTATTGATTGCGCCCCTTCATTAGGACTCATCACCTTAAATGCCCTAACAGCAGCAAATTCAATCATTATTCCAATTCAATGCGAATATTTTGCCCTTGAAGGATTGGGCAAATTGTTAAATACCATTAAAAGTGTTCAAAAAGTACACAATGAAAATTTGGAAATTGAAGGCTTGCTTTTAACTATGTATGATTCGCGCTTACGCCTTTCTAATCAAGTGATTGACGAGGTTAAAAAACATTTTCAACAAATGGTTTTTAAAACCATTATCCACCGCAATACCAAGTTGAGCGAAGCGCCAAGTTTTGGCGAAAGTATTATTGCTTACGATGCCGAAAGTAGAGGTGCTGTAAATTATATAAATTTGGCAAACGAAATTCTTAAAAAGAATACCCATGGCAAAAGCAACTAAAAAATTAGCACTTGGAAGAGGTTTATCAGCTATTTTAAAAACAGCTAGTGAATCGGAAATAGATGAAACTTTTGCAAAAAATAGGGCGGCAGTTGTCGATACAATTATTGAAGTTGAATTGGATAAAATTGTGGTAAATCCGTTTCAACCACGAACCTATTTTAATGAAGAATCTTTAGTTGAATTAGCCAATTCAATAAAAGAGTTAGGTGTTATTCAGCCAATTACCATTCGTAAAATTGCTCATAACCAATTTCAATTAGTGTCGGGTGAACGCCGTTTGCGCGCGTCAAAAATGTCGGGGTTAACAGCCATTCCAGCTTATATTAGAACCGCTAACGATCACGAAATGTTGATGATGGCCTTGGTTGAAAATATCCAACGCAAAGACCTAGATCCTATTGAAGTGGCCTTGTGTTACCAACGTTTGATTGAAGAAATAAGTCTCACACAAGAACAGCTCAGCCAAAGGGTAGGTAAAGACCGCTCAACGGTAACCAACTATTTGCGTTTATTAAAACTAGACCCGATAATTCAAACTGGTATGCGCGACGGTTTTATAAGTATGGGACACGGCAGAGCCATTATAAATATTGAAAATCAAGAGGATCAACTCGCTATTTATGAGCAAATTGTAAGACAAAAATTATCGGTAAGACAAACCGAAGCCTTGGTAAAAAATTACAAGAATCCCAAACAAAATAAAGCACAATCCTTAATAGTAAAATCGCCTTTAGCAAAACAAATTGAATCAGACTTTAAAATGGTTTTAGGAAAAGCCGTTTCTGTCAAAGCAAACCATGAAGGCAAAGGCAAAATTGAAATCAAATTTTCGAATGAAGCTGACTTAGAACGCATTAAAAAATTATTGTTATAGATGAAGGCACAGCCCCTTTTTTTTGTTTTGTTATTATTTTCTGTGTCCATTTTTTCACAGGTTAAAAAAGAAAAAGCGCACATAAAAGAAGCAACACAAATTAAAAAGGACACGCTCTTTACAGATGATTTATTAGACCCACTTTCGCCGGCTAAAGCAGCCTTTTACTCAGCAGTTTTACCTGGATTGGGGCAAGCCTACAACAAAAAGTATTGGAAAATTCCCTTAGTTTATGGAGCAATTGGCACAAGTTCCTATTTTTATTTTAACAATAATTCAAATTTTAAAACCTATCGCAATGCTTATAAGTTGCGATTGGCAGGTAAACCAGATGAATTTGTAGGATTAATATCTACCGATGGATTGATAAATGCTCAAAAAGTTTTTAAGCAAAACCGCGATTTATCTCTGTTTTTAACCTTGGCTTTTTATGCCTTAAATATTTTAGAAGCCAATGTTGATGCACATATTTTAGATAAATCTATCGATAACAAAGTCAGTTTTAAACCGCTTATAAATTTTACACCCGATTTAAATAAACCGGTTTTTGGATTATCGACAAGCATCACCATCAATTAATATAATACAAATGAAAATCGCACTTTTAGGATATGGTAAGATGGGTAAAGAAATTGAACAAATTGCTTTACAACGCGGTCACAGCATTGTGTCGATTTTAGATATAGACACAAAAAATTTTAATTTTAAGGCGGCCAATGTTGCCATAGATTTTAGTGTGCCAACGGCAGCTTTTAACAATATTTCATTGGCTTTAAACAATCATATTCCGGTAATCTCTGGAACCACCGGCTGGCTAAAACACTATCAAGAAGCAGTTGACTTGTGTAAAGCCACTAAAGGCGCGATGATTTATGCTTCCAATTTTAGTTTGGGGGTTAATTTATTTTTTGAACTTAATGTGAAATTGGCACAAATTATGGCAAAATTTGACAATTATCAAGTGGCAATAGACGAAACCCATCACACCGAAAAAAAAGATGCCCCTAGCGGAACAGCCATTAGTTTAGCCGAACAAATTATCAATAATAGTTCTAAATCGGGTTGGGCGCTAAATGCCAACTCCGACAAGGAAATAATTAATATAAAAGCCAACCGTTTGCCGGATGTGCCCGGTACACATTGGGTAAATTACACCAGTGCCATTGATGAAATTTCGATTAAACACGAGGCTTTTAACCGCAAAGGTTTTGCCCTAGGTGCGGTTTTAGCAGCCGAATGGATTATTGGCAAACAGGGTGTGTTTGGTATGAAAGACGTGTTAAACATTGGTTAAATCACAAGCATTTTAAAACAAACAACTCCAAATGACAAAATTTAATTTAAATTTGGCCTACTTTTTAAAGACAAATCAATCAAAATGACAATATTACAATTATTCTATTTTTTTATAGCCGTACAAATTATTCACTTTTTAGGAACTTATAAACTTTACATTAAGGCAGGAAGACAAGCTTGGGAAGCAGCCATACCTATTTATAATGCGGTGGTTTTGATGCATATTATCAACCGCCCAAAATGGTGGGTCATTTTATTGTTTATTCCCATTATCAATTTGTTGATGTTTCCAGTATTGTGGGTAGAAACCATTCGCAGTTTTGGTCATCGTTCTAACAAAGATACTTGGTTGGTGCTGTTCACTTTAGGCTTATATATTTTTTATTTTAATTATTTTGAAGTAGGTGATTATATTGCCGAACGCAGTTTAAAACCCCGCACCAATGCAGGTGAATGGATAAGCTCCATAGTGTTCGCCATTGTGGCGGCTACTATGGTGCATACTTATTTTATGCAACCTTATACCATTCCGACTTCCTCTTTAGAAAAATCCTTGTTGATAGGCGATTTTTTGTTTGTCAGCAAATTTCATTATGGTGCACGCACACCAATGACAGCAGTAGCCATTCCGATGGTACACGATACATTTCCGGCTATACCAGTGCCGTTTCTCGGATTTCATATTACACCACAATTTAGATCTTATCTTAAAAAACCACAGTTGCCTTATTTTAGGTTTCCCGGAATGCAGTCTATTCAACGCAATGATATTGTTGTTTTTAACTGGCCTGCCGATACAGTTGAGCAGTTTTTTGTTACGCCCGACCGCGTTATTAGAAAGCCAATTGATAAAAAATCGAATTATGTAAAGCGCTGTGTGGGCATTGCCGGCGATACCTTGAGCATTGTTGATGGCATTGTTTATATTAATAGCAAAAAAAGCATTTTACCCGACCGCGCAAAAATTCAATATGATTATACAGTTTATACTGATAATCAACAAATAAGCACAAATAGCATCGAAAATAGATACCATGCCAGAGAATGGGGTCGCTATCAAAACGGAAATTATCGGATGAATTTAGACGATGAAAATGCCGAATTATTAGCTAAAAATCCGATGGTGAAAAAAATGGAACGTGAAGTCATTCCTGTTGGACTTCACGAAGATGTATTTCCACACCAAGATAGTTTAAAATGGAATCGCGACAACTATGGACCATTTTATATTCCCGAAAAAGGTAAAACCATTGCGCTAAGTATAGATAATTTACCGCTTTACAATAAAATTATTGGTGAATATGAAAAAAATGATTTGAAAGTAGAAAATGGCAAGATTTTTATCAATGGTGTCGAAACAACTTCCTATACTTTTAAACAAAATTATTATTGGATGATGGGCGATAACCGCGACCACTCCGAAGATTCACGCTACTGGGGATTTGTTCCTTTCGATCATATTGTAGGCAAACCGGTTTTTATTTGGATGAGCTGGGATAGCAATGCCAAAGGTTTAGAAAAAGTTCGTTGGAATCGTGTATTTACAACCGTTGGTGGCAATGGCAAACGCATATCTTATTTAGCCTATTTTATAGGCGCTTTGGCACTTTGGTTTGGTATCGATTTTTATAGAAAACGCAAAAAAAATTAAACACTAAATTTTTGCTTGTCAATGGTCATCCATCCCAGTTATTTTGGCAGTATCAGTCAGTTTGCTCTAATGGTAAAAAAGCCCACAATTTATCTTGAGGTAAGCGATAATTATCAAAAACAAACCTATCGCAATCGCACCTATATTTATGGCGCAAGTGGCAAATTAATGCTCAATATTCCCATAATTCACAACAAAGAAGCTAAAAGACAAAAAACTAAAGAAGTCAAAATTGAAAGTGATTTTGATTGGCGTAAACAACATTTAAAATCGCTCAAAAACGCCTATCAAACCTCACCATTTTTTGAGTTTTATGAAGATGATTTTGTTGCGTTTTATCAAACTGAGTTCACCCATTTGCTGGAGGTAAATTTGGCCAGCCTAAAACTAGTTACCGAATTATTAGACTTGGATATAAAATACATACACACAACAAACTATCAGCCTATTATTGAAGATAAGGAAGATTGCCGTTTTTTAATAAACGCCAAAAACAAGCCTCTTTTTAAATTTGAAACCTACACACAATT
>PFPU01000006.1 GCA_002793215.1 Flavobacteriales bacterium CG_4_10_14_0_2_um_filter_35_18
CTACATAAATGCCAAACAATTATTGCATTCTGTATGTACAGAAAAGGGATTTTTAGCAAGCAAATCTGCTGTTTCAAATTACAAACGCATTTGGGCTAGAGATGGCGTTATTTGTGGTCTTGCCGCTTTGCTCGACGGTGATAAAAAGCTGGTTAATACCTTTAAAAACACCTTAATTACCTTGTCGGATAACCAACACCCTTTAGGAAATATTCCTTCTAATGTTTGGTTTGATAAGGAAAAAGTGCAGGTCAGTTTTGGCGGACTTTGCGGAAGGGTAGATACCATTTCGTGGTATGTAATTGGCGTTTGCAATTATGTTTGGTTTACCAAAGATTTTGAATTTTTAAAAACCCAAATACCACCTATTAAAAAAGGACTTACCTTATTGGAAGCTTGGGAATTTAACAACAAAAATCTGATTTATACACCTACTTCGGGCAATTGGGCCGATGAATATCCCATAGAAGGCTATACGTTATACGACAATTGTTTACGTCTTTGGGCATTGCAATCTTATCAAAAGTTAAAGGCTTCTAAAAAAAGACACGCCAAAATTAAGGCCATAAAACAAAGTATCAGCATCAATTTTACCCACACTAAAACATGTGAAAAGCAGTACCATGCAAAGGCCTTAAATTTGGCGGAAATAAAACCTTATTGGCTGGCTTCTTTTTCGCCAAAAGCTTATAATACCCGATTTGATGCCTTTGGAAATGCGTTGGCTTTGCTGTTGAATATAGAAAATGAACCCCTTCAAAAAGCGCTTTTAAAGCATGCTAAAAGTTTGCAAAAAACACTAACCTTAGGTTTGCTTCCAGCTTTTTGGCCACCCATTTTGTCCGGTGAATGTGAATGGAAAAACCTCGAAACTAATAATGCCTATGAATTTAGAAACTTCCCTTTCGAATTTCACAACGGCGGCACTTGGGCCATTGTAAATGGTTTTTTTGGTTTGGGATTGGTTCGGGCAAATAAAAAAGAACAAGCTACGCAATTTTTATTCAAAATTAATAAGCTTAACAAACAAAATAAAAATAATGAGCTAGAATGGGGCTTTTTTGAAAATTTTAATACGCAAACCGCCAAACCTATTGGGGTGAAAACTTGTGCTTGGAGTGCTGCTGCTACCATTTTATTGACAAAATACCTTGATGGAAAATTTCTTTTAATCGGTTAAAATGAGCAAAAACAATAACGACATAATTTGTGTAGGAGAAGCACTAATTGATTTTATTGGCGATGAGCTTGCAACAAACTTGACGCAAACAAAATCTTTCTCAAAATATGTGGGGGGTTCACCTACTAATGTGGCGAAAAATATGGCACAGTTGGGTTTTAACAGCACTTTAATAGCAACTTTGGGCGCGGATAGTTTAGGAGATTTTATAACCCAACAGTTGAATGTGGCAAATTTAAACCTGCAATACTTGGCTTATAAAAAAGAACTTAAAACCAGCCTTATTTTGGTGGCACGCTCAATGGGTACGCCCGAATTTTTACCTTACCGTCAAGCGGATAAGTACATTGAACCCGACCAAATTCCGATAGCACTATTGAAGGATTCTAAAATTTTTCACACAACTTGTTTTGCATTGAGTAAAAACCCGGCGCAAAACACCATCTTACAAAAAGCGAAAGAAGCTTTTGAAAATGATTGTCAATTGAGTATCGATTTGAACTATGCACAAAAAATTTGGGAAGAAGTTGACGTATTACCTGTGTTAAAAACCTTTTGCCAATACCATCCAATGGTAAAACTTAGCAATGATGATGCCTTTAGAATTTTTCATCAAAATTTATCAAACCAACAAATTTTTGATTATTTCCATCAGCTTGGCGCAGCTATTATTTGCTTGACAAAGGGAAAAGAAGGTGCTTATTTATCGCAAAAAGAACAAAAAGTAATCTTTCAAGTGGCTCCAATCGTTGCCAATGTGGTAGATGTTACCGGAGCTGGTGATGCTTTTTGGTCGGGATTTTTGGCAGGCTATCTCAAAAAACAATCCCTAAAAGATAGTCTTAAAATGGCAAATAATTTGGTAGCAAAAAAAATTCAACATATTGGAGGGTTGCCTAAAACCCTAAAAATTGACGACCTGTTAGAGTAGGCTTTTAAATTAATTATATTTATGGATATTTTATCATTTGTAGGTTTTACAGCCTTAGTAGGGATTATTGCATGGCTGGCTACCCGAAAAACAAACGAAAACACTTCGGATGGTTATTTTTTAGGTGGGCGCAGTTTAACCGCACCCGTTATTGCAGGTTCCTTATTATTGACCAATTTATCAACTGAGCAAATTGTTGGACTCAATGGCCAAGCGTTTAGCGAAGGTATTTTGGTTATGGCTTGGGAAACCTTTGCGGCGGTTGCCATTGTTATTACGGCGTTATTTTTATTGCCACGTTACTTAAAAGGTGGCTTAACAACCGTGCCACAATTTTTAGAAAATCGATATAGTAAAACAACCAGATCAATTGCTTCGGTTTTGTTTTTGTCGGGTTATGCGGTCATTTTTTTACCCATTGTTTTATATTCGGGTGCTTTGGCAATTAACACGATGTTTGACATTCCAAATAAATTTGGTGTTTCGGATGGTACTGCTTTATGGATTACGGTTTGGGGTATTGGAATTGTTGGTTCAATTTACGCAATTTTTGGCGGATTAAAAGCCGTGGCTGTTTCCGATTCTATCAATGCCATAGGCTTATTTACAGGAGGTTTATTGATTCCGATTTTTGGCTTAATGGCGGTTGGCGATGGTAATGTTATCTCCGGAATCACCACATTAATGGCAGCTGCTCCCGAAAAATTTAGTATTGTTGGCAGTCGAACTTCTTCTATTCCAATCTCCACAATTTTTACGGGAATGATGCTCGTTCAAATATTTTATTGGGGCACAAACCAAGCTATTATTCAACGAGCACTTGGTGCAAAAAATTTAAAGGAAGGTCAAAAAGGCATGATGCTAGCGGCTTTTATTAAAATTTTAGGACCAATTTTAGTTGTTTTGCCGGGCATCATCGCCTATTATATGTTTAAAGGACAATTGTCAAATCCTGATCAAGCCTATCCAATGTTGGTTAGCAAAGTATTGCCTACCGCTTTTATTGGTTTTTTTGCAGCGGTTTTATTTGGCGCTATTTTGAGTTCATTTAATTCGGCTTTAAACAGCTCGGTTACTTTGTTTTGTGTTGATATTTATAAATTGCATATCAACAAAAAAGCATCTGAAAAAATTGTTGTTAAAAACGGAAAATTATTTGGAATAGTTTTAGCCATCATTTCAATGTTAATTGCACCGCTCATTGCCAATGCACCTCAAGGTTTATTTGGTTATTTACAGGAGCTAAATGGCGCTTATAGCATCCCAATTTTAACCATAATTGTCATAGGTTATCTTACCAAGCGCGTGCCTGCAATTGCCGCCAACATTGCAATCATTTCAGGCTCGCTATTGTATATTATCAGCCAATACCTGTTAAAACCTTTTGTATTTGGACCTGAAAATTACCCTCATTTTTTACATGTTATGGCCATATTATTTGTAATCAATATTGCCATTATGCTCATTATTGGAAAATATTTTCCACGAGCAGAAGCCTTTGAACAAAAATATACAAACGAAGTTGATATTACCCCTTGGAAACACGTTAAACTAGCAGGGATAATGATTCTAGTTTTGGTAGTAGGTATCTATTATTATTTTTCTTAAGTAAGCTTAAAAGATTGATTATTTAATAACATACGTCTTTTTTTCGGGACCGATTCCCTTTAAAGTTAAGGAGGTCCATCGTTTAGGAATTACAGGATTGGTTTGTATAATACCGCTTTCGCTGATGTTTAATCCGCCAAAGCCAAATAAAATTGTTTGCAATAAGCCTCCCGCACCCGTAGCAAAATAAGGATTGTTGCTTGTAGCCGATTCAGATAAAGCTCCAAAAGGCGCACGTTTATTAGGCTGATAAGAGCTTTTGAATAATTGATATGCTTTTTCAGGATCTCCTAAACGCGCATATAAAATGGATAAAATAGAATGTGCCATGGCGGGTCCTTCTTTAGAAAAACGCGGTTCATAATAATTCAAATCTTTAATAATTTGATTTTTATCGGTGATAATTTGTAAAGGAAAGGCCAGCAAATTTGCATCGGCTTGCTTGATGATTTCACCGGCATAAGTGCGATTTTCTCGGGTTACACCATCTTTAAATTTATGGATAACAATGCCGTGGGCAACTTTTTGCCAATCTGTATTTTGGGGATAGCCTAATAATTCTGCGGCTTTTGAGGCGTCTTGAAGTGCGGTAATTGCCGAGCCATTTGTAAACGCATTGTCGTCAATATTTTGAGCGAATTCGTTTGCACCAACCACATTGTTAATGCTAAAGGAACCATCGGCATTTTGTGAGGTGCGACTTACCCAAAAGTCGGCAACTTCTTTTAACATTGGATAACCTATTTTTTTCAACCAATCTTTATCTTGAGTAACTTTATAATAGTTGTAAAAGGCGATGCTGACATCGGCAGTAATGTGTTGTTCAAAAGTTCCGGTAAGCGCCCAAACGGGAGTTGCTTCTTCGCCCGTATCATCCGATTCCCACGGAAACATAGCCCCTTTGTAACCAAAATTTCGCGCTTTTTCAAGCGCTTTTGGCAAACGGTTATATCGATAATTTAAAAGCGATTTAGCAATTGGCTGATTAAAAAGTAAGAGAGGGGGATACATCCAAAGTTCGGTATCCCAAAAAACATGACCATTATAACCTTGAGAAGACAATCCCATGGGAGAAATACTCAAATCTGAATCTGCTCTAGAAAAGGCATATAAATGATAAAGCGCTAAACGCACATCTAACTGTGATTCTAAATCGCCTTCAATAACAATATCGCCTTGCCATAAATTATCCCAAGCTTTTTTATGCTGGTCAATAAGTACTTGCCAGTTACTTCGCTCTGCTAAAATAAGCATCCGCGCCGATTCATTATCGGGATAAACAAAATCTTGGGTGGTACATTCGGCTCCAAACCAAGCAAATTGATAAGTGGTATTCGCTTTTAATGCCGTATTAAAGCGCAAACTTTGATGATGGTTGTCAATAATTTGGTGACTTACGGGCGGTTGGTTTCCAATGAATAAAAAGTTTGCCGAGGCAGCAACTTCATGGCGGCCTAGGCGACTTTTAGCGGTAGTTTGCATCACCGGCATTTGTATTTCGGCATCACGCAAAACGTCATAAGTTTGTTTAACAGCTTGATATTCATCTGGCGTAGCTATCAAACCCGTGGCGGTAATGTTAATTGGTTTGAATGCTTTAACCGTAACGGTTGTCATTCCCGTAAAGGCAAGTTGCCTTAAGGCGTAAATGGTATAACTTATTTTGGCTTTGTTTTGATAGTCAAATGAGGTGGTAAAAGAAGCTTCTTTCATATTTAAGGTTTGTTGCCAATTGGTAACATTGCTTATATTGAGTTTTTTGCCATCAATTTCTAAATTTAAATTGCCAAAATTAATACCTTCAATTATGCGACTCACGCCACCCGGCTTTTCGCGATCAAAAACATTGTTTAGCAAAATTGATTTTATCTGAAATAACGAATCCGACGGCAACAATCCAATGCGACCGTTAGCTAAAGTGATTCCCACATAAGGCTGGTGCGTTTTGGTGGAGAGTTCCCAACCTAAATTTGGTTGGTTTTGAGCATACGTATTGAAGGAAATTAATACAAGTACTGAAAGGATAAAAGTCTTCATAATGGGATGTTTTAAGTATAATGAATCTTCTCAATTTATAATATTTGTAAAATTAAGTTTTTAATGCTATCAAATTTTGAAATTTTAATAGGGTCTATTTTTAATTAAAATAATTGCGCAAAAATAGGCTTTTAAAAATGTTTAATATATTGTATATAAACAGTATAAATAATTAACGAAACTTTTAGTTTTTTGATACAAAATTATCGGTTATATTTACCCTAGTTAAAATAAAATTTACCATTTTTTTTAAAATCCAATTCAATTATGGAAAAAGTTACAATCAACGATCTATCAAAAATGTTAAAAGTGTCAAAAAGCACCATTTCAAAAGCGCTTAAAGGCTATTCAGACGTTAGTGAGAAGACGCGAAAAAGAATTGTAAAGCTTGCCAAAAAGTTAAATTACACGCCAAATTCAATTGCTTCGAGTCTTAAAACGCACCAAACAAAAACCCTTGGTGTTATCATTCCAACTATTGTACACCATTTTTTTTCAAAGGTAATTGACGGAATGATTTGCGAAGCCGAAAAGCACGGTTTTTTAATTATTTTATTGCAATCGGATGAGCGTTTTGATTTAGAAGTCAAGCAAATAAACCTGCTAATTCAAAAACAAGTAGATGGCATTTTAATTTCGGTTTCAAATCAAACCAGTGCGGTGGTGCACTTGCAAAATGCGATTGACAAAGGCATCCCAGTGGTGATGTTTGATAAGGTTTTAAAGAATTTTAATTGTTCTAAAATTATAATTGATGATAAATTAGCCGCTTTTGAAGCTGTTGATTATCTGCTAAATAAAGGATATAAACGCATTGCGCATTTTGGAGGCATGCTAACGCCGCAAAATTCTATCGACCGTTTGCTTGGCTATAAAAATGCTTTAAAAGCACATGGTATTGAATACGACCAGCGTTTGGTTTATGTCAATCCAAATAATGACGACTTTAATGATGGGTTTTATAATGCAAAAAAAATGCTCGAAGAACATCGCGATATTGACGCTATTTTTGCCATAACCGATTCTATTGCCATTGGTGTGCTAAAGTATTTTGAAGATAAAAATATAAAAGTTCCAGAGCAAATTGCCGTTTTTGGTTTTAGCAATTGGTTTATGTCTTCGGTCATAACACCTTCGTTATCAACTGTAAATCAACCTAATTTTGAAATGGGAAGCATTGCTGTTAATGTGTTATTAGACGAAATACACTGCAAAGAGAAAAATGAAGCCTTTGCGTTTAAAAAAATTGTGTTGCCTACCAGTTTGATTATTAGAAAGTCAACTTAAACAGTTTCAAGTAATGAGCAAGCTAACAACATAACCTTCAGCGCCTCGCACATTAAACACGGTGCCATCTTCAAAAATTAAATACTGACCTTTAATGCCCTTCAACAGACCTGAAAAATTGGGCGTATTATCAAGATTTAGGCTTTTAACTTTAGCGGGATATTGGCTTACGGGAAATTCTATATTAATTTCCTTAAGGTTATTAGCCAGAAAATAAGGCTTCACTTCCTCAGGAATAAAAACCGATAAGCGCTCTTTTTCGGCAACTAAATTTACATCAACAATGTTGTTAGTTAGCATTTTACGCCAATTTGTTTTATCGGAAACATGATTTTTTAAGGCTACTTCGGCAATGCCTGCCAAATAGCGGTTTGGCGTTTCAACCATGCTAATGGCTTCGTGTGCGCCTTGGTCTATCCAGCGGGTTGGAATTTGTGATTTTCGGGTAACGCCTACTTTTAGGTCACTTGAATTGGCTAAATATACAATATGGGGCTTTAATTGAACCTCCTTTTCGTATGCTATATCGCGGTCTTCACGGTCTAAATGTGCGGTACTTAATTCGGGATTCATCACCCAATCTCCTGTTTGGGGCATCTTATAAAAACAATCATAACAATAGCCTTGGCGGAATATTTTTTTATCCTCGCCACAATTTAAACACTGGTATTTTATAAATTTTAAGGTTATAGTTTTTTCTAGTAACTGATTTAAATTGACAAAATTAGCATCGAAATCAAGATAGTATTGAATGGGACTTTCAAAAGCCGATTTCATTTTTTTTAAAACACCTTGGTATTGCATTGTTTATTTTTTTACATTTAATCGCTATAAAGATACATATTTGATTCTATTATTAACCAAACTAATCAACCAGAACGATGCCCTTTTCATTTATCAATGCCTTAGCTTCTTGGATTTTAAAGAAACGTCATCATCAAATTGATTTGTTTTTAAAATATCCTATTGAAGTTCAGCAGGAAGTGCTCTTAAATTTAATACAAACCGCACAAAATACCGAAGTAGGCGTAACCTATCGTTTTAACGAAATAATTGATTATAAAAGTTTTGTAGAACGCGTTCCTTTAAAACAATATGAAGATATTGAATCTTTAATTACCCGAACACGCAACGGCGAACAAAATTTGTTTTGGCCCACGCCCATCCAGTGGTTTGCAAAGTCGAGTGGCACAACCAATGCAAAAAGTAAATTTATTCCGGTAAGTGAAGAATCATTAGAAAATTGCCATTTTAATGCCGGTAAAGATATGTTGGGATTGTATCTCTACACCAATGAGAATGCCGAAATGTTTAGTGGTAAGGGTTTGCGCTTGGGCGGTAGCAGTGAAGTTTATAAAAATGGAGAATCAAGCTTTGGCGATTTGTCGGCCATTATGATTGAAAATATGCCTTTTTGGGCTGATTTTAGCAGTGCACCAAAACAAGAAACCGCCTTGATGAAAGATTGGGAAGTAAAGCTCGACGCGATTGTAAATGAAACTATTGGCGAAAATATTACAAGCCTTGCCGGCGTACCTTCGTGGATGTTGGTTTTGCTCAATCGCGTGCTTGAAGTTACCGGAAAATCAAATATTCTTGAGGTTTGGCCTAACTTAGAAGTCTATTTTCACGGCGGTGTAAATTTTAATCCTTACCGCGAGCAATACCATAAATTAATTCCTAAACCCGATTTTAAATATTTTGAAGTCTATAATGCATCCGAAGGTTTTTTTGCCATTCAAGATCAAAACCATTCTTTAGATTTGCTGTTGATGCTCGATTATGGTATTTTTTATGAATTTATTCCCATGGATGAATATGACGGCACAAATTCTAAAGCCATTCCGTTAAGCGCAGTGCAACTCGATAAAAATTATGCAATGGTTATTACGACCAACGGGGGCTTGTGGCGCTATTTAATTGGCGATACCGTTAAGTTTACCACACGCTATCCGTTTAGAATTCGCATCACAGGACGCACCAAACACTTTATTAATGTTTTTGGTGAAGAATTAATTGTTGACAATGCCGAACAAGCACTAAAACACGCTTGCCTGCAAACTAAATCTACCATTTTAGAATATACCGTAGCACCCATTTTTATGAAAGGCAAAAATAAAGGCGCTCACGAGTGGATGATTGAATTTAGCACGCCACCAAACGATTTAAACTATTTCGCAGAACTATTAGACAATACTTTAAAAACCTTAAATTCAGATTACGAAGCAAAACGATACATAAACATTACACTTAACAAACCTAAAATTAACTGCGCTAGAGTCGGTTTGTTTTATGATTGGCTAAAACAAAAAGGCAAATTAGGCGGACAGCATAAAGTGCCTAGGCTATGTAACGACCGACTCTTAATGGATGAGCTTTTAAAATTGAATTGAGCTTTTAAAATTTAATTTTGTGGAGATGGGTTAAATTTTACGCTCAATCACATAATTTACCATGGTTAACAAACTGTCTTTATAGGTTGAATCTGGGTAGCTTTTTAACAAGTTAATAGCCTCGGTTTGGTAGTCTTTCATTTTTGAAATGGTATAGCCAATGCCTCCATTTTCTTTAACAAAAGCAATCACTTCTTTTACGCGTTTTTTGTCTTTATTGTGATTTTTTATGGAATTTATCAGCCAAGATTTTTCTTTTGGCGTACAATGATTTAGGGTATAAATCAGTGGAAGGGTCATTTTTTGTTCCTTGATGTCAATTCCGGTTGGTTTGCCTATTTGAGCTTCGGTATAATCGAATAAATCATCTTTAATTTGAAAAGCGATGCCTATCAATTCACCAAATTTGCGCATATTGGCAATGGTTTCATCAGATGCATTAACACTAGCAGCGCCAATTCCACAGCAGGCGGCGATAAGTGTGGCAGTTTTTTGGCGAATAATTTCGTAATAAACGGCTTCGGTTATATCTAATTTGCGCGCTTTTTCTATTTGCAACAATTCACCTTCGCTCATTTCTCTAACGGCAATAGAAATCAGCTTTAAAATGTCGATATCATCGTGATCAATTGATAAAAGGAGTCCTTTTGCAAAAAAATAATCACCTACTAAAACAGCTATTTTATTTTTCCATAAGGCATTAAGTGAAAAAAATCCTCGTCTTCGGTTGCTATCATCAACCACATCATCGTGAACCAAAGAAGCGGTGTGAATAAGTTCTATAATTGAAGCTCCGCGATAAGTGCGCTCCGTAAAATTGCCTTTCGACACCATTTTTGCAACTAAAAACACAAACATTGGGCGCATTTGCTTGCCTTTTCGGCGCACGATAAACTGGATAATGCGGTTTAAAAGCGGCACTTTACTAGCCATAGATTCTTTAAACTTGCGCTCAAAGAGTTCCATTTCTAAATGGATTGGCTGCTTTATTTGTGCAATGATGTTCATTTAATCTTTAGCTTCGGTTTTTGCCCAACTATCTCGCAAAGGGACGGTTCGGTTAAAAACCAGGTGGTTTGGCGTGCTGTCAATATCAATATTAAAATATCCCAAACGTTGAAACTGAAATCGGTCTCCAATTTTGGCTGTTAATAAACTAGGCTCTACAAATGCTTCATTATTAATTAACAATGAATTGGGATTGATAAAGTTTTTAAAATCAACATCCTTTTGGGTGTCGGGGGCTTCGTGATTAAATAGGCGATCATAAAGTCGGACTTCTGCTTTTATTGCATGTTTTATCGATACCCAATGTAAAGTTCCTTTTACTTTGCGCTGACTTTCTTCGCTACCACTGCCACTTTTGCTCAAAGCATCATAGGTGCAATGTATTTCTAAAAGGTCGCCATTTTCATTTTTAACCACCTGATAGGCTTTAATGATATAAGCATTTTTAAGGCGGACTTCATTATTGAGTTTTAAGCGGAAAAATTTTTTATTAGCTTCTTCTCTAAAATCTTCACGTTCAATATAAAGCGCTCTTGAAAAGGGAACTTTTCTAAATCCTGCGGCAACGTCTTCTTGATTATTTTCAGCTTCTAGCCATTCTTCTTTGTCTTCTGGATAATTTGTAATGACCACTTTAACAGGATCGAGAACGGCCATCACACGTGGGGCAGTTTTATTTAAATCATCTTTAATGCAAAATTCTAAAAGCGCCACATCGGTAACATTATCGCGTTTAGCGATGCCGGCTAACTCACTGAATTTTTTTATAGACTCGGGCGTATAACCGCGACGGCGCAAACCCGAAATTGTTGGCATGCGTGGGTCATCCCAACCGTTTACTAGATTTTCGTTAACCAATTGTAGCAATTTGCGTTTGCTCATCACCGTATAGCTTAAATTGCGTCGTGCAAATTCGCGTTGTTTAGGGCGGATGCGTTTTGAATCGCACACTTGATCTAAAAACCAATCGTATAACTCGCGGTGGCTTTTAAATTCTAAGGTACAAATAGAATGAGAAATTTGTTCAATATAATCTGATTCACCGTGGGTCCAGTCATACATTGGGTAAATATTCCAAGTGTTTTTGGTGCGGTGGTGTGAACGTTTTAAAATGCGGTAAATAATGGGGTCGCGCATCAACATATTTGTTGAAGTCATATCAATTTTGGCGCGTAAAACATGGGTACCTTCATCAAATTCACCTTGTTTCATACGTTCAAAAAGTGCTAAATTTTCTTCAATAGAACGGTTTCTAAAAGGGCTATCGGTACCAATTTTGGTAGGGGTTCCCTTTTGTAGCGCCATGGTTTCAGAACTTTGATTGTCAACATAAGCATTGCCATTTTTTATGAGTAAAACAGCCCAATCATACAGTTGCTGAAAATAATCGGAAGAGTATAATTCCTTATCCCATTGAAATCCGAGCCATTTAATGTCTTGTTTAATGGCATCAACGTATTCTTGTTCTTCTTTGGCAGGATTGGTATCGTCAAAACGCAAATTTACGGGGGCATTATAGCTTAATCCCAAACCAAAATTTAAACAAATTGATGCGGCGTGACCGATGTGCAAATAGCCATTTGGCTCAGGGGGGAAGCGGAATCGCAATTTTTTGGTGTCGAGACCGTTTGCTAAATCTTCTTCAATTATTTGCTCTAAAAAATTAAGTGCTTTATTATGGTTATCCATCATTTTTATAAAAAAGTCAAAATTACTGAAAATAGTTGATTTTAAAATCTATTAAATTTAAAAAATCAGCTAAAAGGCGTGTAATTGTGGGTTGACAATGCTAGATAAAACGGTTTAAAAAGTGTCTTTAAAAGGCTGCAGATGAATTTAAAACAATCTTAAAACCATTGTTTTTTTCTGAAAAAGAAAACGCCAATAACCGATAAAATAAATGAACCCAAAATAATTCCCGGCATCGCTAAAGTAGAATTTTCCATATAATTAGGAACATTCATTCCAAAAATGCTGGCAATTAATGTTGGAATCATCAGGATGATTGAAACGAGCGTGAGTTGTTTAATTACGATGTTTAAATTATTAGAAATTACCGATGCAAAGGTTTCCATCATTCCACTTTGGATATCAGAATAAATTTGAGCCATTTCGAGGGCTTGTTTATTTTCGATAAAGGCATCTTCTAATAAATCTTCATTAATTTCGGTAGTAATTTTCTTTGAATTTCGAAGTTTAGCCAAAACAATTTCATTAGCTTTTATAGAAGTAATAAAATAGACAAGGCTCTTTTCCATCTTCAAAATTTTATTTAATTCCTTATTTTTAATTGATTTTTCTAGGTCTTGTTCAATTAATGAAGTGCGTTGATTAATCTGTTTCAAATAGTTAAGATATAAACTACCACTTCTTAAAAACAATCGCAAAACGAAATTAAGGCTGTCCGAAATTTGTTTGTAGTGTTCTCTCAAAGCTGAGGGCTGACCAACAGGCAAAACTTCATTGTCTTGCATGCAAATGCTCAAAGTGAAATCATTTGTGATAAAAATTCCCAACGGAATGGTGTGAAAAGGGACCCCATTGTTAAAGGCTTCAACGGGAATTCTCAAAATAACTAAGGTATAATCATCTTCAAATTCAATACGTGGGCGTTCATCTATATCTAAAATATCGTTAATTGAATCGTTAGGCAAATTGAATTGCTTTGTAAGTTGCTCAATTTCAGATTGAATAGGACTTGTTACGTTTATCCAGCAATTTTTTTGTGGTTTTTCAATTTCATTGTAACCACCGAAAGTTTTGAATATTTTAATCATGATTTTGTTTCCTTAAGTTAATCTGAAAGGAAACACAATGCCCTTTGCAGAAGTTAATAGTTTAAGTTGCTATAATACGGGCCAGCGTCCATGGATTTGACAGTTTAATTTATGAGTGCAAAAGTAATTCTATTTTTTTAGAATCTTTATTTATTGGAAGATTCTTTTGTTTGATTTTAAAAAAAAACTCTAAAATACGGTTTAGATTAAGCGAGGTCTTGCTGTATTTTACCTGTTAATTCTATAAATTGAGCGACCGATAGTTGTTCGGGACGCTTATCAAAAAGGGGGTATGCTCTTAAATTTTCACTTAAATTGAGGCTTTTTAGACTGTTGCGGAGTGTTTTACGGCGTTGGTTAAAGCCCATTTTCACTACTTTAAAAAACAGCGATTCGTCAATTTGCAAAACAAAATTTTCCTTTCGCTTCATGATGAGCACGCCCGAATCTACTTTTGGCGGCGGATTGAAAACCGTTGGTGGAACAGAAAATAAATAGCTAACTTCATAAAAAGCTTGGGTTAAAACCGATAAAATTCCGTAAACTTTTGAACCTTCTTTTTGGGCGATGCGCAGGGCGACTTCCTTTTGAAACATTCCGCAAAACTCGGGTATGTAGTGCCTATATTCTAAGGCTTTAAAAACAATTTGAGAGGAGATATTATAAGGAAAATTACCGATAATAGCCACTTGTTGCTGCTTGAAAAAGACGCTTAAATCAAACTTTAAAAAATCGGCTTCAATGATATTTTGACTTAACTTTAAAAAATGCGCTTTTAAATAGTCAACTGATTCTGAATCAATTTCGATGACAAAAGTTTCAATTTTTTTTTGAAGTAAAAATTGGGTTAACACGCCCATACCGGGTCCTATTTCTAAAGCAGTTTTGTAGCCTTTTAAACTCAGCGCATCGGCAATTTTTTGGGCAATGTTTTTATCGTTTAAAAAGTGCTGACCGAGGTATTTTTTTGGTTTAACGTTCATTTTTTATGAGGAAAGCGGTATTAAAATTCAGAAATAACTTCTAATTCAGTTCTAAAAGCCACAAATTTATCTTTAAATAAGTTGTTAAATTCTAGCCTCAACCGTTCAGCATCTTCTTGATAATAAAGCGCTAAGGTTGTTTTGTCTTTGGCAGTATATTGCACAGAGTAAGTAAAGCCACCCAAAGGTTCATCTACCAAAACTTTGCTCAATTTTGCGGAAATAAATTTTTTAGTTGCCAGCACATCGGGAATGTGTTTGGTTTGCATCCATTTTAACCATTGGTCGTGAACCGAGGCTTCTATATTGGTGGTTACGTTATAAATTATCATGATTTAGTTTAATGAAGTTGGTTTTAATTGTCGAAATGCGCTTCGCGCCTCAACTAAATAGATGCTTGCCGGATAATCAAAAATTATTTTTTCAAAATATTGTGATGCTTTTTCAATGTTCGAAAGTTTGGTGAGGTAAAGATTGGCTAAATTAAAACAAGCGTCATCTGACAAACTATCATTTACATCAATGGTCAATATTTTTAAATAATTTGCTTCGGCTTTATCAAAGACTTTCAGTTTATCATAAATCTGAGCTTGTTTAAAAAGGGCATAGGTTTCAATTGGGAGTCCTTTAAACTTTGGCAACAAGGTGTTTAAGCTGTCAATAGCTGCAAGATTTTGGTTTTGAAATGCTAACAAATCCGCTTTAGCGTAACTTTTAAGAGCTTTAAAATCACCCCCTTGGGTGGTGTTTCCAATCAATAAACTCAACTGAAGCGCATCGTTGGCAATAAGTTGAGACGTTTCGCTTTTTAACACATTGAGTTGCGTTTGCGCCCATTCAAAATCGCCTTTATAATAGGAAGTTTGCGCAATTTTAAAAGTCGCCAGTTGACCCAAAACTGAATTTTTGTAATTTGTTTTCACCTGTGTAAAAGCTACTAAAGCCTGATTTAATTGGTTTGAATAGATAAATAGCGTTGCCAAATCTAATTTTAACTGTCCTTTTTGAAAGTTATCGAGGTCTAGATTTAAGGATTTTTGTAATAAATCAATGGCTTGATTGGTGTGGTTTAATTGATAAGCTAAAAAAGAGGCATAGACTTGTTGTATGCTAAAGGTATTGGCATTATATCCAAAATCTATGAGTAATTGTTTAAATTTTGTATCGATGATGGCGAGCTCTTTTTGAGTGTTTTTAGTTTCGATATCTATTTTTATCAGATACAAATTTGCCTGAATAAGGGTTTGAATATCGGTAGTATTTTTAAGAATAAAATCAAAACATTGAGCCGAAACGGCAAAGTCTTTATCGTTAAAAGTGATTCCGCCAAGTGCTACTAGGCGGCTAAAATCGTCTGGTTGGCGTTTAAAAATGGCTTTTTCTTGAATCAATGCTTTGGTGTAGCTTTTTTCTTGCATATACAACCAACTTAAAAGCATATTCCACGACGTATTTGGGTTGGTTTGCAAGCGCTGAATCAATAGGTTTTTGAAGAGGATGTTATTTTCGTTTTGGGGATCATCATTGGTAAAAGTTCCGACATATCGCAGAATATCTAGGGTGTAAGTTGGGTCGCTTTCTACAATGCTTAACAAGCTATCAAACATGTTATTTATAAGTCCTTGTTCTCCATATATAAGCGCAATTTGAAGCTTATAATCCAGATTTTTATCGAGTTTCATGGCGGTTTGATAAACACGCAACGCGTAATCTAACAAGTTGTTATTTTGAAAAGCCAGTCCGGTATTATAACCTAATTCGGGATTGGATTCAACGGCTTTGGCAGCCATTTCATAATAGGAAATCGCTTTGTCTTTTTGGCCTTGTAAAGCGTAGTTATAACCAAGTTCAACATTGAATTGCTTTTGGTCGGGATATTTTTCGAGTTGTTCTAAAATAACTTGATTTGCCGCCGCATATTTTTCGGTTTGCTGGTAACTCGACACCAAGAATTTAAAATAATCGGTGCGGTAGGCGTATTTTTTATGAAGGGCTTTATAGAGTTCAATGGCTTTTTCATATTGACCAGAATTGTAATAATTACGAGCCAAGGCAGGGCTTTGCGCCGATAGGTTCAAACAGGTAAAGGTAATTAGTACAATAAAAAAAGTCCTCATTCAATAAAAATTGTTGTGGTAAAGATACAAAACAAGTGTTTAAATATTTTTAAAAAGGAAAGAATTGGGTTTTGGTTTTTAAGAGATGCTTTGCCAAATAAGTTTGTTGATAAGCAACAAGAACCAAAATCACCTAAAGTTCATAAATTAATGAAAATCGCATAGCGTTTATAACCTCATTAGGGGTTGCATCCATTTCAATATTTGACTAGGCATTAACAATAAAAAAACTGCCCTTTTAGGCAAAAAAATCAGTCTTTAAATCAGATGCTTTAATACAAATTATTTTGTACATTTGCCAACTTATTAATAATCGGGGTCGAGTACCCCAAAATTTAACAATTTATGTCAGTAAAAATTAGATTACAAAGACACGGTAAAAAGAACAAACCTTTTTACTGGATCGTTGTCGCCGATGCGCGTTCAGCGAGAGATGGTAAATACCTTGAAAAATTAGGCACTTACAATCCAAACACAAATCCTGCAACCATTAATTTAGATGTTGATGGTGCGGTTAAATGGTTACAAAACGGCGCACAACCAACCGATACCACAAAAGCAATTTTATCTTACAAAGGCGCCATGTTAAAAAATCACTTAGCTGGCGGCGTTAGAAAAGGCGCATTAACAGAAGAACAAGCCGAAGAAAAGTTCAATGCTTGGTTAGATGCTAAAGCCGGTAAAATTGACGCTAAAAAAGATGGTTTGGCAAAAGCTGGTGCTGATGCTAAAGCGATTAGTTTAGCCGCCGAAAAAGAAGTAAATGCCAAACGTATTGCCGATGCCAATGCTGCATTAGTAGCCGAAGAAGAAGCCGCAAAAGCCGCTAAGGCTGCAGCCGAAGCGCCCGTTGTAGAAACACCTGGTGATGAAGCTCCCGAAGTTGCAACAGAAGAATCGGCTGAGTAAACGCTAAGCACGATGCGTAAAGAAGACTGTTTTTATCTTGGCATTGTTGCTAGAAAACACAGTTTTAAAGGTGAAGTGGTCATTGTTTTAGACACCGACGAACCTTACCGTTATGAAAATATGGAATCAGTTTTTATTGCTATTGGCAATAATCTGATTCCTTTTTTTATTAAAAAATCGCTCTTACAAAAGGGTAAACAACTTCGGGTAACTTTTGAGGATATCAATAATGAAGCTGATGCAAATGGCATTTTAAATGCTGAAGTTTACTTGCCACTTAAATTTTTACCAAAATTAACCGGAACACAATTTTATTTTCACGAAGTCATCGGCTTTCAAGTTATTGACAAACAATTTGGTGCGATTGGAATTTTAGAAAATATCAATGATTCAGGCGCTCAAGCTTTACTCGAAATTAAACACGAAGCGGTTACCATTTTAATTCCCTTGGTCGATAAATTTATCAAAGAAATTGACCGAAAAAATAAAATCTTGCACATTGAAGCTCCAAAGGGCTTAATTGAATTATACCTCAACTAACTTTTTTAGTTAGCTTTTAAAAATGAAGCCTTTCGCGTTTAAACAATTTAAAATCTGTCAAGACAAAACAGCAATGAAAGTTGGTACCGACGGCGTTTTATTAGGTGCTTGGGTAGCTGTGGGTTTTAACCCAAACAGTTTGTTAGACATTGGCACAGGAACGGGTTTAATCGCACTGATGATGGCGCAACGCACTGATGCAGAAATTATTGACGCTATTGAATTGGATGATGCTGCTTTTGAACAAGCCTTCGAAAATTTTGAAAAATCCCTTTGGAACGACCGCCTTTATGTTTACCACACCGCTTTACAAAAATTTGCAAAACAAATAGATGAAACCTACGATTTGATTATTTCTAACCCACCTTTTTTTCAAGAAAATCATCAAATTAAAAGTAAAAAACGCACCATAGCACGGCATCACACTACTTTAACTTATGCCGATTTGTTGCAAGGTGTTGCTAAATTACTCTCCCAAACAGGGCAATGTGCTTTTATTATTCCCTTTGCAGATGAGCTTACTTTTTTAGATTTAGCTTTGAAAAACGGTTTATATCCGCTAAGGATTACCCGCGTAAAAGGCAATGAAATTACACCGATAAAACGCAGTTTAATGCAATTTTCATTTGTTGAATTGGAGCCGCAAATTGACCATTTGACCATTGAAATTAGCCGAAATCACTACACAGATGCTTATAAAAATTTGGTAAAGGATTTTTATTTAAAGCTATAAAGTTCACTAACTATTTCAGCACATCATCAAAACGATAAACCTGCAGGATATTTTTTGACCTTGCAGGTTTAAGGCTCTTCAATAGTCAGTTTTAACAACCTAACCAATAATTTTTATCCCGAAATAACATTTGGATTATAACCTAAATAAGGCACTTCGCGTTCCGAAAAACAAATGCCATAGTCTTTTAACTCCTCAAGAATGGGCTCGTAAACCGCCTTGCTTATTGGCAATTGCACGCCGGGCGTGGTGATTATTTTATTCAATATTTTTAAGGTGGCAATTCCTACCGGAATGCCAACGGTATTTGCCATTGCGGTATAAGTTTGGTTTTCACCTTTTACCAGTAAGCGCGATTCAATTTGTTTGCGCACGCCATCAATTTCGTAGCCGAATTTATGTAACATCACAATCATATCAATATCATTTGGTTTCAAATCCCATTTATCGGTCAATATTTTTTGTAATATTTGGGCTGGAGTGGCATTTTTGATGCCCACTTTTTTATTGGGATTAAAGATATCGAGTTCAACCAATTTATCCCAAACCACATCATCTTGATCAATTTTTAGATAATGGCGCAATTTAAGTTCAACCGAATCATTAGGATTATAAGCCAAGAATGAGTTTGTAAATTCGCGATAGCTCATTGTTTCAGTGCGTTCCATCGTATAATCATCAGCGGTCATGCCCAATTGCACAAAGCAATTCCAAGCTTTAGAAAAACCGATGCGTCTAATGGTGCCACGATATAAAGTAAGCACGTTATTTAATCCGTAAATTTTGCGGTATTTTAAGGAATCACGGTTGGCATAAGCCTCAAATTTGCCATAGCCTTCAATGTCGAGAATTTCGGTGCGACGGAATAATTTTTGATAAGGAATGTATTTGTAAGTGCCTTCTTGAATAAACTCGGCTGCCGTGCCTTGACCAGCAACCACCACGTTTCTGGGATTCCAAGTAAATTTGTAATTCCATAAATTATCATCGCTTTCGGGTGCAATTAAACCTCCGGTAAACGACTCAAAAAGCAACATTTTGCCACCGCTTTCGCGGATGTGATCAATAATTTTCATGGCGCTCATGTGGTCAATTCCGGGATCGACACCAATTTCATTCATAAACACCAAGCCTTTGGCAACAACTTCGGCATTTAGAGCTTCCATCTCTTTGCTGATATAGGAAGGCGTAACCAAATTTTTTCCAAATTCTAAACAATCATTGGCGACTTCTAAATGGTAGGCTGCCGGCAACATTGATATAACGATGTCGGCATTTTTTATCGCCGCCTGACGGTTTTCTTTATCAAAAACGTCAAGTTTTATGGCTTTTGAATTTTTGTGGTGCTTTGTTTTTGCGCTTGCAAGGTCGGCAGTAACATCTCCAACAATGACTTGCAACTGTTCTTTATCCGATTTTTCTAATAAATATCTAATTAAGGATGAGGCTGATTTACCAGCTCCGATGACTAATATTTTTCTCATTTTTACAAAATTATTGACGCCTCTAAAGTACGATTAAATCTCGTTTTTAGGTTAAATAGAGGTTTAAAATAGTTTTGGCTTTTTCAAAATCCTTTACCTTGACTTTCAGTTTACAGCCTTCAACAATAGTCGTTCCGATAATGGCATTCAAATTATCATCAAATATATAACTGTCAATATTTTTTAAGGCCAACTTGTTTTTGGCGAGGTAAATTTCGTGTAGATAGATAGAAATAAACACATTCACTAAACTATTTTCGTCGGTTTTCATCAAGCAAAGATAACTAAAACGATATCGTATTTTATTTTATAAAAATAAGGCTTTTTTTAAGTAAAAGTTTACTTTTACAAAAAACATAAAATTGAACAAACACATAGCAATAACTGCATTTCTAGGAGCACTAACCATAATGTTGGGTGCGTTTGGGGCACATGCGCTTAAAGAAATTTTAAGTGTAGAAGCCTTAAACAGTTTTGAAACGGCGGTGCGTTATCAAATGTATCATGTTTTATTATTGTTGCTGGTAAATTTGAGCCCCCTTTTTAACTCAAAATTTAAAAACAACTTTAGCTATTTAATATATGCGGCAATTCTGTGCTTTTCAGGCTCTATTTATGCGATAACTATTGGAGGTGTTAACCCAAAAATGGTGTGGTTTATAACGCCTTTGGGTGGCTTATTATTGATTGTTGCTTGGTGCTTATTAGCGCTGAATTTTATTAATATAAAAAGCATCTTAAAAAAATAACAAAATAAAAAAAGTAAAAAATTTAATAAAAAATAACACTGCTTATGAAAAATCTTGGTTTAAAAAACGCAACGGTACACTGGAATTTATCATCAGATGAATTAGAAAAAATTTCGCTACAACGCAATTTGGGACGTTTAACAAATACGGGTGCACTTGCCGTAAACACTGGCGAGTTTACCGGAAGGTCACCTAAAGACCGTTTTATTGTTAAGGATGAAATTACCGAAGATACCGTGTGGTGGGATGGTAAAATTAACCAGCCCTTTGAAGAATATAAATTCGAAATTTTATATAACCGCGTTATTGATTATCTTTCTAATAAAGAGCTTTTTGCACGTGATGCCTACGCTTGCGCGGATGATCGTTACCGATTAAAATTGAGAATTGTAACCGAGTTGCCTTGGGTAAGTCTATTTGCTAATAATATGTTTATTAGTCCTTCTAAAGAAGAATTGGTAGATTTTATTCCAGATTGGTCAGTTATTCAAGCGCCAAAATTTTTATCAAATTCGGCAAAACACGGCACGCGTCAACACAATTTTACCATTATCAATTTTAAGCGTAAAATTATTTTGATTGGCGGATCTGGTTATACAGGAGAAGTTAAAAAAGGCGTTTTTTCGGCTTTAAACTTTATACTTCCAGTCTTTAAAAAAACCTTTCCCATGCATTGTTCGGCTAATGTTGGAGCTAATGGTGAAACTGCTATCTTTTTTGGACTTTCAGGTACCGGAAAAACAACGCTATCGGCCGATCCAAACCGCAAATTGATTGGTGATGATGAACACGGCTGGACTCCCGACAATAAAATATTTAACATTGAGGGTGGTTGTTATGCTAAAGTCATTGATTTAAGTTCTGAAAAAGAACCTGAAATATTTGGCGCTATTAAAAAAGGAGCCTTGTTAGAAAATGTGGTTTTTAAACGCGACAGCGATGAAATAGATTTTGAAGATACTTCTATAACTCAAAATACCAGAGTGAGTTATCCAATTGACTACATTGAAAATATTCAAGTGCCATCGGTAGGCGAAAATCCAAAAAATATATTCTTTTTAACCGCCGATGCTTTTGGTGTGTTGCCTCCCATTTCAAAATTAACAGCAGGACAAGCGGCTTACCATTTTATTTCAGGTTATACCGCAAAAGTTGCTGGTACCGAAGAAGGTGTTAACGAACCACAACCTTCATTTTCGGCTTGTTTTGGTGCGCCTTTTATGCCCTTACATCCGGTAAAATACGCCGAAATGTTGGCTAAAAAAATGCGTAAAACAGGTGTTAATGTTTGGCTTATAAATACAGGTTGGACAGGTGGCCCTTATGGGATTGGAACGCGAATGAAATTAAAATTCACCCGCGCCATGATTACCGCAGCGATGAATGGTAAATTAGATTTAGCGACTTATGAAACGCATCCAATATTTAAATTAGCGATACCCACAGCTTGTGAAAATGTGCCATCAGAAGTGCTTAATCCACGAAACACTTGGGCAGATAAATCGGCTTACGATTTAAAAGCTAAGGAATTAGCTCGTGCTTTTAACCATAACTTTAAAACCTTTGAAGCCGATGCTACGGCCGAAATTTTGGCGGGCGCTCCTTTGGTTTAAACGATAAAATTATAATTTAAAAGGCACCTTAATTTAGGTGTATTTTTTATTTTAGAAACGCTCACCATAGCGCGATTCTACAAATTTAAAGTAGTTAAAAAGCTTGTAGTTAACTTCTAAACCGTAGTGAATGGAATTATCATAGTCGATGAGGTTTTCGTATAAATTTGGTTTATAGCCACTGCGAAATCGGTTGTTCCATTCCGAAACATAAAAGCTATTTTTAGTTTCTAAATAGTCAATTGAATAAAAACTCATGGGTTTGGCAATGGTGTTTAGATAGTTTGAAAAGCCAATATCAATGATGGTAATTTCATATTGCAAACTATCATTGGCAATTTTAACAAACGCCTCGTTTTTGGATGTTTTTTGAATGGTTTTTTTGGGGCTAGAGCAAGACCAAATGGTTAAAATGGCACATAAAAAATAAACAATTGCTTTCATAAAAGTAGGTTTTAGAGATTGTTTTAAGGCATCAAGCTTTTCAAAGATATAAAAAAAATACTATTTTTGAACCGATGAATATGGAACATAACATGGTGCGTTGCGGTTGGTGTGGTAAAGACCCGCTTTATATGGCTTATCACGATACCGAATGGGGCGTTCCGGTATTTGACGACACCAAACTTTTTGAGTTTTTAACTTTAGAAACTTTTCAGGCTGGTTTAAGTTGGATTACCATTCTGCGGAAGCGTGAAAATTTTAGAAAAGCCTTTGATAATTTTGACTATCAAAAAATAGCGCATTATAACGACTTAAAATTTGAATTGCTTTTACAGGATGCAGGAATCATCCGCAATAAGCTTAAAATTAAGGCAACCATTAGCAATGCCAAGGCATTTATGGACGTTCAAAAAGAATTTGATTCGTTTAGCAAGTATATTTGGCAATTTACCAATGGCAAACCTATTTTAAATGCGCATGGTGAATTAAAAGACGTTCCTGCCACCACCTTATTATCTGATGCGATTTCAAAAGACCTAAAAAAAAGAGGCTTTAAATTTGTGGGTTCAACCGTTATTTATGCACACATGCAGGCAACGGGCATGGTAAACGACCACTTAAAAACTTGTTTTAGATATCTGGACTTATCCGCGAAAGCAAAATAATATTGGTAGCGTCAAGCGTAGCTAATTTGAGCTGGCAACTATTGTTAAGATGCCAACAGCAACCTAAAAACCTTTACCAATATTGAACTTTTAATTTCAAACTTTGAACATTGTTGTTTAAAGCACCACTAACATAAATTATAATATCAAACTTTGGTTTTAAAATATTTATTTTTCATTAACTTTGAGGCTAGAACTCAAATTAACAACCATGAAACTTAAATTATCACTTTTATTTTTAATGACGGTATTATTATTTAGCGCTTGCAAAAAGGATGCCGTCAAAAGCGAAAAGGAATTCGCTTACTTTTCTGAACAATTTGCCGATATAAAAATTTTGCGCTACAAAGTGCCGGGTTTTGAAAACCTCAGCCTTAAACAAAAAGAATTGGTTTACTACCTCACTCAAGCGGGCTTAGCCGGAAGAGACATTATGTATGACCAAAATTACCGTTTTAACTTAACAATCAGACGCGCACTCGAATACATTTATCAAAATTATGAAGGCGATAAAACCACTGAAGACTGGAAAAACTTAGAAATTTATTTAAAACGTATCTGGTTTTCTAATGGCATTCACCACCATTATTCTAATGACAAATTTAAACCGGGTTTTAGTGCCGATTACTTAACCAAACTGCTCAAAGAAACCAATACCAAATTAGAAAGGGAGGCTTTTGAGGTCATTTTTAACGACAAAGATGCTAAAAAGGTAAACCTTGATGCCAGCAAAGACCTCGTTTTAGGTTCTGCTATCAATTTTTACGGACCCAACGTTACCGAAGCCGATGTTGACAAATATTACAAAACCTTAAAAAGCCCAAACCCTCTGCAACCACTGTCTTTTGGATTGAATTCTCAACTCCTTATCGAAGACGGAAAAGTAGTAGAAAAGGTATGGAAAAGTGGCGGACTTTACGGTCAATCTATTGATAAAATTATCTTTTGGTTACAAAAAGCTAAAGATGTTGCCGAAAATGATCAACAAGCAAAGGCGTTCGATTTGTTGATAAAATTCTATCAAACAGGCGACCTAAAAATTTGGGATGATTACAATGTCGCTTGGGCCGATACCAAAGAAGGCGATATTGATTATATCAACGGATTTATAGAAGTTTATAATGATCCTAAAGGCTATCGAGGTTCTTTTGAAAGCACCGTTCAAATAAAAGATTTTGAAATGAGTAAAAAAATGGATGTTTTAGCCACTAATGCACAATGGTTTGAAGATAATTCTCCTATTATGGATGCTCATAAAAAGAAAAATGTTGTAGGTGTTTCGTATAAAACAGTTAATGTAGCTGGCGAAGCAGGCGATGCCTCACCTTCAACGCCAATTGGTATTAATTTGCCAAATGCTGACTGGATTAGAGCTGCTCACGGTTCAAAATCAGTATCGTTGGGCAATATTATTGATGCTTATAACAACGCTGGTTCTACCGGACGATTAGAAGAATTTGCTTTTTCTAAAGATGAAGTTGCGCTTGAAAAACAATATGGTGAACTATCTAGCAAATTACACACTGCCTTACACGAAGTGATTGGTCATGCGAGTGGACAAATAAATAGTGGAATTGGAACCCCTAGCGAAACCTTAAAAAACTATGCCTCAACGCTTGAAGAAGCACGCGCCGATTTGGTTGGCTTATATTATTTACCCGATCAAAAATTGGTTGAGTTTGGTTTAACTACCGATGCGGCTGCTATTGGCAAAGTTGCCTATGATGGCTATATTAGAAATGGATTGATGACGCAATTGATTCGTTTAAATTTAGGCGATAACATTGAAGAAGCCCACATGCGCAACCGCCAATTAGTTGCCGCTTGGGTTTTTGAAAAAGGCAAATCGAACAACCTGATAGAAAAAGTTAGCAAAAATGACAAAACCTATTTTAAAATCAACGATTATAACGCTTTACGCGAATTGTTTGGCGAACTTTTAAAAGAAATTCAACGCATAAAATCGGAAGGTGATTTTAAATCAGCGCAAGCTTTGGTTGAAACCTATGGCGTAAAAGTAGATCAAGCGCTTCACAAAGAAGTTTTAGAGCGCAACAAAAAATTTAAGTCAGCACCTTACGGCGGATTTATCAATCCGGTTTTAGTGCCAAGCATAGATGCCGAAGGAAAAATATTAGATATAAAAGTTACGTATCCCGATAATTTTGCCAAACAAATGCTTGAATATGCTGAGTTGTATTCAACATTACCTAGCAAAAATTAAAACTGATTTGAAATAAATTTTATAAAAAAAGGTCTGAAATTTCAGACCTTTTTTACGTTATTTTTTTAACCTTTTAAAGATAAAGCGAGTAATATAGATACCTTGCCCATCTTCTTTTCCGGCATCACTTTCAACGCCGCTCACCACAAAAGCCAAATCCCAACCTTCGGCAACCATCGTGTTGATTTTTGAACTAATTAAGGCATCGTTGGTGGCGATGTTTTGAAAACGAATGCCGCCAATATTAAAAAAGTTTAAGAGTTTGGTTTCATCAAAACCTTTTACACGCATTTCACTGCGATCGGCTTTGTTTCGATCATTATTATCATCCGATTGTGTAGAAGTAAATTCTTTGTAATCGCGATCATCGTTTGCCGAAATCAAGCGCGAACGCCCTAAACCACTAGGAATAATAGATTCAACACTCGTTACGACTTTAAATTCATAAGTTTGTGCGTTTGCCGGAATAAATCCGTTAAGGCACATTAAAAAAATAATCAGAAACAGTTTTTTCATAAGTTGATTTTTTAAGGATTATAGCGCTCCAAATATCCAAAAAAAAGGTATCATTGTATAAAATTTTTAAAAATTTGAAAACAGGCGTTGTTATAAAGTCAACCGGAAGTTGGTATCTTGTTAAATTAATAGACCAAAGTATTTTAAATTGCCGCATTAAAGGCAAGTTTAGAATTAAGGGCATAAAGAGCACTAATCCAGTTACAGTTGGTGATGTTGTTGATGTTGAAACCTCTGACAATGTCGATTTTATTATCAAACACATTCATCCTCGTAAAAATTATATCATCCGCAAGTCGGTAAATTTGTCAAAGCAAACCCATATTATAGCGGCCAATATTGATCAGGTTTTTTTAATGATTACCTTTGAGCAACCACCCACATCAACGGCTTTTATTGACCGCTTTTTAGCCACTGCCGAGGCTTATCACATTCCCGCTATTTTGTTGTTTAACAAAAGTGATTTACAAGCCGAATTACAATCGGTTGGCCGTGCCGAAATCATCAAAACTTATACTAAAATTGGCTATCAATGTCTTGAAATAGCTGTCGAAACACAATTAAATATCACCGATTTAAAAGCGCTAATGAAGGATAAGGTGAGTATGTTTTCGGGACATTCGGGCGTTGGCAAGTCAAGCCTTATCAACGTTTTAGATTCAAACTTAAAGCTTAACACTAAAAATATTTCTGACCAGCACAAACAGGGTTTGCACACCACCACTTTTGCCGAAATGTTTAGTTTGCCTTTTGGTGGAAGTATTATCGATACGCCAGGTATTAAGGGTTTTGGCGTGGTTGATATGAAACCAGAAGAGGTTTCTGGATATTTTCCGGAATTTTTTAAACTCAAATCAAAGTGCAAATATCATAATTGTTTGCACCAAAATGAACCAAATTGTGCCGTAAAAGAAGCGGTAGAAAACGGTTGGATTGCCCAGTGGCGCTACCAAAATTATTTACAAATTATTTCGGGCGACGACAGCCAATACCGAAACGATATTTATAATATTTAGATGAAAGCAGTTATTCAGCGCGTATCGCACGCAAGTGTTACGGTAAACCAACAAGTCATCAGTAAAATTAAAAGCGGACTCTTAATTTTTTTGGGTATTGCCCCGGATGATGATGACGAAGCTATTGACTGGCTTGTAAAAAAAATTGCAAACCTCCGTATTTTTAATGATAACCAAGGGGTTATGAATTTATCGATAAAAGATACCAATGCCAACGCCATTATTGTGAGCCAATTTACCTTGCTGGCGAGCACCAAAAAAGGCAACCGGCCCAGTTATATCAATGCCGCCCGACCCGAAATAGCCATCCCAATTTACCAAAAATTTATTCAAGACTTTGAGTCGGAACTCGGTAAAAAAGTTGGGACAGGTGAATTTGGTGCCGATATGAAAATAAATTTGCTCAATGACGGGCCTGTTACAATTGTAATAAATTCAAAAATTAAGGAATAGTTTAAATATTTTTTTAAATTTATACTTTAAAACTAACCCCCGGTTAAATTATTTTGAAAAAAATCTACTTTAGTGTACTTTTATTTGCCATACAATGGCTGCATGCACAAGAACCAAATCACCAACTTTCTAGTATTCCTGATGCCTTAAGAACAAATGCTAATGCCATTATTGTATTGGATGATAATCAAATTATTTTAGAAAACCCTTATAAAATGACGGTTACTAAACATAAAATTATTACAGTTCTCAATAAAAATGGCAATAATTATGCACATATCAATGTTGGTTATGATAATCATTCTAGTGTTAAATCAATAAAAGCAACTATTTATAATGCATTTGGTTTTGAAATTAAAAAAATTAAGTCTAGTGAAATCAATGATTACTCGGCAACTTCGGGCAACAGTTTATACACCGATGATAGAATTAAAAATTACGAGTATCTTCCTTTAAACTATCCCTATACCATTGACTACACTAGTGTTGAAGAAAGCGAAAACACAGCATTTTATCCTAGATGGTATCCAATACAGGGATATTATGTAAGCACAATTGATAGCCATTTTACGGTTAAATATCCGGCTGATCAGTTTAAAATAAATGTTTCTGAAAAATATTTTAGCGGATATAGTTTTAGTAATACAAGTGCTAAAGGTTATATTGAATATCGCGCTAATAAGTTAAATGCAATTGTTCGAGAGCCCTATAGCCCTGATTTTACAAATTTTGCGCCGCAAGTGTTGCTAGCACCTAGTAAATTTAATTTGTCGGGCGTTCATGGTGAGGCTAACAATTGGCAAGAATTTGGAACTTGGATGTATAATAATTTGTTATTGGGTAGAGATCAATTATCCATTCAAACAAAAGCTGAGATAAAAAAACTTGTCAGTGGAATTGATGACCCCATTGAACGCGCACGAAAAGTTTATGCTTATATGCAAAACAAAACGCATTATATCAGTGTGCAAATTGGCGTGGGAGGCTGGAAACCCATTGCCGCAGATGAAGTTGACCGTATGAAATATGGCGATTGTAAAGCCTTGGTAAATTATACACAAGCCCTGTTAAAAGAAGCAGATGTCAACACCTATTACACAGTGGTTCACGCCGATGATAAAAAAGATATAGACAAAGATTTTATAGCCATGCAGGGAAATCATGCCATTTTGTTTTTGCCTACAAAAAAGGATACCGTTTGGCTAGAGTGCACAACGCAAGCAAAACCTTTTGGTTATATGGGCACTTTTACCAATGACCGTGATGTATTGGTTGTTAAACCCGAAGGTGGAGAAATTGTTCATACTAAGGTTTATGCGTTTCTTGAAAATTATCAAAATTCAGTAGGGAATTATCGTATTGATGAAAATGGCAACTTGAAAGGTGTTTTAAATATGGAAAGTTCAGGAATACAATTCGAAAATCACTTTCAAATTTCTAACGAACCACATGATGAGATTGTCAAATTTTATAAATCGTATTTTGAAAAAATAAACAACCTCACGATTGTCAATTTCGATAATCAAACAAACACATTAAACAATAAGTTTAATGAGTCTGTTACCATTGAAGCAAGCAACTATGCACAAAAAAGTGGTGATAGAATGTTGTTAACGCTCAATGCCTTTAGCCAAAACACTTCAGTACCCAAGCGAATTATTAATCGACAGCTTCCAGTTGAAATTCAAAATGGCTATATTGATAGAGATTCTATTACGATAAACTTACCTAAAAATTATAAAATTGAGAGTTTAACAAATTCAGAAAAAATTAGTTCAGAATTTGGAACTTATAGTATAGAAGTTATTAAACTAAATGATAATACCTTAATTTACAAGCGAAATCTAAGGGTATATCAAGGCAATTATCCCAAGGAAGCCTACGAAGCTTTTAGAAAATTCAAAAAAGACATTTTATCAAAAGACCAAACTAAAACCATTCTAATAAAACTATAATATGAAAAAATCACTAATCCTCTTCTCACTTTGCTTTGTCTATTTTAATGTAAATGCACAAGAAATTAAATTTGGAAAAGTCTCTTTAGATGAACTTAAAGAAGCCTATTATCCTAAAGATTCAGCTACTTCGGCAACCATACTATATAAAAATATAAGAGTTTATTATGATTACACAGAATCTGAAGGATTTAAATTAACAACCCAAATTCATGAACGTATCAAAATTTATAATAATGAAGGGTTAGAATGGGCTGAAAAAATCATTAATACTTTTAAGGACAATAACTTAAGAGAGACTGTAAATATTAAAGGTTATACTTATAATTTAGTTGATGGCAAAATTGTAGAAGAAAAATTAAAATCAAACCAAATTTTTAAGGAAGAGGTTGATGAAAATTGGACTCAAAATAAATTCGCCATGCCAAATGCCCAAAAGGGTAGTGTGGTTGAATGGTATTATACCATTAGCTCACCATTTGCAGGAAATATTGACGATGTGGTTTTTCAATATCGCATACCAATCAAAAAAATGATAGCCAAAATAGAAATACCACAATATTTCACTTTTAAATATCTGCCAAATAGTTATTATCCAATAAAAATGAGTCAAAATCAGCAAAACAGAACCCTTGAATACTCATATAGAACCGATGATGGAACCGGTGCTAAAACTACACTACATAGAAGTACTGAAAGCATCTTTGTAAATATTTATGAAGCTAATGAAAATTTTATACCTGCAATAAAGGAGGAGCCTTATATCAATGACATCAATAATTACATTGCAAAAGTTCACTTTGAACATATTTCAACACAATTTACAAATAGGGCTCCAAAATTTTATAGTACTGATTGGGAAAGTGTTGCCAAAACTATTAATAAAAACTATTACTTTGGCAAGCAATTAGAGGGAACAAATTTTTTAAAAACAGATGCAATTACACAAACGGCAAATGCAAAAACCGATGATGAAAAAGCAGCTATTTTATTTAATTTTCTAAAAACACAAATCAAATGGAATGGCAATTATAGTAAGTATGCCGAGAAAGGTATTAAAAAAGCATACCAAGAGCATGTAGGTAACGCGGCCGACATCAATTTGTGTTTGGTTGCATTATTTAGAGAAGCAGGCTTAAATGCAAATCCGGTTTTAATAAGCACTAGAAACCATGGTGTGCCATTGTTTCCTACCATTAATGGGTTTAATTATGTTATTGCCGCTATTGAATCGCCTTCTGGAATTTTGCTTTTTGATGCAACCGAACTATACAGCACAGCCAATGTGTTGCCGTCAAGAGTTTTAAACTGGGAAGGTCGTTTGGTAAGAGCTGATGATACTTTTGCGGTTGTTAATCTCAATGCTGTTGAACCAGCTAAAAAACGCATCAATCTTTTTGTAAAATTAGATGAAAATGGCAAAGTTACAGGATTAAAACGCAGTTCATTTTATACTAATAACGCACTAGAATATCGAAAAGATAGAGCTTTTGTGTCTGAAACAGATTTGTTGTCTAAACTTGAAAATGAAAATCGAGATGTTGAAATATCAGAGTTAAAAATAACTAATAAAGAATCGCTTTCTAATCCAATAGTTGAAACTTTTAAATTTGAATCGGATAATCTTTGCGATATAATTGACTCAAAAATTTATTTTGAACCCTTGCTTTTTTTATCACAAACTAAAAACCCATTTAGTTCAGAAAAAAGACTTTATCCTATTAATTTTGGAACAGCTTGGGAAGATACCTATATAGTTTCTATACAAATACCAAATGGTTATACCATAGCAACAATGCCTCAAAATTTGGCAATTAGTTTGCCCAATGAGGTGGGTTCTTTTAAATTTTCGATAACTAAAAAAAGTGAAAACAAAATTGAGGCAGTTGCCATTACAAAAATAAATACGCCAATTATTGCATCAATTTATTATCAAGAATTGAAAGATTTTTACAAACAACTCATAGAAAAACAAACTGAAAAAATAATGCTAACCAAGTTGTAAAAATAAGTCTATTAAAATGGTAATTTTTAAAAGATATTACCTCTTAAATCAAGCATAAAACCATTCAAAAAAAATAATGAAAAAATTAAGCCTCTTATTAATCTTAAGCTTATCGCTTTTAAGCACAAAAATTAAAGCGCAAAATTATGATTTCGGTAAAGTATCTATTCAAGAACTTCAAGAATTGCAATATCCGCTTGACTCAACGGCGCCAGCGGCGATTTTATATAAAAATATTAAAATTTATTATGAATACTCAAACGCGAGTGGGTTTAGTTTAGTTACTGAAGTTCAAGAGCGCATCAAAATTTATAAAAAAGAAGGATTTAATTGGGCGGAAAAGGGGATTAATACCTATCAAAACGATGGCATTAAAGAACGTATTACGATAAAAGGATCGACTTATAATTTAGACAGCAATGGCAAAATTGTGAAAGAAAAATTAAATGATAAAGCTATTTTTAAAGAAATAGAAGACGAGAACTGGATACGCAACAAATTTGCCATGCCAAATGTTCAGTTGGGAAGTGTCGTTGAATGGTCTTATAGAAAAACTTCTCCCTTTGCTGGATATATTGACGACCTTATTTTTCAATATGAAATTCCGGTAAAAAAAATGGAAGTCAAAGTAAGTATTCCAGAGTATTATGTATTTAAATACCTACCTAGTTTTTATTATCCTATCACCGTGGTTCAAAGCCAAAGGAGTAGAACAATTCAATATAGTAGCAAATCTTCAAATAGTGTAGGAAGTCAAACTTTTATAGATAATCATACTGTAAGCATTAACGAAATTGTTTACAACGCTGATGAAATCAATATTCCGGCAATTAAAGTCGAACCTTATATAAACTATATAGGCAATTATGGTGCAAAAGTAGTATTTGAGCACACTTCTACACAGTTTCCTGGGGAGATTGCTGAATATTATAGTACCGATTGGGAAAGTGTTGCCAAGTCTATTTTTAATAATTATTATTTCGGCAAACAATTAGAGGGGATAAACTTTTTAAAAGCCGATGTAGATAACCAAATTGCCGGATTAACCGCTCCCGAAGAAAAAGCCAATAAACTTTTCAACTTCATAAAAACACAAATTAAATGGAATGGTAGTTATGGAAAATATGCCGATAAAGATATTAAAAGAACTTACCAAGAGCACGAAGGCAATGTAGGAGCTGTAAATTTAACGCTAATTGCAATGTTTAGATTAGCCGG
>PFPU01000046.1:2500-4378 GCA_002793215.1 Flavobacteriales bacterium CG_4_10_14_0_2_um_filter_35_18
TTTTTTATAAAACACAAAGCAACATCAGTCTCACAGCATACTGAGGCTTGGGGAATACGGCCGTTTTGATGGGAGCGTATCGTCATCGCCTTTCTTTTGAATCCCGATTGTGAAAGCAGTCGGGATTTTTTTTTATAAAACACAAAGCAACATCAGTCTAGCAGCATACTGAGGCTTGGGGAATACGGCCATTTTGATGGGAGCGTATGGTCATCGCCTTTCTTTTGAAAAGCACTTGGCTTTTGATAGGTGCTTTTGTGTTTATACAAAAGTCATTATAATATTTCGGAATAAATTCGTTCTAATACAGAAAAATCCGCTTATTTTGCAGTTATAATATGAGATTAAAAAGCTTCTTATTTTTTTTACTTTTTTCTGTTAGTTTAGGCGCTCAGGTGGGTGGAGAGCAGGTGTTTAACTTTCTGAATGTTTCAACTTCGGCTCGTCAATCGGCTTTAGGAGGAAAAGTTTTGACTTTAGATGATGTCAATCAAGCCTTGTGGAATCCATCAATGATAACTAAGTCAATGGATAATCAACTAGCCTTAAATTATCAAAATTTTTTAGCAGACGTCAGTTATGGCTCATTATCGTATGCCAAATATTTTAGCCGCAGATTTGGAACCATTCAGGGTGGAATTACTTATGTAAATTATGGAAAATTGATTGCCGCTGATGACCTTGGCAATGAAACGGGAAGTTTTAAAGCTAGAGATTTAGCGCTTTCAATTGGATATGCCTATAATATTCCTAGAACTTATCTCAATGTTGGCGTCAATTTTAAAATGATTAGCTCGATAATTGACAATTTTACTTCAAATGGTGCTGCATTTGATTTTGGACTAAGCTATCTTAATGATGAAAAACCTTTTAATGCCACTTTTGTAATGCGAAATGCCGGCTATCAGGTAAACACTTTTGATGGAACGAGAGAGCCCTTGCCTTTTGAGATTTTGTTGGGAGCAAGTTATCGCGTTGCAAATATTCCACTTCGTTGGCATTTTACCTTAGATAACTTGCAACAATGGAATGTTTCGGCCGAAAACCCTTCGGATACACAAGTTGGTATTGACGGTTCTGTTTCTAACAGCTCAATAAAAGGTTTGAGCAACGCCTTTAGACACATTGTTATTGGAGCAGAATTTTTTCCAGAAAATGATTTTAACCTCCGATTTGGATACAATTTTAGAAGGGCGCGCGAATTGCGTTTAGCAACAACAAGGACTTTTAGTGGCTTAACGGCAGGATTTGGAATTAAAATGCGCAGAATGCAGTTTAATTACGCCTTTTCAAAATTTCATCCTGCAGCTAATGCAAACACTTTTAGTTTGATTTTCGATTTGAGAAGTCCTGAGTTTTAAGTTTTATTTATGAAAAAAATTAACATTGCAATTGACGGTTACTCATCTACAGGTAAAAGCACCATTGCCAAACAATTGGCGGCAAAATTGGGCTATATTTATGTAGATAGTGGGGCAATGTATCGCGCGGTAAGTCTTTATGCCATGCAACAAGGATATATTAATAATTCACATTTTGACAAGGAAAGTCTTGTCAATAATTTGGATAAAATTCACCTCGATTTTAAATTTAATGTTGATTTAGGTTATGCCGAGATGTTTTTAAATGATGTAAATGTGGAGCAAGAAATTAGGCGAATTGATGTTTCTAATTTTGTGAGTACCATAGCTGCTGTGCCCGAAGTGCGCCTAAAATTAGTGGAACAGCAACAACAAATGGGCAAAAACAAAGGAGTTGTTATGGACGGTAGGGATATTGGTACAGTTGTTTTCAAAGATGCCGAACTCAAACTTTTTATGACTGCTTCGAATGACATCAGAGCAAAAAGACGTTTTGATGAACTTCGACTAAAAGGTG
>PFPU01000029.1 GCA_002793215.1 Flavobacteriales bacterium CG_4_10_14_0_2_um_filter_35_18
AATTCTTAAATAGCCTCCCGGTCTATCGGCAATTTTAGTTGCGATATCTCTAAAAAGTTCAGTAATGGCGTCTTTGTCTCTTAAATAACTAAAAACAATTCTTCTGTTATGTGTATTATCAACTTTAGATTTAGTTAATAATGGTTCAATATATTGGCGTAAAGCTTTAGCTTTAGCCAAGGTAGTATTAATGCGTTTATGTGCTATTAAAGAGCAAGCCATATTAGCAAGCATCGATCTTCTGTGGGATGCTGTTCTACCTAAATGATTAAATTTTTTTCCGTGTCTCATTTTACAATTAACTTTAAACCAAAAGGTTGTTAGTCTCTATCTAATTTATATTTACCTAAATCCATTCCGAAATTCAAACCTTTAATATTTACAAGTTCATCTAACTCTGTCAAAGATTTTTTACCAAAATTTCTAAATTTCATTAAGTCGTTTTTATTGAATGATACCAAATCACCAAGGGTATCAACTTCGGCAGCTTTAAGGCAATTTAAGGCTCTTACTGATAAGTCCATATCTACTAATCTGGTTTTTAATAGTTGACGCATGTGCAACGATTCTTCGTCATAAGATTCGGTTTCGGCAATATCATCAGCTTCAAGTGTAATGCGTTCGTCAGAGAACAACATAAAATGGTGAATCAATATTTTAGCAGCTTCGGTTAAAGCGTCTTTTGGATTGATTGAGCCGTCAGTTTGAATGTCGAAAACTAATTTTTCGTAATCGGTTTTTTGTTCTACGCGGAAATTTTCTATTGCATATTTCACATTTTTTATTGGTGTGAAAATGGAGTCGATAAAGATGGTTCCTAGGGCTGCATTAGATTTTTTATTATCGTCTGATAAAACAAAACCACGGCCTTTTTCAATTGTTATTTCGAAATCTAGTTTTACAGATTTTTCCATATTACAAATTACCAAATTGGGATTTAATATTTGAAAACCTGAGATAAATTTTTGAAAATCACCGGCTGTAAGTTGCTCTTGACCTTTGATAGAGATGGTAGCTATTTCGCTATCGGTATCTTCAATTTGTCTTTTAAAGCGGACTTGTTTTAAGTTTAAAACCATTTCGGTTACATCTTCAACCACGCCTTTAATAGTAGAGAATTCGTGTTCAACGCCTTCTACTCTTAGAGCGGTAATTGCATAACCTTCTAATGATGATAATAAAACTCTTCTCAATGCATTTCCTACGGTTAGTCCGTAACCTGGTTCAAGCGGTCTGAACTCAAATCTACCGGTTGTTTTGGTAGATTCTAGCATGATAACCTTATCGGGTCTTTGAAAATTTAAAATTGCCATAGTTATTTTATCATTATTTAGAGTATAACTCTACGATTAGTTGTTCTTTAATATTTTCAGGAATCTGAATTCTTTCTGGAATATTAACAAAAGTTCCCATTTTGGTTTCGCTATTCCAAGTTAACCATTCGTAAATACTTTTGTTATTATTTAAAGCGTCTTCTATGGTTGCTAGCGATTTAGATTTTTCTCTAACGGCTACAACATCATTAGGTTTTAATGAATAAGAAGGGATGTTAACAATATTACCATTAACGGTAATGTGTCTGTGTGAAACCAATTGTCGCGCTGCTCTTCTTGAGGGAGCAACACCCATTCGGTAAACAACATTATCTAATCTTGATTCGCATAGTTGGAGCAAAATTTCACCCGTAATACCCTTGCTACTAGACGCTTTTTCGAAAATATTTCTAAATTGACGTTCTAAAATACCGTAGGTATATTTTGCTTTTTGTTTTTCTTGTAGCTGGATTGCGTATTCCGATTTTTTTCCGCGACGTCTAGTGCTACCGTGTTGTCCTGGAGGGAAATTTCTTTTTTCAAAAGATTTGTCTTCTCCAAAGATAGCTTCGCCAAATTTACGAGCTATTTTAGTTTGTGGTCCTGTATATCTTGCCATTTCAATTTGTTTTTAAGATAGGGTTATGAATTAAGGCTTACTCCTTCGATAACCTAAAAATCTACCTTTATTGTTAAAATTATTTAATTATACTCTTCTGCGTTTTGGAGGGCGACAACCGTTGTGAGGTTGTGGCGTTACATCAATAATTTCGGTAACTTCAATACCGCTATTATGAATCGTTCTAATGGCTGATTCTCTACCATTACCTGGACCTTTAACGTAAACTTTCACTTTTCTTAATCCTGCTTCGTGAGCAACTTTTGCACAATCTTCGGCGGCTGTTTGAGCGGCATAAGGTGTGTTCTTTTTAGAACCTCTAAAACCTTGTTTGCCTGCTGTTGACCAAGAAATAACATCACCACTTTTATTAGTCAATGAAATGATAATATTATTAAATGAAGCGTTTATATGAGCTTCACCCACAGATTCAATAATAACTTTGCGTTTTTTTGTATTAGTTTTCGCCATGTTTTTTATTATTTAGTTGCTTTCTTTTTGTTAGCTACAGTTTTACGTTTGCCCTTTCTAGTTCTAGAATTGTTTTTAGTGTGTTGGCCACGTAATGGCAAACCACTTCTGTGACGGATACCTCTGTAACATCCAATATCCATTAATCGTTTAATGTTTATTTGAACTTCAGAACGCAATTCGCCTTCTATTTTAAATTCTCCAACTTGTTGTCTGATGTTCGTAATTTCATCATCAGACCAATCTTGCACTTTTTTGTTTTCATCAACATTAGCGCTAGCTAAAATCTTTTTAGCTCTACTTTTTCCGACTCCAAAGATGTAAGTTAATCCAATAACTCCTCTTTTGAACTTTGGTAAGTCAACTCCTGCTATTCTTGCCATAATTAGCCTTGTCTTTGTTTAAATCTAGGGTTCATTTTATTGATTACGTATAATCTGCCTTTTCTGCGAACAATTTTACAGTCGGCACTTCTTTTCTTTATTGATGTTCTAACTTTCATCGTTGGTTATTTTAATATCTATAAGTAATTCTAGCCTTACTTAAATCGTAAGGACTCATTTCTAATTTTACTTTATCACCGGGTAACAATTTTATATAATGCATACGCATTTTACCCGAGATGTGTGCTGTTACAATATGTCCATTTTCCAATTCTACTCTAAACATGGCATTAGATAATGCTTCTATTATAGTGCCATCTTGTTCTATTGCAGATTGTTTAGCCATTATGCAACGCTTCTTTTTGTTCCTGTTTTCATTAAACCATCGTAATGACGGCTCAATAAATGTGAATTAATTTGTTGAATGGTATCAATCGCTACGCCTACCATAATGATAAGTGAAGTGCCTCCATAAAACATTGCCCAAGATTGTTGAACACCTAACATGCTCACAAAGGTTGGTAAAATTGCAATAAGTGCTAAAAATATTGAACCCGGAAATGTTATTCTCGATAAAATGGTGTCAATAAATTCGCCTGTATCTTTTCCTGGTCTAATTCCGGGTACAAATCCGCCGCCACGTTTTAAATCGTCAGCCATTTTATTGGTTGGTATTGTTATAGCGGTATAAAAGTAACTAAAAACAATAATTAGCAATCCAAAAACGAGGTTATACCAAAAGCCTTGCATATTGCTAAAGGTTACGCCTATTTGTTGCATTATATCCGATTCGGATAAGCGTGTTAGTGTAACGGGTACAAACATAATGGCTTGAGCAAATATTATTGGCATAACGCCAGCGGCATTTACTTTAAGGGGAATGTATTGTCTAGCGCCTGCTAAATCTTTAACATTGCCCGAAACGGTACGTTTTGCATATTGAACGGCAATTCTTCGAACGGCAGTTACCAAAAATACGGTAGCTAAAATCACTAAAAACCACAAAACCATTTCAATAAGAATCATGATAAGTCCACCATTAGATTGGGTTACTCTAGAGCCTGCTTCCTGCATAAATGCTGCTGGAAAGCGCGCAATAATACCCACCATAATTAACAATGAAATACCATTGCCAATACCTTTATCGGTAATTTTTTCGCCTAACCACATTGCAAAAATGGTACCTGCGGTTAGCAACACCATTGAAGAAAGCCAAAACATACCTCCACCTAATAAAAAGGTGCTACTTGGTAAAGTTTGTTGTAAATTAACGATATAAGCTGGGCCTTGAACAACTGTAATGGCAATTGTTAACCAACGTGTAATTTGATTGATGGTTTTTCTACCACTTTCACCTTCTTTTTGAAGTTTTTGTAAATAAGGAACTGCAATCCCCATTAATTGTACAACGATAGATGCCGAAATGTAAGGCATTACACCTAAAGCCATAATTGAAGCTTTAGAAAATGCGCCACCCGTAAAAGCATTTAATAAACCTAAAAGTCCACCAGAAGTTTGGTCGGTTAAGGCGGTTAATTGATTTGGGTCAATACCTGGAAGTGGTACATGAGCCATCAATCTATAAACTGCCATAAAGCCAAGAGTTAAGGTGATTCTTGTTCTTAACTCATCAATTTTCCAGATGTCTTGAATCGTTGTAATAAATTTTTTCATTTACTTATGGTATTATAAAGTTACGGCTACGCCTCCAACTGCTTCAATTGCATTTTTTGCGGTTGCTGTAAATTTATGAACGGTTACATTAAGTTTGGCTGTTAAAACGCCTCTACCTAAAATTTTAACTAATTCATTTTTACCAACAACCCCATTTTCGACTAATATTTCGAATGAAAGTGTATCAGTAATTTTGCCTTCATTAACCATATCTTGAATACGGTCTAAATTAAGACCAACGTATTCAATTCGGTTAATATTTTTAAATCCAAATTTAGGAAGGCGTCGTTGAATAGGCATTTGACCGCCTTCAAAACCAATTTTTTTAGCATAACCAGAACGTGATTTTGCGCCTTTATTTCCTTTTGTTGCTGTTCCGCCTTTACCAGATCCTTGACCTCTACCAACTCTTTTACCTTTGGCAAAAACTGAACCTTTGGCTGGTGTTAAATTATTTAAACTCATAGTTTAATATCTCTTAGTTAACTTCTACTACAGAAATTAAGTGTTTTACTTTATTTACCATTCCAAGTATATTAGGTGTAGCTTCGTGAGAAACTTCTTGTCCTATTTTATGTAATCCCAAAGCCTCTAAATTTCTTCTTTGATTTAGTGGGCGATTGATGATGCTTTTTACTTGCTTTAAAATTATCTTTTTTGCCATCTTCTTTAAATTTTAACCATTAAATACTTTATGTAAAGATATACCTCTTTGTTGAGAGATGGTTGAAGCATCTCTAAGTTGCAATAAGGCATCAAAGGTAGCTTTTACAACATTGTGAGGATTAGATGAACCTTGCGATTTTGACAAAACGTCATGAATGCCAACTGATTCTAATACTGCGCGCACTGCACCACCGGCGATAACACCTGTACCGTGAGAAGCGGGTTTTAAAAATACTTTAGCACCACTAAATTTACCTTTTTGTTCGTGAGGTATGGTTACTTTGTCTAAAGGAATTCTAATTAAATTCTTTTTGGCATCTTCAATAGCTTTTGCTATTGCCGAAGCAACATCTTTTGATTTACCTAAACCGTGACCTACTACGCCTGCTTCATTACCAACTACAACAATAGCTGAAAATCCAAAAGCGCGACCTCCTTTAGTAACTTTGGTAACTCTTTGTACGCCAACCAATTTATCAACTAATTCTAGTCCAACTGGTTTAACGCGTTCTACGTTATTATATTTTTGATACATAATTTACTAAAATTTTAATCCTGCTTCTCTAGCGCCATCGGCTAAAGCTTTAACTCTACCATGGTATAGATAACCATTTCTATCAAAAGCACATGTTGTTAAACCTGCTTTATTTGCTTTTTCGCCTATTACTTTGCCAACAGCTGTTGCTTTTTCTAATTTAGCGCCTGAATTAGCAATTTCTTTTTCTCTTGAAGAAACTGCAATCAAAGTTTTTCCGGCTACATCGTCAATTAATTGTGCGTAAATATCTTTATTACTTCTAAACACTACCAATCGAGGTTTAGTTGCCGTACCAGAAACAATTTTTCTGATTCTTAGTTTTATTCTTTGTCTTCTTTGAAGCTTAGATAATGCCATAATCTCTTATTTATTATGCAGTTTTACCTGCTTTTTTACGTAATTGTTCTCCTACATATTTAACACCTTTGCCTTTATAAGGTTCAGGTTTGCGGTAAGAACGTATTTTAGCAGCTACTTGTCCTACTAATTGTTTATCATTAGATGATAATTTAATTATTGGATTTTTACCTTTATCTGATACTGTTTCAACTTTTACTTCATCGGCAATTAGCATCACAATATTATGTGAAAATCCTAAAGCCAATTCAAGTTTTTGATCTTGATTTGATGCTCTGTAACCTACGCCTACTAATTCAAGTTCTTTTTTCCAGCCGTTAGAAACGCCTTCAATCATATTAAAAATTAATGCGCGGTATAAACCGTGTTTAGATTTCACTTCTTTTTCTTCAGAAGCTCTTTCAACAGTAATAATATTGCCTTCAATTTTTACATTTATGGCATCAATTTCTTGTTTTAGTTCACCTAATTTACCTTTTACAGTAATTACGCCATTTTCAAAAGTAACGTTTACACCAGCAGGTATGTTTATTGGATTATTTCCTATTCTAGACATCTTATACTTATTTTAATAAACGTAACATAAAACTTCGCCACCTACATTTTCAACGCGCGCTTGCTTATTGGTCATCACTCCTTTAGAAGTTGAAACAATTGCAATACCTAAGCCGTTTAAAACTCTAGGCATATCGGTTGAACTTGAATATTTTCTTAGACCAGGCGTGCTGATACGTTGCAATTTTTTAATTACAGGTTCTTTGGTAATCTTATCGTATTTTAAGGCAATTTTAATAGTACCTTGAACGGTATCTTCTAAAAATTTGTAACTTAAAATAAAGCCTTGATCAAACAAGATTTTAGTAATTTCTTTTTTAAGTCCCGACGATGGTATTTCTACTATGCGTTTTCCGGCACTTACAGCATTTCTAACTCTTGTTAAATAATCTGCTATTGGATCTGTGTTCATATAGTTATTAATTTGCGGTTTTGGTATTTAATTCTAAACCATTTAAAATTAAACCTGAAACCAATTTATAATTTTACCAGCTGGCTTTTCTTACACCAGGTAACAAACCTTCGTTTGCCATTTCTCTAAAAGTTACACGGCAAATTCCAAAATGACGAATATAGCCTTTTGGTCTGCCGGTTAATTTACAGCGGTTATGCATACGAATAGGTGATGCATTTTTAGGAAGCTTTTGAAGGCCTACTGAATCGCCAGCTGCTTTTAAAGCTTTGCGTTTGGCTGCATATTTTGCAACTGTTTTTTTTCTCTTAACCTCACGGGCTTTCATTGATTCTTTAGCCATTGCTTAGTTTTTTTTAAATGGTAAACCTAATTGGGTTAATAATGATTTAGCTTCTTTATCGGTAGCTGCTGATGTTACAAATGTAATATCCATACCGCCAATTTTATAAATTTTATCGATATTTATTTCGGGAAAAATAATTTGTTCGGTTATCCCTAAATTATAATTTCCTCTACCGTCAAATCCACTTGCTTTAATACCGTTAAAGTCTCTAACTCTTGGCAATGCTGTTGTTACTAAGCGATCTAAAAATTCGTACATTTTTGTAGCGCGTAAGGTTACTTTAACGCCAACGGGCATTCCTTTACGCAATTTAAAAGCTGCAACGTCTTTTTTAGATAAAGTTGATACCGGTTTTTGACCAGTAATGTTTGTTAGTTCTTCAACTGCATATTCAATTAATTTCTTATCGGCTATAGCAGCGCCAACACCTTTGCTAATTACAATTTTTTGTAATTTAGGTACTTGCATTACATTTTTATAGCCATATTCGTTTGTAAGCGCTTTTATAATTGTGCTCTTATAAACTTCCTTAAGTCTTGGTGTATATTCCATAACTAAATAACTTCTCCAGATTTTTTAGAATACCTCACTTTTTTATCGCCTTCAATTTTATATCCCACTCTAGTTGCTTGTCCTTTTACAACGAGCATTAAATTTGAGATATGCAATGAAGCTTCTTTTTTAACAATACCACCTTGTGGGCTTTGAGCGCTTGGTTTGGTATGTTTAGATACCAAATTAACACCATCGACAACTGCGCGATTTTTGTTGCGAAATATTTCTCTTATTTTACCTTCTTTTCCTTTTTGTTCTCCAGCAATTACTTTAACTGTATCACCAGATTTTAATTTTAGCTTATTCATCTCAATAAGGTTTTAAAGCACTTCTGGTGCTAATGATACAATTTTCATGAATTGTTTTTCGCGTAATTCTCTTGCTACTGGACCAAAAACACGTGTGCCTTTCATTTCGCCAGAAGTAGCATCTAAAAGAACGCAAGCGTTATCGTCAAATCTAATATAAGATCCGTCTTTACGTCTGATTTCTTTTTTAGTTCTCACAACTACCGCTTTTGCAACTTGTCCTTTTTTAATAGAACCGTTTGGGGTAGCGTCTTTAATAGCTACTACAATTTTATCACCTATAGAAGCATATCTTCGGTTGGTGCCGCCTAAAACTCTAATAACAAGTGCTTCTTTAGCACCAGTATTATCGGCTACATTTAATCTTGATTCTTGTTGTAACATAACTATTTAGCTCTTTCAATGATTTCTACTAATCTCCAACATTTAGATTTACTTAATGGTCGTGTTTCCATTATCTTTACCGTATCTCCAATATTGCAATCATTATTTTCATCGTGCGCAACATATTTTTTAGTATTAAGCACGAATTTTCCATACATAGGGTGTTTTACACGTTTTACTTCGGCAACAACAATAGATTTATCCATTTTATCGCTTGTAACAACGCCTACTCTTTCTTTTCTAAGATTTCTTTTTTCCATTTCTTACAGAATACAATTATTATATTGCTCTTTTGGTTATTTCTGTAGCAATTCTTGCAACAGTTCTTCTAAGTGCTCTCAATTGAATTGGATTTTCTAGTGGCGAAATGGTATGAGCCATTTTAAGATCTCCGTAATTTTTTTTGAGGTCTTTAAATTTTTCTTGCAAATCTTTGACAGATAATTCTTTTATTTCTGATTGTTTCATTTTCAATTCAATTAAGCGTTATCAAAATCTCTAGCAATTATAAACTTAGTTTTAACGGGCAATTTTTGTGCTGCTAAACGCAAAGCTTCTTTTGCTACTTCTAATGGAACTCCACCTACTTCAAACAGCATTCTTCCGGGTTTAACCGGTGCTACCCAATATTCTGGAGCGCCTTTACCTTTACCCATACGAACATCGAGGGGTTTTTTGGTAATGGGTTTATCTGGAAATATTTTAATCCATAATTGGCCTTCTCTTTTCATATATCTAGTGGCAGCGATACGTGCAGCTTCTATTTGACGAGCAGTTAACCAATTTTGTTCAAGAGTTTTTATTCCAAACATTCCATTTGAAAGCAAATGACCTCTGTTGGTATTTCCTTGTACTTGGCCTTTACCTTTCTGTACTTTACGATATTTTACTCTTTTAGGTTGTAACATCTTCTAAATTTTAAAAATTTATCTTCTTTTACGATCTTGTCTTTTGTTTTTTCCACCAGCAACTGCATTAGATTTGTCTTGTTTTTTAGCCATACCTATTAGTGGAGACAATTCTCGCTTACCATAAACCTCACCCTTCATAATCCATACTTTTACACCTAATCTTCCATAAGTAGTGTGAGCTTCTTCAAGTGCGTAATCTATATCTGCTCTAAAAGTAGAAAGAGGAATTCTTCCTTCTTTATAAGATTCTGAACGGGCCATTTCTGCACCATTTAAACGACCAGAAATTTGAATTTTAATGCCTTCGGCATTCATTCTAATAGTAGCGGCAATTGCCATTTTTACAGCGCGCTTATATGAAATTCTGTTTTCAATTTGGCGTGCTACACTGGCGGCTACTAGTTTTGCATCTAGTTCGGGGCGTTTAATTTCAAAAATATTTATTTGAACTTCTTTTTCAGTAATTTTTTTAAGCTCTTCTTTCAACTTATCTACCTCTTGACCAGCTTTACCGATAATTATACCGGGTCTTGCTGTAGTGATAGTAACGGTTACAAGTTTAAGTGTGCGCTCAATGATTACTCTAGAAACACTTGCTTTTGTTAAACGTGCTTGCACGTATTCTCTAATTTTAAAATCTTCAACAATTTTATCGCCGTAGTCATTTCCTCCATACCAGTTAGATTCCCATCCTCTGATGATTCCTAAACGATTTCCTATTGGATTAGTTTTTTGTCCCATTGCTACTTAATTATTTGTTTTAGATTCTAAATTTCCTAATATTAACGTTATATGATTTGAACGTTTTCTTATTCTGTGTGCTCTTCCTTGAGGTGCAGTACGTAATCTTTTTACCATACTACCGCCATCAACAAAAACTTGTTTAACTATTAAGCCTGCGCCTTCAATTGAAGCATCTTCATTTTTAGCTTGCCAGTTGGCAATTGCAGATAGCAATAGTTTTTCCAAATTTTTAGAAGCATCTTTAGGACTAAATTTTAAAATTTGTAATGCCTTTTCAACTTCAACGCCACGCACCTGATCGGCAACGAGACGCATCTTGCGAGGTGATGTAGGACAACCTTTAAGCTTGGCAAAAGCTAATTGCTTTGTAGCCTCATTGCGCTTTTCTGCTGATAGTTTTTTTCTTACTCCCATAATTTCCTACTTATTTTTTTCCTTTATTTTTTGCACCTGCATGACCTCTAAATGATCTTGTTGGTGAAAATTCTCCTAATTTATGACCTACCATATTTTCTGTAACATATACGGGAACAAATTGTCTGCCGTTATGAACTGCGATTGTTTGACCAACAAAATCGGGTGTAATAGTTGAGGCTCTAGACCAAGTTTTTATTACACTTTTTTTGCCAGATTCAATATTGGTTTGTACTTTTTTATCTAATTGATAAGCAACAAAAGGTCCTTTTTTTAATGAACGTGCCATACTTCTCTACTTATTTTTTTTGCGTTCTATGATATATTTATTACTTGCTTTAGTTTTAGAACGTGTTTTAAAACCTTTAGCAGGGATACCTTTTCTAGAACGTGGGTGTCCACCCGAAGCTCTACCTTCACCACCACCCATAGGGTGATCGACTGGGTTCATAACAACCGCTCTTGTTCTTGGACGACGGCCTAACCATCTTGATCTACCAGCTTTTCCGGATACCAATAATTGGTGGTCAGAATTAGATACTACGCCAATGGTAGCCAAACAAGTTGCTAAAATCATGCGCGTTTCACCTGAGGGTAATTTTATGGTTACATATTTACCTTCTCTTGCCATTAATTGTGCAAAAGTTCCAGCACTTCGGGCTAAAATAGCACCTTGTCCTGGTTTTAATTCTATACAAGATATGGTTGTTCCTAGTGGAATTTTAGAAAGTGGTAATGCATTACCAACATCGGGTGTTGCATTTTCTCCTGAAATTACTTTTTGATCTATTTTTAAACCTTGTTGTGCAATGATGTATTTTTTTTCACCATCGGCGTAAGCCAATAAAGCGATAAATGCCGTCCGATTAGGATCGTACTCAATAGATTTTACAGTAGCTGGAATACCTTCTTTGTTTCTTTTGAAATCAATGACACGGTATTGTTTTTTGTGACCTCCGCCAATATAGCGCATGGTCATCTTACCTTCACTGTTTCTACCACCTGATCTTCTATTCGGAGCAACTAAACTTTTCTCCGGCTTATCAGTTGTAAGGCTGTCAAAACCATTTACAACTCTAAAACGCTGACCTGGGGTTATGGGTTTTAATTTTCTTAGTGACATTTTTCTTAAATATTGTTATAAAAATCAATACTATTTCCTTCGGCTAACTCAACAACTGCTTTTTTATAAGCGCCTATAACTGAAGTAACCATACCTTTTTTTGTGAATTTTGAACTTCTTTTTACAGGATAGTTCATAGTTCTTACTTTAGATACCGTTACGCCATATGCTAATTCAACAGCTTGGCGAATTTGTATTTTATTAGCTTTATTATTCACAACAAAACCATAGCGATTAAATACTTCGCTATTGTCTGTCATTTTCTCCGATATAATAGGTTTAACTAAAATTCTCATCCCTATTTATTTAGATTAATTTCAATTTCTTCTAATGCACTCTCTATAAGAATCAATTTGTTAGTGTTAACTAAATTGTAAGTATTTAAACTTGAGGCGCTTACAACATTTGTTCTTGTCAAATTACGTGATGCCAAATATACATTATTATTTGACTCTCCAAACACAAACATCGATTTTTTATCTGTTAAAGAAAAAGTCTTTAAAACTTCAATTAAATTTTTTGTTTTAGGGGTTTCAAAATTAAAATTTTCTAAAACAATTAAATTTTGTTCTTTAACTTTTAATGATAAGGCAGATTTACGTGCCAAACGTTTTAAACTCTTATTTAATTTAAAACTATAATCTTTAGGTCGTGGTCCAAAAACACGTCCACCACCTTTAAAAAGCGGTGATTTTATGCTACCTGCTCTTGCGGTACCCGATCCTTTTTGTTTTTTAATTTTACGTGTACTTCCGCTTATTTCGGCTCTTTCTTTAGATTTATGTGTTCCTTGTCTTTGATTAGCCAAGTATTGTTTAACGTCTAAATAAAGGGCGTGATTATTAGGTTCAATACCAAAAATACTATCGGCTAGCTCTACGGTTCTACCGGTTTCTTTACCTTTTATGTCTAAAACTGCTACCTTCATTATTTCTCAACGATTATGTAAGAATTTTTATGACCAGGAATGGCGCCTTTTATCACTAAAAGATTCTTTTCTGGAACCACTTTTAAAATTCTTAAGTTTTGAACTTTTACATTTACTGCACCCATGTGGCCACCCATGCGCATTCCTTTGAATACTCTTGATGGATATGATGAGGCTCCTACTGATCCTGGAGCGCGTAATCGGTTGTGTTGACCGTGAGTGGCTTGACCAACTCCGGCAAAACCGTGACGTTTTACAACTCCTTGAAATCCCTTACCTTTAGAAGTACCGGTAACATCAACAAACTCTCCTTCTTCAAAGAGGTTTACGTCAATTTTGTCTCCTAATTTATATGTTTCTTTAAAATCTTGGAATTCAACAACATGCTTTTTAGCATCAGTGCCAGCCTTTTTAAAGTGCCCAATGAGCGCTTTAGTTGAGTGCTTTTCTGATTTGTCATCGAAACCAAGCTGCAACGCTTCATACCCGTCAACCGCTTTGGTTCTGACTTGGGTAACTACGCAAGGACCTGCTTCTACAACGGTGCATGGTATGTTTTTACCATTCTCGTCGAAAATACTGGTCATTCCGATTTTTCTACCTATTAACCCAGACATATTTAATTAATTATTAATTATTTGTTTACTTA
>PFPU01000187.1 GCA_002793215.1 Flavobacteriales bacterium CG_4_10_14_0_2_um_filter_35_18
AAAACGATGTTGAGATAGAAAAAAGCAATATTATTTTAGTGGGCGAAACGGGAACCGGCAAAACACTCATTGCCCGAACCATTGCCCGAATGCTAAATGTGCCATTTGCCATTGTTGACGCGACCGTTTTAACCGAAGCCGGCTATGTTGGCGAAGATGTTGAAACCATTTTAACGCGTTTATTACAAGCCGCCGATTACAATAAGGAAAAAGCCGAAAAAGGCATTGTTTTTATTGACGAAATCGACAAAATTGCCCGTAAAGGTGATAACCCATCTATCACCAGAGATGTTTCGGGTGAAGGTGTGCAACAGGCGCTTTTAAAATTGCTTGAAGGAAGTATTGTAAATGTACCGCCAAAAGGTGGACGCAAACATCCCGACCAAAAATTTATCGAAATAAACACCCAAAATATTCTATTTATTGCGGGTGGTGCTTTTGATGGTATCGATAAAATTATTAGCAAACGCCTTAATATGCAGGCTGTTGGTTATAGCGCTTCCATTAGCGACCACAAAATAGAAATAAATGATTTGTTGCAATATATCATCCCTAAAGATTTAAAAAGCTTTGGATTAATTCCCGAAATAATCGGTCGTTTACCTGTTTTATCGTATATGAGTCCGCTTGACGCCGATACTCTAAGAGCTATTTTAACCGACCCTAAAAATGCAATCGTAAAACAGTATGTCAAACTTTTTGACATGGACGGCATCGAATTAAAATTTGAAGAAAGTGCTTTAAATTATATAGTTGATAAAGCCATAGAATACAAATTAGGCGCGCGTGGATTGCGTTCTCTTTGTGAAGCTATTTTAACCGATGATATGTTTGAATTACCCGGTACCGACACCAAATTTTTGAGCATCAATAAAAAATATGCCGAACATAAATTGACTAAATCCACTCTCAAAAAATTAAAAGCGGTTTCTTAATAAACGAAACATACTTTTAGGTTTTCAATATTAAATGATTAGCAGAGCTACCATAGACCTTATTTTTCAAACCGCACAAATAGATGAGGTGATAGGTGAGTTTGTACATTTAAAAAAAGCGGGCAGTAACTATAAAGGACTCAGTCCATTTTCGGATGAGAGAACCCCTTCGTTTATGGTATCGCCAACCAAACAAATTTGGAAAGATTTTAGCTCGGGCAAAGGCGGTAGTGTGGTTACCTTTTTGATGGAGCACGAACATTTTACCTATCCCGAAGCGCTTAGATACCTCGCCAAAAAATACAATATTGAAATTGAGGAATTACAACAAACCGACGAGCAAAAACTAGAAGCCAACGAACGCGAAAGCATGTTTTTAGTTACCCAATTTGCTGCCGATTACTTCCATTTAAACCTTATAAATACATCACAAGGCAAAGCCATTGGCTTAAGCTATTTTAAAGAACGTGGTTTTACCGATGAAACCATTAAAAAATTTAAGTTAGGTTATGCACTTAACGACCGTGATGCCTTTACCAAAGCCGCTTTAAACAAGGGCTTTCAAATAGACTACCTCGCAAAAACAGGGCTAACCATTGTGAATGAGCAAAGTGATTTCGACCGCTTTAAAGGCCGAGTCCTATTCCCGATTCTAAGTATGAGTGGACGAGTTTTGGGTTTTGGTGGACGTATTTTAACATCTGATAAAAATGTTGCCAAATATTTAAACTCACCCGAAAGCGATATTTACCACAAAGGCAAAGTTTTGTACGGTCTTTTTGAGGCAAAACAAGCCATTGCCAAAGCTGATAATTGCTATTTAGTTGAAGGTTATACCGATGTGATTTCGCTACATCAAAATGGTATTGAAAATGTGGTAGCTTCGTCAGGCACGGCATTAACACCTGACCAAATTCGCTTAATTAGTCGGTTGACAAAAAATATCACGGTGCTTTATGACGGTGATGCACCAGGAATAAAAGCCTCATTTAGAGGAGTTGATTTAATTTTAGCCGAAGGTTTGAACGTGAAAGTACTCACCTTTCCCGATGGCGATGACCCAGATAGTTTTGCACGAAAATCCTCTCAAGCCGAAATAAAAGAATTTCTAGAAACCCAGGTAAAAGATTTTATCACCTTTAAGGTTTCGTTATTGCTAGAAGAAACCAAAAATGACCCCATTAAAAAGGCGGGATTAATTAGAGAAATTGTGTTGAGCATCTCTAAAATTCCCGATTTAATTCAGCGAGAAATTTACCTACAAGAATGTGCGCGGCTGATGAATATTTCGGAAAGTGTGCTATTTAATGAACTCGCTCAGCATCTTAAAAAAAGCAATACCCAAACAATTCAACAGCTACAACAAATTCAAAAGGAAGCCTTTCAAGTTGTTAAAACAGAAGCTCCATCTGATATAAATACCTTGTTTGTTTTAGAAAAAGCGATTATAAAAATCTTGCTACTTTACGGAAATAATGAGGTTGAATTTGTTGATTTTGTCGCCAATACCAATGCCGATGGTTTGGAACTTATGGAAGAACAAATCATTGTCAACACAGTGGCAAAAGAAATCTATTTACAATTGCAGGAAGATGAAATTGAATTTTCAAACGAACTTTTTAAAACAATTTATTTCGATATCATTCATCAGTTAAACCAAGATGAAAAAATTAATATTGATGCGTTTGTTACTCACAAATCGCCTGATATCGCTCAGGTTATTACCGATATTTTAATGGAAGATGAAAAATATCTTATCAGCAATTGGGAACTAAAAAAAATCTATCCTCCAAAAATAGCCGACAAATTATCGCAATGGGTAACTGACACTATTTTAAATTTACGTCGGATATTGATTTTACAAAAAATTGAAGCCCTTAAAAAAGAAGTGCAAGAATCACCTCAACTACAATTACTTGAGCAAGTTCAAAACTACATCCACTTAAAAAAATTGCTGTGCGAAAAGTTAAAAAGGGTCGTGTAATTTTTAAAGGCTTTGTTTATATTCCTTAGGAATCAAACAAACCGGAATCGGTTCCATTTTATGTTTATTGGCTTGATGCAATTTGGTATAAATCGTTAAAACTGCTCTTTGCCGACCTTTAAAATCAGTGGGTTTAAAGTTTTGGTTGTGCACGTTCATCGCCCATTCTAATTCGGGATAGCTCGCCCCCAATTGGTCTTCGTCCGTGCGGTCATCGCCCCAAAGTCCGTCGGTTGGTGGCGCACTTATAATTGCCTGATTAACGCCTAAATGGCGCGCCAAGGTGTAAACTTCTGTTTTGGTTAAGTCGGCAATTGGACTTAAATCTACACCACCATCACCATATTTAGTAAAAAATCCGACGCCAAAATCTTCAATTTTATTACCCGTTCCCGCCACTAAATAGTTGTGTAATCCGGCAAAATAATACAATGTCGTCATTCGCAAGCGCGCTCTTGAATTGACTAAAGCCATCACGCGAATTGCTTCGTTTTCTACCTTTGGCAAAGCGGTGATTAACCCGTTGTAAACCTCCGTCAAAGACACCTTTTCAAAACGCACATTTTGATGACTTTGTTGCAACCATTTTATATGCGCATGTGCCCTATCAATCTGATTTTGTGCTTGATAAATTGGCATATCAACACAAATAACAGGCAATTCCGTCAAGGCACAAAGCTTGGAAGTTAGCGCCGAATCAATTCCACCCGAAACGCCAATTACAAAACCTTTTGTATGTGATTTTTCGGAATACGCTTTTAACCAATTGACGAGATGTTTTGTGATTTTTTGTACCTGCATTGTGTAAACTATTTAGTAGTTTTGCCAGCAAAAATAAGGATTAATATTTTTTACTACATCAATTTATGAAGCTTTTTAAACTATTTGTTGTGTTCTTTTTAAGCGTTCTTGTTTTGGGGGCTTGCAAAAACAAAGACAAACTGGCGGTTGACACTTCAAAAATTGATGTAAAAATTGAAGTCAGCCGATTTGACAAGCTATTTTACAGTGCGACACCACAAACCTTGGCGGAGATAAAAGCGCAATTTCCCTATCTTTTTCCGAATCAAGAACCCGATAGCGTGTGGCTAAACAAAATAAAAAATAAAGACAACCGCTTTCTTTATGCCGAAGTGCAAAAAACCTTTCCCGATTTTAAGGAGCAAACGGTTGATTTAACCAGCCTGTTTAAGCATATAAAATACTATTATCCAAAATTTAATGAACCCAAAGTGCTCACCCTAATTTCGGAAGTCGATTATTTAAACAAGGTTATTTATGCCGACAGTTTACTCTTAATTTCGCTAGACATGTATTTAGGGAGCAAACACGACGTATATGAAGGGTTTCCTCAGTATTTAAGCGCCCCTTTTGATAAAAAATATTTAATGGCCGAGGTCGCTAAAGCCATTGCTCAAAAAAATTTACCGCCTCAAAATACCCAAACATTTATTAGCAGTTGCATTCAGCAAGGCAAATTGTTATATCAAAGCAAAGCCTTTTTGCCAAGCCTAGCCGACAGTACTTTGTTGGGATATGACCCTCAAAAACTTCAATGGGCACATGCTAATGAAGAATTTATTTGGAAATATTTTGTAGAAAACCAACTGCTTTTTAGCACCGATAAAAACTTGATGGCGCGCTTTATAAACCAAGCGCCCTTTTCAAAATTTTATCTTGAAAATGACCGAGATACTCCCAGTGAAATTGGCACTTATATCGGTTTTCAAATTGTAAAATCGTTTGTGAAAAATAACGCCATTAGCCTTAATAATATGTTGCTGATGCCTAACGAAACCCTCTTTAAAAAATCAAAATACAAACCTAGAAATGATGACAAATAAAAGTTCGAAAATAGAATTCAACGTTAGCCTAGACGAAAACCAAATTCCAGAAACCATTCATTGGACTTCTCAAGATAACAACATTTTTAATGCCGATACCAAGGCGCTTTTACTGTCGGTTTGGGATTCAAAAACACACGAAACCTTGAAAATGGATTTGTGGACTAAAGAAATGCCCTTGCAAGAGATGAAAGTTTTTTTCTACCAAACTTTAAGGTCGTTAGCCGATACTTACCAGCGCGCTACAAACGATGAAAAAATGAGCGCTACCATGCACGATTTTTGTGAATATTTCGCCGAAAATCAGGGTTTAAAAAAGAAAAATTAAGCCTTAAAAGCTTTGATTTTTTGTATGAGACTTTCATAATCTTCTGGCCTATTTACAAAATCAAAATTAGAAATATCTATAATTAAGGTTTTTAATTTTTGATCTGATTTTATAAAAGTAGCATAGCCTTGGTGGATTTTTTCTAAATAATCAGTCGTAATATTTCGCTCGTAATCGCGCCCACGCATCTTTATATTTTCTAATAAACGCTCGGTGTTTTGATAGAGATACACATATAAATCGGGCTTAGAAATCTCTTTATAAATCAAATCAAACATGCGTCGGTAAAGATTGTATTCATCTTGTGTTAGGGTTACTTGAGCAAAAATAAGCGACTTAAAAATGTAATAATCAGATATAATAAAATTTTTAAACAAGTCGAATTGCGCCAAATCATCCATTAATTGTTGATACCTATCGGCTAAAAAACTCATCTCTAACGGAAAGGCAAAGCGCTCTTTATCGTCATAAAATTTTGGCAAAAATGGATTTTCGGCAAAGCGTTCTAACACAATTTTTGCATTAAAATCATCCGACATCATTTTGGCTAATGAGGTTTTTCCAGCGCCAATATTTCCTTCTATGGCAATATAATTATATTTTTCAACCAATGAAAGTGGCCGTATTATTTGTGCTTCAATTTTCTCAACCTTAGAAGCATCTTCACAGTTTTCGTTAAGGTTTGCTAAAATTGTTTTTTTTGTAATGGGGTGAATTAAATTAGGCGCAATTTCGGCAAGCGGAACCATCACAAACTGGCGGTTTAACATCGCTTTATGTGGCACAATAAAATTTTTTGAAACAATAATTTCATCTTCAAATAACAAGATATCTATATCGATAATCCGCGGCTCATAAACATCCTCAAAAGGCCTAATACGCCCAAGTTTTTGTTCAATATTTAATAATCGCTCCAATAAGACTTCCGGTATTAAATTGGTAGTTAACTGAAGGCAAATATTCAAAAAGTCATCACTTTTAAAACCCCAAGCAGCGGTTTTATAAACCGATGAAATACAGGTAATATCACCAACATTTTGAGCTATTAAATCAACCGCATTTTGCAAATTTTGCATGCAGTTTTCTTGATTGCTTCCTAACGATAAATAGGTTGTTCTTTGTATTTTCATTTGTGCGCTACAAATTAACTAAATCTATCGCATAATATTTTATCTTTACAGCCCAACTTATAAACATTATACCTTAATAATATGTCCTTTTTTAAAAATCTTTTAGCCTCAATATTAGGTGTTTTTATCGCCTTTATTTTAATGACTGTCGTTTTTGTGTTTATTATTGGCGTTTTTGGTTCCGCTTTAAGCGATAAAGATGCCGTTACCATTGATAATAACAGCGTTTTAATTCTTAATTTAGACTATGAAATGCGTGATAATTACAGCGTTTCTGACCCCTTTATCGACGCATTTGGCATAAAAAACCACAAAATTTTAAGCTTAGATAAGGTTTTAATTGCCATTGAAAACGCTAAAAACGACGACCGTATTGAGGGCATCAGTATCGAATCAAAAGACCTAAACGCCGGTTTTGCCCAAATGCAAGCCATTCGCAATAAATTAGAAGATTTTAAAACTTCGGGTAAATTTGTCAACGCTTTCGCGGATGGATATTCTCAAAAAAATTATTACCTCAGCTCGGTTGCCGATTCTATTTATATCAACCCAATTGGCAACATTGATTTTAAAGGATTATCAGCCGAAATACTTTATTTTAAAGACTTTCAAGAAAAATATGGTCTTAAAATGGAAGTCATTCGTCACGGCAAATATAAAAGCGCCGTTGAACCATTTTTAGAAAACAAAATGAGCGATGCAAATCGCGAACAAATAACCTCTTTTTTACAATCAATTTGGCAAACTATGCTTGCCGATATTGCTAAAAGCAGGTCTAAAACCGTTGAACAATTGAATGTGATTGCCGATAATTTAGACGCTCGAAATGCAAAACGCGCCTTGCAAAATAAAATGATTGACGGCGCTTTGTATCACGACGAATACGTTTCAAAATTAAAAAAATTAACGGGTATTACTGACGATGAAAAATTGTTAAAAGTCGATTTAATGGACTATATTGACAGTGGCAAAGGACTTATCACCTCTACGGCTAAAGACAAAATTGCCATTATTTATGCCGAAGGTGAAATTATGAATGGCGAAGGCAACGAAGATTACATTGGGCCAGAAACCATGATTAAGTATCTTACAAAAGCGCGAAAAGACAAAAACATTAAAGCCATTGTGTTGCGTATCAATTCACCGGGTGGCGACGGATTGGCATCCGACATCATTTGGCGCGAAATTGAATTGACCAAAAAAGAAAAACCTGTAGTGGTTTCTATGGGTAATTACGCCGCTTCTGGTGGCTATTATATGGCGTGTAACGCCGATAAAATATTTGCACAACCCACAACCATTACAGGGTCTATCGGCGTTTTTGGTATCATCCCGAATGCCAGCGGATTTGCTAAAAATATTGGTGTCAATTCAGAGCAAGTTGGCACGAATAAAAACGCTGAAAATTACAGTCCGTTTAAACCTATGTCCGATCATTTTAAAGGTGAAGTCACCGAATATATTGAGGCTTTTTACATTAATTTTGTGACCAAAGTGGCACAAGGTCGGCACAAAACTTTTGAAGAAATTGATGCCATAGCACAAGGTCGTGTTTGGACAGGAACGCAAGCTTTGCAAAACGGATTGGTAGATGAATTGGGGACTTTAGACGATGCCGTTTTAGCTGCCGCCGAAATGGCTAGTACCACCGATTATAAACGCGTAAGTTATCCAAACTTTTCAAAAGATTTTAAAGATGCCTTTAAAAATGTGCCCTTTATTAGCTTAAAACAAAATCTTAAAACTGAGCTTGGTGATGAAAATGTAATGATTTATGAACACCTTAAAAGCTTGTTGCAATTAAAAGGAATTCAGGCAAGAATGCCTTTTGTGATGACGATAAAATAGGTTTTTTGTCTTGTCATTTTTAACAAGTTTATCAAAGATAAACGCAGTGAAAAATCGCTAACTACAATATACCTGCAAGGTTTTTAAAACCTTGTAGGTATCTTTTATAAAGGACAAATTTAAAGAGATTGTTCAATTTTTTTACAAAGTAAAATCTTATTTTATCACACCTACAAGGTCAAAAAGAGACCTTGCAGGTAAAAGGTCAGAAGAATTTAAATATTTACAACTCCACAAACGTAATTCCCGGATTATAAATATCAGCATGTTGGGTTTCTAATAATTCAGGATAACAATCAACTATTTTTTGGTTATATATTGCTGAGTTTGTCAATTTTGAATAATTTTCACCGACAATAAATCCTTTGATAACTTTATTAATCAACAGCGATTTTAGCCTTTGACGCAAAGCAATTTTAATCTTACCACCGGTACCCGAAGAACCATATCCGTGAATGATTTTTATGCTGCCAATATTTTGAGAAGACACCGATTTTAAAGCCAAATCAAATTTTTCTAAAGCATCTTTAACAAAAGGCATACCTGCCTCAAGATTTAGAATCAATACTTTTCTGACTACAATTGCCTTTTTTGGTAAAACCGAAAGTGGTTGGGCGCAATATGGACAGATTAATGCAATATCTTTAACTGGATTGCCGCAAAAGTCACAGGTTTTCATAGATTGTAAATTGACAAATGGTTTTTTATTTTAAAACAATCACAACATTAATTTTTACGTAAAAATAGCATTTAAAAGACACTTTTTGAGGTTTACAGTTTGTAAAATAAGCGAAAACCAGATGAAATTAACTGATTAAAATCCTCAAAAACGCCATTTTTTGTATAGAATTACCTTACTAAAGGTAAGGTAATTCTATACAATTTATAAGATTACACATTATTTTTTTAACACCAAAAACACACAAATAGCAGTGTATTAATAATTTAAATAATATGGAGAGGGGGGGTGAAATTATATTAAAACCACAAAAGTTGTTGTATAATTAAGATAAATTTCCAATCTATATACCAACTAAAAACCTCTGTTGCTAAAGGTTAATGGAGAAACATAATTTTGAGATCAGATTGTTTAACTTTTTAAACCCTTTACTATATGAAATTGCAAAATAACAACAGAGGCGCTACAAATACACAAATTTAATGAAACTGTTATTGTAGCGCCAAATTAAAATTACAACCCCTCCTCACATTAAAAATAAATGGCTTTATGGTATTAGTAATGCTGTATGTAATAGTTATGGTTTTTAAAACCTTAAAATTATTATGACTTTTAACGAACGAAAAAAAAACTTAGATTATCTCATTTATCTTTTAGAGCAAAACAGACTGTGCTCTTTAGATTGTATAGCCGATAAGTTTGGCTGTAGTAGAAGAACCATATAAAGAATGCTTAACGATTTACGAAATGAAGGTTACGAAATACGTTTTAGCAAACAAACACAAAAATATTTTATAAAATAAATGTAAAACGACAA
>PFPU01000056.1 GCA_002793215.1 Flavobacteriales bacterium CG_4_10_14_0_2_um_filter_35_18
TGGTTGCTAGCTTTGTAATCAGAAAGTGTATAATTTTTAAAATAGTGTGTGTATTGTGCATCCACCACTTGGATTACAAAAAATAATAATAAAAAGCTATAAATTATTCTATTTTTAGATGCCAATTTCATACAAAAGCATGTGTTTTAATACCTACAAATCTAATTAATTAAAACTAAAGCTCCTTGATACAAAAATAAACTAAGTTTAGAATTAATAACTAACGCATTAACAAAAATTCCAACTAATTGTGTTAAGATTTTTTTATGGCTTATCTTTGTTTACATTTAAAAATTATCATGGCTAAAACCAAAACTACTTTTTTTTGTCAAAATTGTGGTGCTCAACACGCCAAATGGCTCGGTCAATGCGCATCGTGTGGCGAATGGAATACCATTATTGAAGAAGTTGTTCAAACAGATGAAAAGCGCAGTTGGAAACAAGGTTCATTTGTAAAACACACACAAAAAGCTTTGGCGCTCAACCAAATAACTTTTACCGAAGAAGACCGTATTAACACCAATAATAAGGAATTAGATACCGTTTTAGGAGGGGGCTTGGTCAAAGGCGCTGTGGTTTTATTGGGTGGCGAACCTGGCATTGGCAAATCAACTTTAATTCTACAAGTTGCTTTGGGCTTGACTCAAAAAGTACTTTATGTATCGGGCGAAGAAAGTCAAAATCAAATAAAGATGCGTGGCGAACGCCTTGACGGAAAGAATTCTGAATGCCTGATTTTAACTGAAACCAATACCCAGCAAATTTTTAGTGTCATAGAAGAATTACAACCCGAAGTTGTGGTAATTGATTCCATTCAAACGCTACACACCAGCGTGGTTGATGCCCTACCTGGAAGTGTTACGCAAATTAGAGAAACCGCAGCCGAATTGATAAAATTTAGCAAAGAAACCAATACACCCGTTATCTTAATTGGCCACATCACTAAGGAAGGCATAATTGCCGGTCCAAAAATTTTAGAACACATGGTTGATGTAGTTTTGCAATTTGAAGGCGATCGGAATCATTTATACCGCATTTTACGCGCTCAAAAAAATCGCTTTGGCTCAACTTCCGAACTTGGCATTTACGAAATGCAACAAAACGGTTTACGCGAAGTGGCAAATCCGTCAGAGCTGTTAATCTCCGAAAAGGATAGTGCTTTAAGTGGCTCTGTAATTGCGGCAACTTTAGAGGGACATCGCCCTTTTATGATTGAAGTTCAGGCTTTGGTGAGTTCGGCTGTTTATGGCACGCCACAACGCTCATCAACGGGCTATAACATTAAGCGTCTGCACATGATGTTGGCGGTTCTCGAAAAACGCGCGGGTTTTAAACTCGGCGCTAAAGATGTTTTTTTAAATATCGCCGGTGGCCTTAACGTGAATGACCCGGCAATAGACTTAGCGGTAATTGTGGCTATTTTATCATCAAATCAGGATGTTGCCATTCCTCAAAATTACTGTTTTGCTGCCGAGGTAGGTTTGGCAGGCGAAATTCGTCCGGTTAACCGCATTGAACAGCGAATTATAGAAGCCGAAAAACTAGGGTTTGATGCCATTATGATTTCCAAATTTGCTAAACTCAGCAAAACTAAATTCAACATTACGGTTTTAAGGGCTTCAAAAGTTGAGGATATTGTTAAAGCATTGTTTTAAAACTACCAATTTATTTTTATTCCATCTCAAAATCACTAAATGCATATCTTTGCACTATGATTGATAAACAAATAAAAGCAATAGAAAAAGCTGTATTAGTGGGTGTGATTACCCAAAATCAGAATGAAGAACAGTCCGAAGAATTTTTAAATGAGCTGGCTTTTTTAACTTTAACAGCCGGTGGTGAAGCGGTAAAACGCTTTACTCAAAAACTAGACTTGCCAAATCCAAAAACTTACTTAGGAATTGGCAAACTCGAAGAGATTTCAAAATATATTAAAGAACAAGAAGTAGAAACAGTCATTTTTGATGATGAATTGAGTCCTGCTCAATTTAGAAATATTGAGAAAATCCTGGAATGTAAAGTGATTGACCGCACCAATTTAATTCTCGATATTTTTGCACAACGCGCTCAAACTTCCTATGCCCGAACTCAGGTAGAAAAAGCCCAATGTGAATATATGTTGCCGCGCTTAACGCGCCTTTGGACACACTTACAAAAACAAAAAGGCGGTATGGGAATGCGCGGACCTGGTGAAACTGAAATAGAAACCGACCGACGCATTATCCGCGATAAAATAGCCCTGCTTAAAGAGAAGCTAAAAACTATTGATAAGCAAATGGCTGTGCAACGCAAAAATCGCGGAAAAATGGTGCGTGTTGCCTTGGTGGGTTATACCAACGTTGGAAAATCTACTTTAATGAATGCGCTTAGCAAAAGCGAGGTGTTTGCCGAAAACAAATTGTTTGCCACACTTGATACTACCGTTAGAAAAGTGGTGATTAAAAATATCCCGTTTTTGGTTACCGATACCGTTGGCTTTATCAGAAAATTGCCAACCCAATTGGTTGAATCGTTTAAATCAACTTTAGATGAAGTACGCGAAGCTGATTTATTATTGCACGTTGTAGATATTTCGCATCCAAATTTTGAAGCACACATTGCTTCTGTTCATCAAATTTTGGCAGATATTAAAAGTGCCGATAAACCCACTATTTTAGTTTTTAATAAAATTGATGCTTATCTTCCGCAAACAATTGATGACGATGATTTAATGACTCAAAAAACTAAGGCACATTTTACTTTAAAAGAATGGCAAAACACTTGGATGAATAAGTTAAATGGTAAGTGTTTGTTTATATCGGCACTCGAAAAAGAAAATTTCGAAATTCTAAAAGAAAGCATTTTTGAAGCGGTTAAAGAAATACATATTACCCGTTTTCCTTATAATGATTTTTTGTATCAAGAATTTGAACAAGAAGTTTAACTTTATATTTATCAGTGTTATAACTAGAAGTTGTAGTTAAATCCAAAACCAAATAACTCTCTTATTTGAAATCCTTTAAAGGCATTGTTGTTGTAAATTGTTTGAAACGTAAACTTTGTAGATAAATGGGTATTCACTTTCATTGTAACATTGGTCGTATAATCTATGTCAATATTTTGAGGTGATTCTAAATAATCGGAAAAGAAAATTAAAATTGTTTCCATCGTTACATTTTCCATAATACCAAATTTGCCGTAACCGGCTGCACTAAAACCCAATTCATATTTGCTGTTACGGCCCGCTTCCACACCAAAATAGGCATTATTTGGCAGTGTAAATTTTGGGTCAACCATCGTTAGTTTAGATGTTGCAGGAGCTATATTAAATTTTAATTCATTGCTCTTTTTCCATTGCATCCCGGGACCAAAAGTGAGCACTGCTGGCGACATAAAATCGGTGTGTTCTTCTCTTATTTCCCTGCCATTGGAATTCTTTTTATAAATATAGCCTTTTGTAAATTGCGTTTGAAAATTGACAAAAGCCGAGTAGTACCAATTTTTACTTGCCTTTTTACCAATTACCGAATTCAACTCAAATCGGTCATCAGTCTTTTTTGCAAAATCAACATTTTTACTTTTTATTAAACCATAAGCTGCAATAATTTTAGTATCCCAGGTATTATTTTTCTTTACAAAGTTAAAATCGTAATCTAAACCCAAATTACCCGCCACATTATTATCACCTCCAGTAACCCAATGAGAAAATCCAAATTGGCTAAATAAAAACACAATATGTCCTTTTTTAGACCAGCCTTCTTTAACCTCAATGATTGATTCTTGTGCAAAAGTTGAATTAAAATTCAAAGCTAACGCCACAATTAAAATCAATTTTTTCATTCGCTTTTTATAAGTTAGCAAAAGTAAAAAATTACATTAAAGTTTAAAATGTTTGTGAATCCTTTTTAAAAAGGGGAACATTAGAGCAAGCCTCGCCATACATTAAACTTTTTACCAAGGGTTGCAATTTTTGCACCAATAGGCTAAATGCGCTATTGGGAATCGGTTTTTTAGCACAACCTTTTATAATAACGAGCTTGTTTTGATAACTGGTTAAATCAAGCGTGTTTATAAGCTCCGAAAAAAGGACTGTTTCAAGTAAATTTAAATCTCCAACCACAATTTTTTTGGCATAATTTACTAAATGTGAACTCACTAATAAATAAGCCCACGACGGAATAATGGCATCGACACTACAAGTAATGGCCACATAGCTATCGGCATATTGTTTCCACTGATGTTGGGCTACAAAAGCTCTAAAATCCTTTTCTTTAAGAATCAGTCCTTCACACAACCAAGGGGTAATATCTAAAACTAAACGGTTTCCTTTAGGATAAAAATCTTCTAAATTTACGGTTATTAAGGGGCTTTTTGCTACTCTATTTACGATAGATTCCATAAATTTAAGGGTGTGTTTAAAGAAATCCTAACTCCAGTTTTGCTTCTTCGCTCATTAAATCTTGACTCCAGGGAGGGTCAAAAGTGATTTCAACCTCGGCATTGTTTACGTCTTCTATGGTTTTTATTTTCTCTTCAACTTCAACGGGCAAAGTTTCAGCAACAGGGCAATTAGGTGATGTTAAAGTCATTAAAATTTTAATGTCATTGTTTTCATTTACAAAAACATCGTAAATCAAACCTAATTCATAAATATCAACGGGTATTTCTGGGTCATAAATGGTCTTTAAAACCTCAACAATTTTTGCTCCTAAATCTTTTTTTTCGGTAGTTTCCATAACACTATTGTTTATAAGCGTTCTAAATAAGGGCAAATATAAACAATTAGTTTTTTATTTTGGCTTGATAAGCTAAGGCGTACCATTTTATTTGTTTGATCATAGATACCAATCCGTTTGCGCGCGTTGGCGACAAGTGTTCTTTTAGTCCAATTTGATCAATAAAAACAGTGTCGGCATCGAGGATTTCTTGCGGTGTTTTATCAGAAAATACTTGTAATAACAAAGCGATAATTCCTTTTGTAAGAATGGCATCACTGTTAGCAGTATAAACTATTTTATCATTTTTTAATTCGGCGTGAATCCAAACTTTAGACTGGCACCCTTTTATTAAATTGTCATCTGTTTGAAATTCAGGCTTTATGAGGTTTAGTGACTTTCCTAATTCAATCAAATATTCATAGCGTTCCATCCAATCGTCAAACATTGAAAACGCGTCTATAATTTCTTGCTGTATTACTTTGATACTCATTTTTAAAAGTTATTTTTGCAAAGTTAACTACAAAGTCACTGAAACAAAATTATAATGAGTAAACTTTTAATTGTCGGCACCGTAGCTTTTGATGCTATTGAAACCCCTTTTGGTAAAACTGATAAAATTTTAGGTGGTGCAGCCACTTACATTAGCCTTTCGGCTTCAAAATTTGGCGTAAATTCGGGTATTGTTTCGGTGGTTGGGGGTGATTTTCCAAAAAGTCATCTTAATATGCTTGAAAAAAATGGCATTGATATTTCGGGAATCGAGATTATAAAAAATGGTAAAACTTTTTTTTGGAGCGGTAAATACCACAATGATTTAAATGTGCGCGACACTTTAATAACCGAACTTAATGTGTTAGCCGATTTTAATCCAATAGTGCCTCAAGCCTTTGTTGATGCTGAGTTTTTAATGCTCGGCAATTTACATCCAGCCGTTCAAATGGGCGTTATTAAGCAAATGCCTAAACGACCAAAATTAGTGGTTTTAGATACTATGAATTTTTGGATGAATAACACCTTACCTGAATTGATGGAAGTGATAAAAAAAGTAGATGTCATTACCATTAACGACGAAGAAGCGCGCCAACTCAGTGGCGAGTATTCTTTAGTTAAAGCGGCGCATAAAATTCACACCATGGGTCCAAAATATGTGGTGATTAAAAAAGGTGAACATGGCGCTTTGCTCTTTAACAATGGCAATGTGTTTTTTGCACCCGCCTTGCCTTTAGAAGAAGTTTTTGATCCTACGGGAGCAGGCGACACTTTTGCAGGAGGCTTTATAGGCTATTTGACCAAAACCGAGGATTTGTCTTTTGGCAACATGAAAAATGCCATTATTTACGGTTCTAATCTAGCCTCATTTTGTGTTGAAAAATTCGGCACAACAAAAATGGAAACACTCTCACAAAGCGAAATTCAACAAAGACTCACTCAATTTAAAAATCTTACCCAATTTGATATTGAATTGCAATAAAATGACAAAACAACTATCTAATATAAAATAATTATGAGCGATGCTATAAAACATGAATGCGGAATAGCAATGCTTAGGTTGCTAAAGCCTTTACAATTTTATAAAGATAAATACGGCACTTCTTTTTACGCCATCAATAAAATGTATTTAATGATGGAAAAGCAACACAACCGCGGTCAAGATGGCGCCGGATTTGCTAGTATTAAATTTAATGACATTCCCGGAACGCGCTATATTAGCCGAATTCGCTCAAACAACTCCCAACCCATTCAGGATATTTTTCAGCAAATTAATGAACGCCTAAATGAAGGCATGAAAGAACATCCTGAATATGAGAATGATGTTGAATTACAAAAATTAAACCTGCCTTATTTAGGGGAATTGTTTTTAGGCCACGTGCGTTATGGCACTTTTGGCAAAAACAGCATCGAAAGTGTTCATCCCTTTTTAAGACAAAGCAATTGGAAGCACAAAAACCTCATTGTTGCCGGCAATTTTAACATGACAAATTCCGACGAGTTGCTTCAAGAACTTATCGACCTAGGACAACATCCAAAAGAAGAAACAGATACCGTTACCGTTATGGAAAAAATCGGTCACTTTTTAGATGATGAAGTCGCTAAAACTTACCTTAAATTTAAAGACTTAGGCGTTAATAAAAAAGAAGCCTCACCACTTATTGGCAAAGAATTAAACATTCAACGCATTTTAGAACGCTCTTCAAAAAATTGGGATGGCGGTTATGCAATGGCCGGTTTAATTGGTCATGGCGATGCTTTTGTTTTTAGAGATCCTTCGGGAATTAGACCCGCCTATTTTTATAAAGATGATGAAATTGTGGTGGTTGCTTCAGAGCGCCCCGTAATTCAAACCGTCTTTAATGTCCCTTTCGAATCGGTTATTGAACTAGAACCCGCACACGCCATTATCATTAAAAAAGACGGATTGGTTACCGTTGAAAAAATTAAAGAACCTCTATTAAAACAAGCTTGTTCCTTTGAACGGATTTACTTTTCAAGAGGTAGTGATGCCGTAATTTATCAAGAGCGAAAAAAACTCGGAAAACTCATTTTTCCTGATGTTTTAAAAAGTATTGAAAATGATTTAAAAAATACCGTTTTTTCTTATATCCCCAATACTGCCGAAACTTCCTTTTATGGAATGACCGAAGCCGCCGAAGATTTTTTAAACCAACAAAAGTTAAAACAAATTTTAAAAGGCAAACGCACCATTTCGGCTGATGATTTAAATAGCATCTTATCAGAGCGCCCAAGGGTAGAAAAAATTGCCATAAAGGACGTTACCTTGCGCACTTTTATTGCAGATGATAACAGCCGAGATGAATTGGTAGAACATGTTTATGATGTTACCTATGGCGTGGTAAAACCCACCGATAATTTGGTAATTATAGATGACAGTATTGTTCGCGGTACCACATTAAAAAAGAGCATTATTAAAATTCTAGACCGTCTTCACCCAAAAAAAATAGTGGTAGTTTCGTCAGCGCCACAAATTAGATATCCCGATTGTTATGGTATTGATATGGCGCGCTTAGAAGATTTTATCGCCTTTAAAGCGGCTTTAGAATTGCTAAAAGATACCAATCAATATCACATAGTTGAAACCGTTTATCAAAACTGTAAAACCAAAAATACCCCTTTGAATACTGAAAATTTTGTAAAGGCAATCTACAATCCCTTTACGGATGTTCAAATTTCAAAAAAAATAGCCGAAAAATTAAAATCAGAAAGCATAAAAGCCGAAATTGAAGTGATTTATCAAACCGTTGAAAACTTACACATCGCTTGTCCTAAAAATAAAGGCGACTGGTATTTTACGGGAAATTATCCCACAAAAGGTGGCATAAGAGTTGTCAATAATGCTTTTGTAAACTTTTATGAAGGCAATAAAAAACGCGCTTACTAATGAAAAATTTAAAAACTACCTATTTTGTTCCTTTTCTAATGGGATTTGCCTTGTTCTTTTCTTGCAAATCAACAAAAGTACATGCCGATTTTCCCTTTAAATTTTTAGAGTCAACTTACTATCGCTGGAGCGGTGGGCAACCTGGCGTAAAGGGTACAAATGTGGTTTTAAAAGTGCTAAATACAAACGCAATTGGCTTTAAAGCTGATTCAATTTACTTTAAAAACAAGGCGGTAAAAGTTGAAACTCACATTAAAAAAGATACCCTAATTTTTATGGGATATTTTACCGATTATAAAGCGCCAATCGACATAGAATTAACGCCTCAAACAAAAAAACAAATTCCTTTAATTGCCCTTCAAAACCCTTACCACCTCAGCGATAAAGAAGCTGTTTTAACCTATTTTATAAATAGCAAAAAATTATTTGTCAAAATTTCTAATCTGGTTGAAACTGATAATCAATATTATCCTTAAATAAATTAACAATTTTTTAATGCCAACGGTCCTGTGTTAGTTTAATTTGGCACGGATGTTGATTTATGTTGTTAACGCATTCGATAAAAAACTAAAGTTTTAGATATTGAGAATAGCGTGTTTTATAAAACTTGAAATAAAAAATTGAAGATAAGTTAGGTTTGGTTAGTTAATTTGGTTAATCTCATTAACCATAAAAGGGTTCAGAAATACTTCTGAACCCTTTTTAAATTTTAATAGTTAGTAGTAAAATTTATTTTTTGGTAGCCATAAAATCTGCATTCATAAACACGTAATCATTACTTGCGGCATAAACGTGGCAATTGCTGCAAAACTTAGCCCATTTAGAAGTTCCGGTACTAATTGCACCACCAGCACCCATAACAAAACCCCAATCGCCTGTTTCTGGAGATGAGCCTTCTTTTTGTTTAATCATCACGGTTAAGATAAATTTATCACCTTTATCATAAGCAGCTTTGTCTTTAAAAGTTTCTTTAACTAAAATGGTTCCTTCGGCATATTTATAAGGGGCGTGTCCTTGTTGCGTGCCTTCACCAACACTGTTAATGTAAATTTCTCTAAATGCTTTTGACCCGCTGTGTTTATTTGATAAAAACCCTGTTGGATCTCCTGTATTTGCAGCGTCTTTGGTTATTTTATACCAAGATTTATAGCCGTCCCAAGGGTTGCCAAGATTGTATTTTTCTAAGGGTTTGTAATCATTAGCAGGTGATTTAAAAGCGCTTAAGCCAATAAAGCTCACTGCTAAAACTAATAAGGCAATTGATAATTTAATTTTCATAAGATTTGTTGTTTTAAGTTATTTTTTAAGTGTTCTAATGTAGTTAACCAAATCCCAACGATCTGATTCTTTTATGATGGGGCCCCATTTAATCATAGGCCCTCTGCCATTTGTTATTTTCCAAAAAAGTTCGCCATCTTGCTGGGCTTGAACGCGT
>PFPU01000084.1 GCA_002793215.1 Flavobacteriales bacterium CG_4_10_14_0_2_um_filter_35_18
ACCATCTCATCGGTGTTAACCACCATTATTGCCTTTTCAACTTTCTTTTTTTTAGATGGACGAATGGGGCAATTTTTTAGCGAGGTTTCTTTAATTGTAATTTTAACCTTATCAGTCTCATTAATTGAAGCCATCATTATTTTGCCGGCGCATCTAGCACATTCAAAAGCTTTACGGCGAAAAGGTGAAAAAAGAAATAAATTAAATACTTTTTTCTTTAAAATTAATCAGTTAGCCGAAAAAGGGCTATTTTATATTAGAGATAATTTTTATGCCCCTTATTTAAAATTCTTTTTAAAACACATTGCCTTGGGATTTGCCATTCCCATAACCTTGCTCATTTTGAGCCTTGGAGCGCTTAACGGAGGCATTGTTAAAACTTCTTTTTTTCCTTCGGTTGCTAGCGATCAGGTTTCTGTCAATTTAAAAATGCTTCAAGGAACTAACGAAATGATAACCGATTCAATTATTTCAAATATTGAAAAAAGCGCTTGGCAAATAAATGACCAATACACTAAAAAGCAAACAGGTAACCTGCCCGTAATAGAAAATATTATAAAACGTATTGGTCCGGGTTCGTCAAATGGCAGTTTAACAATTAATTTATTGCCAGGAGAATCGCGAGATGTTTCTTCTCCCGAAATCACGAATGCCTTACGTGATAAAGTGGGTAAAATATATGGCGTTGAAAGTTTAACCTTTGGCTCAGGTGGTAACTTTGGCGGTAGCCCCGTTGCAATCTCACTTTTAAGTAATAATATTGACGAGCTCAAAGCTGCCAAAATTGAATTAAAACAAGTTCTTAGCAAAAATCCACAGCTCAAAGATATTGCAGATAATGATCCTGCCGGGATAAAAGAAGTTAATATCAAATTAAAAGATAATGCTTATTTGTTGGGATTGAATTTAGAAAGCGTTATGAATCAAGTACGTTCAGGTTTTTTTGGACTCCAAACACAGCGTTTTCAGCGCGGACAAGATGAAATTAAAGTTTGGGTGCGCTACAAAAAGGAAGACCGTTCTGCTATCAAAAATTTGAATGATATGTGGATTACAACACCCGCTAAAAATAATGTTCCTTTTTCAGAGATTGCCACTTACGAAATTAAAAGAGGTGATGTTTCTATTAACCATTTGAATAATAGTCGCGAAATTCAAATTTCGGCCGATATGAAAAACCCTAGCGAAAGTGCAACCGATATTTTGGACGACATCAAAGCAAACGTGATGCCTCAAATTTCGGCAAAATATACTTCGGTAAGCGCCTCTTATGAAGGTCAGAATAGAGAAGCTCAAAAAACCCAAACATCGGCTAAAAAAGTGGGCCTTATCATCTTAGCGCTTATTTATATGGTTATTGCATTTACATTTAGATCTTATGAACAACCAATTTTGCTCATGTTTTTAATTCCTTTTAGTTTAATAGGCGTGATTTGGGGGCATTGGATTCATGGTTTTTCTATTAACATTCTATCATGGTTAGGTATTATTGCCCTTATTGGTGTTATGGTAAATGATGGAACAGTACTCATTGAAAAATTGAATGGACTCTTAAAGCAAGGTATTAAATACGATGATGCTTTGGTTCAAGCAGGTGCTTCTAGATTTAGAGCTATTTTACTTACAACTTTAACAACCGTAGGTGGTTTATCTCCAATTATTTTAGAAAAAAGCAGGCAGGCACAGTTTTTAAAACCTATGGCCATTTCAATTTCTTATGGATTAGTTATTTCAATGCTATTGACTTTACTTTTTTTACCGTTATTATTGTCGGTTTCAAATTCTATTAAAGTATTTATCAAATGGATGCGAACGGGTAATAAAGTAACTAAAGAAGAAGTTGAACGTGCACTTATCGAACAAAAATTTGAAGAACATGAATTTTAAAAACTCCCTTTCAATCTTATTGATATTCAGCTCCTATTTCGTTTTTTCGCAAGAAAAACTGACAAAAATTGAGGCTGTTAAATCGGCGCTTGATAATAATTACGGAATTAAAATTGCCGATAATAACCTCAAAATTGCAAAAAATAATAAAGGACTGTTAAACACCAATTATTTGCCCACACTAACGGGTAATGCAGGCGCTACTTTTAATTCTGATAATACCGACGCCGTGTTTTCTAATGGAACTAATACCTCTTTAAACAGTGCTAAAAGTAGTCGTTATAACTCGTCTGTTAGCTTAAATTATACCCTTTTTGATGGTTTAAGCAGACACTACAATTATAAACAACTTGTAGAAAAATATAATTTAACCGAGCTTCAAGCTAGGGAAACCATTGAACTGACTATTTTGCAATTATTTACCGTTTATTATAATGTTGCCCAATTGACCGAAAATGTCAGTCTCCTTAAACAAAATCTAAAAATATCAAAAGACCGCTTAAAAAGAGTACAATACCAATTTGAATTTGGTCAAAACACTAAACTTTCTGTATTAAATGCTGAAGTCGATGTAAACAATGACAGTATAAACTTTCTTAATACCAATCAATTACTTTTAAATGCCAAACACGATTTATATGTGGTAATGGGCAAAAATGAATCGCCTGAATTTTCAGTTGAAACACAAGTTTCTTTTCTAAATATGGAAAATAAAGATGACCTATTTGCACAACTTAAATCTAAAAATGTCAATTTATTGCAAAATAATAGAGCCATTAAAATCAGTGATTTTCAACTAAAAGCAAACCAGTCAGGCTACTTACCAACCATAGGTTTAACGAGCACTTATGGCTGGACTAAAAGCAATAACAATTCAGCTTCGTTCTTACAAAAATCAACCAATCTAGGGCTTTCAAATGGATTTAATTTAAAATGGGATTTATTTAATGGCGGCAAAACAAACACCCTAGTTAAAAATGCTAAAATAAATTATGAAACCCAGCAATACTTAAAACAGCAAGCTGAATTAAAAATTTTTAACGAATTTTATAAAGCTTGGGATGATTATCACACCAAACTTTTTGTATTTCAAACACAAGAAAAAAATGTGCAAACAAATTCCCTTAATTTTAAGCGAACCGAAGAACAGTACCAACTTGGTCAAGTTAACTCAATTGAATTTCGCCAAGCCCAACTTAATCTTTTAAATGCACAATCCAATTTAAATAAAACAAAATACGATGCTAAAAATGCAGAGTTAATCCTGTTACAGCTCACCGGAAACTTGTTAAATACGCCTTTTTAAATTTTGCAATTTAAAAACTTAGCGAATTAATGATAACTTTTTGATTTTTCTATTTTTAGAATATTGTTAAAAAGAATTAATATTTGTTGATATATATTTATACATAAACTGATATTAGTCATTTTTATATAAATTATTAGTTCTAATTTTGTGATGCCCTTCTTAACTAATTCATTGAATTATGGAAACAACACTCAACAAAATTTCAACAAAACAAGTTTACACCTTTGGCAATAAAAAAGCGGAAGGCAACACCAAAATGAAAGCGCTATTAGGTGGAAAAGGAGCCAATTTAGCCGAAATGAATCTTATCGGGCTTCCCGTTCCTCCAGGCTTTACCATTACCACCACCATGTGTACCACCTATAATAAACAAGGAAAGGGCTTCACCATTTCATTGTTAAAAAATGATGTCGAAGCCGGTATAAAACACATCGAAAAAATTATGGGTTCGGTTTTTGGCGATGAAGAAAATCCATGTTTGGTTTCCGTTCGGTCAGGTGCTAGAGACTCAATGCCCGGTATGATGGATACCGTTTTAAATACGGGTTTAAACGACAAAGCCGTTTTGGGATTAGCCAAAAAAACTGACAACCCAAAATTTGCTTGGGATTCGTATCGCCGTTTTATTCAAATGTTTGGCGATGTGGTTATGAATACCAACGCCCAATCTAATCAAGATGATAATGTTTTTGAAGAAATTATAGATAAACATAAAGCGCTTAAAAATATTACGTTAGACCAAGAATTTAGCGTTGATGATTTAAAACAAATTGTAGCCGAATTTAAAGCTAAGATTAAACAAATCTGCAAACAAGATTTTCCCGAAGATCCTTATACCCAACTTTGGCAAGCCATTATCGCCGTTTTTGACAGTTGGGAAACTCCTCGCGCACAACTTTACCGCAAACTCAATAAAATTCCCGATGATTGGGGTACAGCAGTCAATATTCAAGCGATGGTTTATGGAAATATGGGAAACCAATCTGGCTCAGGCGTTGCCTTTACTAGAAATGCTGCCACAGGCGAAAATGTTTTTAATGGTGAGTATTTAATTAACGCCCAGGGTGAAGATGTTGTTTCCGGCGTTAGAACGCCACAACAAATTACCTTAAAAGGCTCGCTAGAATGGGCGCAATTAGCAGGTGTTTCTGAAAACGAACGCCTAAAAAATTATCCCTCTTTAGAGGAGTCAATGCCTCAGGTTTTTGCAGCGTTAAATAAACTTCAACACCATTTAGAACTTCATTTTACCGATATGCAAGATATGGAATTTACCATTCAAGAAGGTAAATTGTGGCTATTACAAACCCGAAACGGTAAACGCACCGGAGCCGCTATGGTTAAAATTGCTATGGATATGTTATCCGATAATTTAATTGATGCCGAAACGGCCATTCTCAGAGTGAGTCCAAACAAATTGGATGAATTATTACATCCCGTTTTTGATGAAGTTGAATTAGCTAAAAGTGTCCTTTTAGGAAAAGGATTACCAGCTTCACCAGGTGCAGCCTCTGGTCAGATTGTATTTTTTGCCGAAGCGGCTAAAAATTATCCAAAATCAATATTGGTTCGCACCGAAACCTCTCCCGAAGATTTAGAAGGTATGAACATTGCACAAGGAATTTTAACCGCTAGAGGTGGCATGACCTCGCACGCTGCAGTGGTAGCACGTGGCATGGGAAAATGTTGTGTTTCGGGTGTTGGCGCTCTTAAAATTGACTATAAAACTAAAACCTTAAAAATTAATGGTGAAACCCTTAAAGATGGCGATTGGATTTCGCTTGACGGAAGTACCGGTAAAATTATGAAAGGCAAAATCGTTACTAAAGATGCCACTTTAACCCCCGAATTTGACAAACTTTTAAAATTGTCGGATGCCTATGCTAAACTAAAAGTCCGCACCAATGCCGATACGCCACATGACGCTAAAATTGCTAGAAATTTTGGCGCTCAAGGCATCGGCTTGACCCGAACAGAACATATGTTTTTTGAAGGCGAACGCATAAAAGCCATGCGTGAAATGATTTTAGCCGCTGATGAAACCGGAAGACGCAAAGCACTTGATAAATTGTTGCCAATGCAACGCGCCGATTTTGAAGGTATTTTTGAGGCTATGCACGATTTGCCTGTAACAATTAGATTATTAGACCCTCCCCTACATGAATTTGTTCCTCACGAAACCGAAAATCAGCAAGAAATGGCTCAAGAAATGGGCATTAGCCTTGCCGAGGTAAAAGCTAAAGTCAATGAATTAAGTGAGTTCAATCCTATGCTCGGACACCGTGGTTGCCGTTTAGGAAATACCTATCCCGAAATTACAGAAATGCAAACCCGCGCCATTATTGAAGCTGCATTAAATCTTAAAGCTAGAGGAATTAAAGCCGTGCCAGAAATTATGGTACCGCTTATCGGAAATTTAGCAGAATTTGTTTATCAAGAAAACATCATCCGAAAAACAGCTGATAAAGTTTTTGAAGAACGCAAGACTAAAATTGACTATTTGGTAGGAACGATGATTGAAATTCCGCGTGCCGCACTTACGGCCGATAAAATAGCGCAATGCGCTGAATTCTTTTCATTTGGCACAAACGATTTAACCCAGATGACTTTTGGCTATTCGCGCGATGACGCTGGAAGTTTTTTACCCATTTATATCAAAAAAGGCATTTTAAAAGTTGATCCTTTTCAGGTTTTAGACCAAGAAGGCGTTGGACAATTGGTTGAAATGGCAACTCAAAAAGGTCGTGCAACAAACCCAAAATTAAAAGTCGGCATTTGTGGCGAACATGGTGGCGAACCAAGCTCTATAGAATTTTGTCACCGAACGGGCTTAAATTATGTGAGTTGCTCACCATACCGCGTTTCTATTGCCCGATTAGCAGCAGCACAAGCAGCCATCACCAACAAAGCATAAATTTTTGTGAACTTTTTTAAATTCCACCTTTTTTAGGGTGGAATTTTTTTTGTGATTCAATTCATTTATCTTCGCCTTATGATAGCAATCAGCGTTTTAGGTTATGGCAATTTGGCATCGCATTTAGTAGCTGCTTTTGAAAAGGTGAAAAGTGTAAATGTAATCCAGATTTATAACCGTCATCCAATTAAAAATAAGCCTTTTAATGCACTTTTCACAACCAATTTATCTGATTTGTTGCCAGCCGATATTTATATAATTGCCATCCCCGATGATGCTATTTCGGTCTTTTCATCAAAATTAAAAACCGATGGTTTAGTGGTTCACACTTCGGGAAGCGTGCCTTTAGAAGCCCTACAAACCCAATCAAGAGCTGGCGTATTTTATCCCTTGCAGAGCTTTACAAAAGGAAAAGCTCTCTCGTTTAAAAACATTCCAATTTGCATTGAAGCAACTGATAAAAAAGATTTAGAATTGCTGTTTAAATTAGCGCGTTCCATCAGCGACAGCGTAATTAAAATCACTACTGCTCAACGCAAAAAACTCCATGTAGCTGCAGTTTTTGTAAACAATTTTACCAATTATATGTACACCATAGGCGAAAGCCTTTGTGAAGATAACAAAATAGATTTCAATATTTTAAAACCTTTAATCCTAGAAACGGCCTTAAAAATTGAAACCGTCAGTCCGCATCAAGCTCAAACCGGTCCGGCAAGGCGAAAAGATGTGGTTACTATTAAAAAACATTTAGATTTTTTACCTAAAGAATATCAAGAAATTTATACCTTACTCACCCAATCGATACAAAAAAACTATGACAAAAAGCTATAAAGAATTAATGAGTAGCATTACCACTTTTATTTTTGATGTGGATGGTGTTTTAACAAATGGAACCGTAACAGTTTTTCCGGATGGTGATTTAATAAGAACCATGAATGTGCGCGATGGCTACGCCCTAAAAATTGCTGTGGATAGTGGCTATAACATCTGTATCATTACCGGAGGCAGAGATGAATCGGTTAGAAAACGCCTAAATGGTTTGGGTGTTTTTGATGTTTATCTCGGTTCTTTTAACAAGATTGAGGCATTTAATGATTACCTAAATAAGCAGCACCTTAAAGCAGAAAATGTTTTATATATGGGTGATGATATTCCCGATTATGAGGTAATGTTAAAGGTTAGTTTGGCCACTTGTCCAAAAGATGCCGCTCCCGAAATTCAAAACATTTCACAGTATATTTCACAAAAGCGTGGTGGTAATGGTTGTGTTAGAGATGTGATTGAACAGGTTTTGAAAGTACAAGACCGCTGGCATCATCAATTAGGAGTGAGCTCAGATTTATAATTTAATATGACAACTATAGAAGAACGGTTTATGCGCATTCCAATTTTAAATTGGGTGTTTAGGTTGTTGAAAACCATTAAACTTCCCGGGTTTAACGGTATGAATATTTATGATTTATTGCGGATGTATGTTATTGGTATTATAAAAGGCGCTTTAACCGCACGTGCCGGCAGTATTGCCTTTAGTATTTTTTTGGCACTGTTTCCATTTGCCTTATTTGTTTTAACCATAATTCCCTTTATTCCGATTGATAATTTTCAAGTAGATTTTATTTTATTCATCAAGCAAGCACTTCCTCCAAAAACTTCCGACGCGGTAGATTTAGTGCTGTTTGACATCGCCAATAACAAATATCAAGGGTTGCTCTCTTTTGGATTTTTTATGTCAATTTTTTTAATGGCAAATGGTATGAGCGCTTTATTTAGCGCCTTTGAATACACTTATCACAACATAAAAACGCGCTCCATAATAGGGCAATATTTTGTTGCACTCTATGTTTCTTTGCTCTTTGTTTTTGCCTTGATTGTAATTGCCAGTTTTTTAGTATTTAGCAATTATTTTATCAATGAGTTGGCTTTAAAAGGATTTTTAAGCCATGCCGTCTTTTGGAATAAAAGCATTCAAATTGTTGTTATCTTGCTGACACTTTTTGTAAGTATTGCTACGCTTTACTTTTATGGGACGCTTCACGGCAAGAAAAATCATTTTTTTTCGCCCGGAGCTATAATGTCAACCATTTTGGTTCTGTTAAACTTTAAACTGTTTAGTGTTTATGTGTCAAAATTTTCACAATACAATCAACTTTATGGGTCTATCGGCACTTTGATTGTACTGATGTTGTTTATTTGGCTTAACGCAATTATTTTATTGCTTGGCTACGAGCTAAACACCAGCATTAGTTGCTTGAGAGATCGGAGTGATCAAGAGCATGGCGCTTGTTAAATTAAGACAACAAACTTAAAATTTGAACCGTAATAATCAACAAAACCATAGCAATTGGATATACTGTTGCATAAGCTACAGCAGGCGCATTGGTATCAACCATATTGTCAATGGTGGCAAGTCCAGGTGTGCTCGTCATACTGCCAGCAAGGGTTCCTAACAAAATTAACAGATTCATTTTTAAAAAATAGCGTGCTACTATGGTGGTGATAATCATTGGAATCAAGGTAATTACAATGCCATAAATAAAAAGTTCAATACCATAATTTTGAAAGGTATTTACCAAACTAGAACCAGCACTCGAGCCAACGGAAGCCAAAAAGAACAACAAACCAAATTGCCTTAAAATCTGATTTGCCGAACCAGTCATCGTCCACATAATAGGGCCTGTTTTTCCTGTTCTTCCTAATATTAATGCCAATAATAAAATACCTCCCGTTAAGCCCAAACTAAAGGAAAACGAGCCGAAATTAAGGCTTAATTTTCCTACTAAAATTCCCAATACAATTCCTGCTGCAATGGGTAAAAAATCGGTATTCGAAAGTTGTTTATCGTCATCGCCAAAGATTCGAATTACCTGTTGTATGTTGTCTTTACGGCTTATTAATATCAATTTATCGCCAAACTGTAATTTTGAAGAAGGGCTTGGTGAAATGTTAATTCCAGAACGTCTAATGCGTGTAATGGTTGCGTGATAAGACTCTAAATGAAGTTGTCCTAATGTTTTTTTAACCACCTCTTTATTGGTAACCAAAATGGAACGCACATCAAAATTTGTATCCAAAGGAATTTCGGTTTTTGTTTCAGATCCGATGAGCAATTTCACCCTTTCTAAAGCTTCTTTGGTACCAACTGCCTTAATAATATCTCCTTTGTAAAGGATGGTCTCAGGCTCGGGCATCTTAACAGAATCTTCATGCATAATTCTAGAGACTACGGCTTTAGTCATGAAACGGATATTTAAATCACCAAAATTTTTGTCGATAACATTTTCATTTTCAACTATAAAATGCT
>PFPU01000143.1 GCA_002793215.1 Flavobacteriales bacterium CG_4_10_14_0_2_um_filter_35_18
TATCTGGCATGCTTTTTATCGGGGTTTTGTTCCTGTTATTTAAGGATTTAATTCCTTTTGAAAAGATATCATCACATAGCGAAAAGTTTGTTGGTCTCATTTTAATTGCGCTTGGTCTATGGATATTTTTTAGAATTTTTAAAGACCAACAAAATCACAAGCACACCCATGTTCACAGTCAAAATACTCCAATAGTTCACCAACATCAACACGTTCATTTTGAAGAACCACAACACAACCACATTCATCCCAATATAAAACAAGGTCTTTTGGCTTCTTTATCCTTTGGTTTTGTTCACGGATTAGCTGGTATTGCTCATTTTTTACTATTCCTACCGGTTCTAGGTTTTACCTCTAAAATCTCAGCCATCCAATACATTTTCGGTTTTGGAATAGGAACGCTTTTGGCAATGGTCTCTTTTGCCATGGTAATTGGACACGTCGCTTCTTTTTCAAAACAAGACCATAACGAAAACTTTTTTAAAGGGATACGCTTAGCTAGTGGCTTATTTGCACTAATTATCGGCGTTTATTGGCTCTTGGCAAATTAAATAAATGCCCGCTTTATGGTTTGGTAATTAACAAATGCGCGGTAGTTGTTCGCCAACAAGCGGACTCACAATACGTTTACCACCAATCACGCTTTCCATAACCACCTTATTAGGATGTTCGTCTGTAAATTCGCCGATGCATTTTGCGTTTTTTCCTTTAGGATGTTGCTGCATCATCGCCAAAACATCCGCTTCAATACTTTTATCAACAACGGCAATAAACACGCCTTCATTTGCCACATACATCGGGTCTAAACCCAGCATTTCACAGGCCGCTGCTACTTGCTTTTCTAGTGGAATAGCCGATTCTTTTATGTCAACACCTTTGTTGATATCGTTAGCAATTTCGTGTAAAACCGTACCAAGTCCGCCACGTGTGGGGTCTCTAAGCATTTTAATTTTGTTGCCAAAGGCCTCTAATAAATCCCTCACGATAAAGTTTAAATTAGTTGAATCACTTTCTATATTCGATTCAAATTCTAATCCTTCACGATCGCTCATAATGGCCATTCCGTGTTGGGCAATGTTGGCATTTACAATAATTTTATCGCCAGCTATAATATTGAGAACCGAAATCGCTGCTTTTGGATGAACCTCGCCAAATCCAGTGGTGTTGATAAAAATTTGGTCGCCTTTGCCTCGCTCAACAACCTTAGTGTCGCCCGTAACAATGAGCACGCCACTTTCATCGGCAGCTGTTTTTATGGAATTTACCACCTCAATAAAATCAACTACTTTTAAACCTTCCTCAATAATAAATGCCAAGGACAAGTATTTTGGCATTGCACCACACATTGCCACATCATTTACGGTTCCGTGAACTGCTAAACTGCCAATGTTGCCACCCCTAAAAAAAATGGGAGTAATCACAAAACTGTCCGTTGAAATGGCTATTTTATTGCTAAATTCAACAATAGCGCCGTCGTCTTTCTTATCTAAAAACGGATTGCTAAAGGTTTTAAAGATGATTTTATCTAATAAATTACGAGTTAATTCGCCACCACTACCGTGACCTAAATTAATTGTTTCGAATCCTAAATTTTCTGTGGTCATAATGGTGCTTTATAGGGTTGAAAAATGATAGTAAGCCGCACAAGCGCCTTCTGATGAAACCATTGGCGCACCCAAAGGATTTGAAGGTTTGCAGGCTTTACCAAATTGGTCACATTGGTTTGGCTTTTTAATACCTCTTAAAATTTGACCGGCAATACATTTTGCATTTTCTAAAACTTTAATATAGCTAATGTTAAATTTCGCTTCGGCATCATAACTTCTATAAGCTTGTTTAATAACATAGCCACTATTGGGAATTTCGCCAATGCCGCGCCATTCGCGGGTTCCAACTTCAAATACTTTATTAATTACAGCAATAGCGGCCGTATTGCCAAAGGGTTTTACAATTCGCGAATATTGATTTTCTAACTCAAATCGTCCTTCTTCGAGCTGTTTAACCGCCATATAAATGCCTTGAACCAAATCTAATGGCTCAAAACCGGTAACTACAATGGGCGTTTTATATTTTTTAACCAGCGGATAATATTGTTGAATTCCCATGATGGCACAAACGTGACCCGCTCCTAAAAAGGCATCAATGCGACACAATTCATCGGCTAAAATGGCTTCCATTGCTGGAGGAACCAACACGTGAGATGCCAAAATTGAATAATTTTTGAGTCCTAATTTTTCGGCATGTAAAACCGATAAGGCATTGGCAGGAGCGGTGGTTTCAAATCCTACAGCAAAAAAAACAACCTCTTTAGTGGGATTTTCTTTAGCAATGGTAACGGCTTCAAGGGGCGAATATAAAATCCGCAAATCGCCTCCTATGGCTTTGGCTTCGAGCAGACTTTTTTTGCTTCCCGGCACGCGAATCATATCGCCAAATGAGCAAACAATCACCCCTTGTTCTAGCAATTCAATCGCTTTATCAATCAGGTTTAGTGGGGTTACGCATACAGGACATCCGGGTCCGTGAATCATGCTGACTTTTTCGGGCAATAATTCTAGGATGCCATTTTTTACCAAACTATGCGTTTGACCACCACAAATCTCCATGATATGCCAAGGTTTTGTAGTGATTTTATGAATTTCATCTAGGATTTTTTTAGTGGCTTCCAAATTTCGATATTCATTTAAATATTTCATTTTCTATTCTTTAATGTTTAAATAATATAGCATTTGTCCGAATGAAATGTTTTCGTCGTTAGGCGATAAATCTTTGTGAAAATACAAATTTACAGTTTTAGGCGCTAACTCCAAAAGCATATCTACCAAAGTTGTGTTTTGAAAAACACCTCCGCTAAAAGCGATATGTTGATAATGGTTATCTTCAGCAAATTGAATGCTATAGGAGGCTAATGTGAATAAAAAATTGGCAATTATTTGCGCATTTGAAATTCCTAATTTGATATCTTCAAAAATAGCTGCGATGGTAGCATGAGCAGAAAATCCTTTTTCAAAGGTATTTAAATAGCTTTTACAGGATTTTAACTCATAGGTATTTAATGCATTTTCTAGTAAAATGGCGGCTTCACCTTCGTAAGTATTAAAATCGGCTATATTTAATAGTGAAGCCACCGCGTCAAACAACCTTCCAACCGAAGAAGTCTTTAAGGTGTTTGTTTTTAATAAAGTGCGATAGGTTTTTAACTCATTTGGCTTGAATTTGTGCGCTAAAATTTCTGTCATTTGCGGAGTTGAAAGCGCCAGTAACGACAAGCGCGGTTCTTTTGACATTTTGTCGCCCAATATCCAATTAAAATAATCAAGGTGATTAATCCGTTCAAGATGATTTGATGAATAGCTAAAAAACTCACCCCCCCAAATTGCAGCATCATCACCATAACCGGTTCCGTCAAAAATAACGCCTAAAACTTTTTTATCAAACAGTTGATATTCTCCTAAAATTGCCGCAAAATGAGCTTTATGATGTTGAATTTCAATACATTTTACATTTATTTTTAATGCCAGCTCCTTTCCAAATTGCGAACTTTGATACCGTGGGTGTTTATCTATTAAGATACGTTCTGGTGGTTGTTCAAAAATTGAAATAAAATCGGCAACGGTATCTGTAAAGCGATTGTAAACTTCAAAATTATCAAGATTTCCCAAATACTGACTGACATATAAATAGTTATTTGGGTAAAAAGCGATACTGCTTTTTAGATGGGCTCCCATTGCCAAAATTTTTTTATCTGAATTAATTTGGGCATTAAAATAATTGGGCGCATAACCGCGCGATCGACGAAACAGCACTTCTTGAGAATACTTTGCGCTAAATTTAACAACCGAATCGTCTTGTGGATGCGTAATTTGCAAGTTGTGTTGTAAAAAAAAGTCGGCTACTTTATTGAGACTTTTTAACGCCAATTCATTATTGCTAATAATTGGCGACCCGTGACTATTACCGCTTGTTGCCACAATTGGAAAATCTAATTCACTAGCCAGCAATTGCAAAATTCCAGAATAAGGCAATAGCACCCCAATTTGATTGAGCTTTGGGGCAATGGCATTTAAAGCGATAGCCCCCTTATATTTGTTAAAGGGGATAATATTTATGGGACATTGCGTTGAAGTCAATGATTTTAATTGGTATTCATTAATGCTAAATTCCTTTTTAAGAGACGCTAAAGAGGGAAAAAGTACCGCAAATGGCTTGTTGGGTCGGTTTTTCTTAATCCTCAACTTTTTAATTGCCAACTCATTTTGGGCGTTACAGCACAACAAATAACCACTCGTATTTTTTATAGCGATAATAGCGCCATCACTGAGTAATTGCACTATTTTTTTAAATAATTGAGCGGTAGCTACCTTAACTTCAGTTCCCTTATTATCGGTTAAAAATAAACTTACACCACAGTGATTACAGGTATTTGTTTGCGAATGAAAGCGTCTATCAGCCGGACGAACATATTCTGTTTGGCAGGAGTCGCACATTTTAAAATCATCAATACTGGTGTGATTGCGTTCAAACGGAAAGGTTTTTGTAATTGCCCAACGTGGGCCACAATTAACGCAAGTTGTAAACGGATATTGATAGCGTTTGTTTTTAGGGTTTAGGAGGTCGTTTTTGCAATCCTCACAAATGGCAAAATCGGGTGTTAAGGGCAGGTCAATTCTGCCATTTTTATTGGTTGGAATGATTTTAAAGTCGCTAAATGCTCTTAAATCAATTTGATAAATGAGGCTGCTTTTAATGCGCGAAACGGGCGGTGGGTTTTGAACTAAAGCATTATAGAACTCATCAATCACACTTTGCAATCCGGTAACAAACACAACAAGCCCCATTTGGTTGTTAGAAACGGTTCCTTTTAATGAAAATTTAGTTGCTAAATTATAAACAAACGGGCGAAAACCTACGCCTTGAACCAAACCAGTAACTGTAATGCAATAGGTTTTTAACATGCTTATCCTTTAAAATTTTATGCCCCGATAAAAGCAAAGTTAGCCACAAATGAACAAATGGTCAATTTATTAGCAAATTCATTCTTTAAAAGGAACTTTCTTTAGATGAAGCTCTTTTGAAAGCGCTAAAACTTTTTTAATAATTTCAGGTATAGCCTTTTGAACTTTGGGGCTTAGTGCAATAAGCATCGGAATTAATTCTTCAATAGATATGGTAAATAGATGAATGTCGGGCGTTTGTTCCATAAGATAAACAGCTTCAATCATATCTTTTAAGCCCACATCGTGAACGCTTAAAGCCGAAGGAAAATCGGATGCAAATTTTGGGCGTATTAATGAAATGGTTCCAGCGGGCTTTCCATCAATGGTGGCATCCACAAAAATGATGGTGTTATAGGCTTCAAAACAACTTAGCAATAGAAATCCACCCGTGCCGCCATCTAAAATATCAACATAATCAGGCAAGTGAATTTTAGACAGCGCCTGAATAAGATGAACGCCAACGCCCTCATCACCCATTAGGTAATTGCCTACTCCCATTATTAAAATGCTATTTGACTTATCCTTTTCAAAGAAAAAGGAATCGCTGCTTATGGCTACTGGTGTTCGTTCGGTTGTGCTCATATAAAAAATAAAAAAGTAAATTCATTTGTATTTAAAATTAAACAAAATGAATTTACTTTTAGTTTGATTTGCTAACTATTGAATTAGTTGTTTTTAATACGTTTATTATTTACAAATTTATAACCGCCAAACATAGATGATACTTCGCCACGACCTTCTAACCAATCGTGATAAAAAACCAAGTAAATATGCACCAATGCGAAGAAAATGAACACCCAAGTGGTAATGTGATGAACGGTTCTGGTCATAAAATCGCCTCCCAACAATGGCACAACCCAATTGAATAATTTAGGTAGCCAAAAGCTAGAACTATCGGCATATAACCCAAAACCGGTAGCAATTTGAATTAGGGCTACAAAAAACATTACCAAATACGAAAAAGTTGCAACGCTATTGTGTCCAATGCTAATATCTTTATCTTGAGGTATTTTATCATTCTTTAATAAAATATCAATTTTAAGAACATGTTTAAAGTTTGACCAATTTTTTTTGGTAAAGGGCCAAAAGGCACGCCAATTTGAAAATTGATTTCCTACAAACGACCAATAAATTCTCAAAATCATATTGAAAAAGAAAATATAGGCAGCCGAAAAATGTAAAAATCTAACCGTGCCAAACATATGTAAATTAAAAGGTTCGGCATTTGATAATAATGCTGGTGGATTTGCAATTAAAAATCCGCTAAGCACTAAAACTGTAAGAGAAAGCACATTTATCCAGTGAAAAATCCTCACAGGAACTTCCCAAACATATACGCGTTTAAAGTTTTTAGTTTTCATGATTTAAGGATTAACTTTCACAGCTCTCAATATTTTGGACTTGCGAAATATGTTTTCCGTGTTCATCATATAAATGTACGGCACAAGCTAGGCAAGGGTCAAATGAATGGATGGTTCGGATGATTTCTAGAGGCAACTCTGGGTTGGCAATTGGGGTTCCAATTAAGGTAGATTCATAAGCAGAGCGTTGACCTTTTGCATCACGAGGTGAGGCATTCCAAGTTGTTGGAACCACTTGTTGGTAATTTTCTGTTTTGCCATCTTTAATTTTAATCCAATGTGCTAATGCCCCGCGGGGTGCTTCGCAAAAGCCGACGCCTTTGGCTTCTTTTGGCCAGCTTGATGGTTCCCAATTATCCATATTGGCCATACGTTCGTCTCCATTTTTAATGTTATTCATCAAAGTGTCATAGAATTCCATTGTCCAATTTGCTACTAATTGTGTTTCAATTCCCCTTGCAGCCGTTCTTCCTAATGTAGAAAATAGCGCGTCAACAGGCACATTAAGGTGTGCTAAAGCCGCATTAACCGCTTCTTGAATTTCTTTATTTCCACGGCCATAACCAACGAGTAAACGTGCTAGTGGGCCAACCTCCATTGGCATTCCTTTCCAGCGTGGTGTTTTAACAAAACTGTATTTTTCTTCAACGTTTAAGAAATCGTAAGGTGGTTTTGGCCCTGAATATTTAATATTTGTTTCGCCATCCCAAGGATGTTTTCCTTTATCATCACCATCAGAATAGTTGTACCAAGAATTATTTACAAATTCTTCAATTTGTTCGCTACTTCTGTGATCTACATCATGAACTTTAGATAAATCTCTGTCAAGAATCACGCCTTGAGGGAATTTAAATCCAGCCATATCGGCATAGCCATTGGTTGGAAAATCGCCATAAGACATATAGTTTCCAAAACCTTTGCCAATACCTGCCCAATCTTTATAGAATGAGGCGATTGCTAACAAATCTGGAATGTAAACTTGTTCGATAAATTCTTTCCCGTCTTGCAATAATTGGCCAACGTATGCCAAACGTTCGGCTGTTAAACCGCCGGCAGTTTGTGTGTTAATAGCACAAGCCATACCGCCAACTAAGTAATTTGGATGTGGGTTTTTACCTCCAAAAATGGTGTGTACTTTTACAATTTCTTTTTGCCATTCTAGGGCTTCTAAATAGTGTGCTACAGCTAATAAATTAACTTCGGCGGGTAATTTCATTTGCGGATGACCCCAATAGCCATTAGCAAAAATACCAAGCTGACCTGTATTCACAAATTTTTTAACGCGATTTTGTACATCGGTAAAATAGCCAGTAGAACTTTTTGGCCATTTAGAAATGCTTTGTGCAATTTCGGATGTTTTTTTAGGATCGGCTTTTAATGCATTAACCACATCAACCCAGTCTAAGGCGTGCAAATGATAAAAATGGACTGAGTGATCATGCATATAAAGTGCGCCTTCCATAATGTTGCGCACCATTTCGGCATTAGGCGGAATCACAATGCCTAAGGCATCTTCAACTGTTCTAACCGAAGCTAGCGCGTGAACGGTAGTGCAAACGCCACAAGTTCGTTGCACAAAAGCCCAAACATCTCTTGGGTCGCGTCCTTTTACAATATTTTCAATGCCTCTCACCATTGTGCTTGAGCTAAAGGCATCAACTATTTTTCCGTCTTTTATTTCGGCTTCTATTCTCAAATGACCTTCAATTCTTGTGATAGGGTCAACTACTATTCTATTTGCCATTGTTTTATCTTTTAAGAATCAATATGTTGTTCGTTTTTTATCCCACGCTCAATTCTATCTTTAACTTCTTTGCGTTTTGAAATATTTGCTGCGAGCGCATGCACTGCAATACCTCCAACTAAAACGCCGGCGGCAACTTTGCCAACAGTATCGGCGCTATTACCTTCAGAAAAACCGGGTACATTTGTCTTTCGTTCATAAAATGGTCCATTATCCCAGAAACCATTTTCACTACAGCCCAAACAACCATGACCCGACTGAATTGGATAACTTACACCATTATTCCATTTTAAAGTACCACAAGAATTATAAGTCATCGGTCCTTTGCAACCTAGTTTATATAAACAGTAACCTTCTTTAGAATTTTTATCATCAAAAGTTTCGGCAAAAAGGCCTGCATCGTAATAAGGACGTCGGTAACAGCTATCGTGAACGCGTTTTGAATAAAACGCTTTTGGTCTTCCTTGACCATCTAATTCGGGCAACCTACCAAAGGCAACCACATGCACAATAACGCCGGCCATAACTTCGCCAATTGGAGGGCAACCCGGTACTCTAATAATGGGTTTATTCTTTAAAATTTTATGAATTGGCGTGGCTTCAGTTGGATTTGGTTTTGCAGATTGCACGCAACCATTTGAAGCACAACTTCCCCAAGCAATAATTGCTTTGGCCCCTTCGGCGGCTTCTAAAAAGGATTGTTTAGCAGTTTTGCCGGCAATGCAACAGTAATTTCCATCATCGCCAAGCGGAATAGAACCTTCTACACAAAGGATGTATTCGCCTTTGTATTTTTTCATCGTTTCCTGTTTTGCCGCTTCTGCTTGATGACCCGAGGCTGCCATCAGCGTTAATGTATAATCTAATGAGATTTTATCTAAAATAATATCCGCCACAATGGGGTGGTCAGATCTTATAAAAGATTCACTGCAACAAGTGCATTCTTGATAATGCTCCCAAATTACGGGTAGCCTAGGTGTGGTTTCTAACGATTTGGCAATTTGCCCAACCATTGAGTTTTCTAAGCCCATAAAAGCAGCCATGTAGGTCGTAAATTTCATAAAATCTCTACGGCTATAACCTTGTTTTATGATGCTTTCATAATACGTGTTACGTTTTTCTTCAGAAGCAGACATAATTAACTTTTTAGTTGATAAAGAATATTTGTTTATTAATCCTATGAATTACAAGGAAAAAGTATTGTAATTTATAAAATATTTAAATACAAATTACAGCACTAACTTAATTTAGAATGATTTAAAATAATTTTTAAAACATGAGCATTAATATAGGGTTAGCGAAATACCTTTAAAAATCTTGTAAAGATTTTAA
>PFPU01000164.1 GCA_002793215.1 Flavobacteriales bacterium CG_4_10_14_0_2_um_filter_35_18
ATGTGATAATTAGATAATGCAGTTTACTAATAACCCAAAATATAAAGAAAATATTATCCTTAAATTAACTTTTGAGTTTGCGGTTTCTATTGTTAAATATTCTGAAGTATTAGATAAAGCAAGAAAATTTAGTATTGCTAATCAAATATTAAGATCGGGGACATCAATTGGTGCTAATGTTAAAGAATCACAAAATGCAGAGAGTAAAAAAGATTTTATACATAAATTAAAAATAGCACTAAAAGAAGCAGACGAATTAGAGTATTGGTTATTTCTTTGTAATGAAATAGAATCATACCCTAGTTCAAGCAATTTATTAGAAAAATTAATCGAAATAAAGAAAATATTAAACAAAATTGTAACATCATCAAAATAAGAATTAGTTAATTAACCAATTATCTAATTATCAAATTAACCAATTATCTAATTATCTAATTATCTAATTATCAAATTATCTAATTAACCAATTAACCAATTATCTAATTATGAATAGAATTGAAGTTTTAAAAACCTATAAAATATACATTGGAGGTCAATTTCCAAGAACCGAATCGGGTCGTTTTTACCAAGCGGAATTTAAAAATAAGGCCATCGCAAATATGTGTTTGTCCTCACGAAAAGATTTTAGAAATGCTATGGTTGCTGCTCGTAACGCTCAAGGCGGATGGGCGCATAAAACCGCCTATAATCGCAGTCAGATTTTATACCGTATTGCCGAAGTTTTAGAAGGTCGAAAGGCACAATTTATAGATGAACTAATGTTGCAAGGAAGTGCCGAAGGCCTCGCAAAAGAAGAGGTTAATTTAAGTATTGACCGCTTGATTTATTACGCCGGCTGGTGCGATAAATACGTGCAAATGCAAAGTTGTGTCAATCCAGTTTCGGGAAGTTTCTTTAACTTTTCAATACCCGAACCAACGGGCGTTGTAGCGGTAATTGCTCCAGAACAAAGTGCGCTATTGGGATTAATAACCCAAATAGGTAGCATTATTGCAGGCGGAAATACGTGCGTAATTTTAGCATCCGAATCAAAACCTCTATGTGCCGTTACTTTTGCTGAAGTATTGGCAACTTCTGATGTGCCTGGTGGTGTGGTGAATATTTTAACCGGTAATCGCAAAGAATTACTCGTCCATTTTGCTTCACACATGGATGTGAATTCCTTATTGTATTGTGATACTAATAAAGATGAAATTAAACAAATTCAAGAAATAGCAATCGAAAATATGAAACGTGTACGCCTCCGCGAAGACGGCGATTATTTTGATGCCAAACACGAAACCCCTTATTATATACTCGATTTTCAAGAAACCAAAACCACGTGGCATCCTATAGAACAAATTGCCCAAACGGGTGCTGGTTATTAAGCTAGACCTGTTAGATCATAATTCGTGGCGAAAATAGCGCGTTGTCAATTAGTTACTACAAATTTGCCACAAGCCAATCGCCGACTTCACTGGTTTTATAAGCTTTATTTTTACCCGCTAAATCTTCGGTTACAATACCTTGTTCTAATGATTTATTAACTACCATTCTAATGGCTTCAGCTTCAGCTTTAAGGTTAAAAGCATCTTCAAACATCATCGCTGCCGATAATACTGTTGCAAGCGGATTGGCAATATCCTTGCCGGCAGCTTGTGGATAGGAGCCGTGAATGGGTTCATATAGCGACGTTTTTTCGCCTACCGATGCACTTGGCATTAATCCCATTGAGCCGGCAATTACGGAGGCTTCATCTGTTAAAATATCGCCAAATAGATTTTCGGTTATCAATACATCATAAGTGTTTGGCCATTGTACTAAGCGCATCGCCACAGCGTCAACAAATTCATAACTTACCATAACTTGGGGATAATCTTTTTCCATATTTTGAACGGTTTCGCGCCATAATCTTGAAGTTTCAAGCACGTTTGCTTTATCAACACAGCACAATTTTTTTGAGCGCGTCATGGCCAGTTCAAAGCCTTTTTTTGCTAAGCGTATCACCTCAGCTCTGGTATAAGTGCAGGTGTCGAAGGCTGTTTCGCCACCATCCGTTCTGCCTTTGTCACCAAAATAAATACCTCCGGTTAATTCTCTTAAAAAAATTAAATCAGTACCCTCAATGCGTTCTCTTTTTAAGGGTGATTTATCAATTAATGAGGGAAATGTAAAGGTAGGTCTCACATTGGCAAAAAGTCCTAGTTTTTGACGCATTTTAAGCAAACCTTGTTCGGGACGCACCTTGGCAGATGGATCGTTGTCATAACGCGGATGACCTACCGCACCAAACAAAACCGCATCGGCTTTTAGGCAAATTTCATGTGTTGATTCGGGATAGGGATCGCCAACGGCATCAATGGCAGCCGCACCTGTAAGGGCAGGCGTCCAATTAATTTCATGCTTATATTTTAAAGCTATGGCATCACAAACTTTTACAGCTTGCGCAATTACTTCGGGTCCTATGCCATCGCCGGCTAACAGGGCAATTGTTAATTTCATTTATAATATTTTAAATATTTAACATTCTTTGTGTGGCCTTTATAGCCGATACGGTTTGATCGGAATCTAACCCTCTGGTAATAAATTTTCGATCTTTTGTTTGCCAAGTGATAATGGTTTCGCAAAGCGCGTCTGAAGTGCTTCCCGGAGGAATTCTAACGGCGTAGTCAACCAATTTTGGCAAGGTCATTTTTTTGTTTTTATACAATTTTTTGAGGGCATTCATGAAGGCGTCAAATTGTCCATCACCTTGAGCATGTTCTTCAAAAAGTTCACCATCAATTTTAATTAAAACTGTTGTTGAAGGCTTCAACCCTTTTGAATGGGTGAGCACATACGATTCGATGATAATTTTTTCTTGGTACAGATTGCTGTTTAACACATCCGAAATGATATATGGCAAATCTTCTTTTGTAACGGATTCTTTTTTATCGCCTAATTCAATGATGCGTTGGGTAACCTTTTTTAAATCTTCTTGGTTTAGTTTTAAACCCAATTCTTGAAGATTTTTTTCAATATTTGCCTTGCCGGATGTTTTTCCTAGCGCATATTGACGTTTCCGTCCAAAACGCTCGGGCATCAAATCATTAAAATACAAATTGTTTTTATTATCACCATCGGCGTGAATGCCTGCAGTTTGGGTAAAAACATTTTCACCTACTATGGGTTTGTTAACAGGAATGCCGAATCCCGAAAAGGCTTCGATTAATTTGCTAACCGAATACAAAGCCGTTTCTTTAACCGAGATTTCAATTTCATCCTTAAAAAAATCATTGATAACGGCTACAACACTTGCCAATGGGGCGTTTCCGGCGCGTTCGCCCATACCATTTACCGTAATGTGCAAACCTTTTGCACCTGCTTTTATGGCTTCCATAACGTTAGCAACACTTAAATCGTAATCATTATGAGCATGAAAATCGAAATGTAATTGGGGGTATTTAGCAGTTATTTTTGAAAAAAAGCGATAAGTTTCACTGGGCGTTAAAATTCCTAATGTATCGGGCAACAAAATTCTTGCAACAGGTTGGGTAGCGATAAAATCTAAATATTCAAACACATAGTCTTGCGATTCGCGCATGCCATTACTCCAATCTTCTAAGTAAACATTGGTGGTAATGCCCTCTTTTTGAGCCAATTTAATGATATTGTTAATTTCGATAAAATGTTGTTGCGGTGTTTTTTTTAGCTGATGGGTAAGGTGATTTAAAGAGCCTTTGGTAAGCAAATTTTGTACTACTGCGCCTGTATTTTTCATCCAATCTAAAGATTGACCGCCATCTACAAAAGTCAGGATTTCAATTTTATTTAAATGTCTGTGTTCTTTTGCCCATTTGGTAATATTTTTAACAGCCTGAAATTCACCTTCCGAAACCCTTGCCGAGGCAATTTCTATCCGATCTACATGCAACTCCTCAATTAACAATTTAGCAATGGTCAGCTTTTCGGAACAGGAAAATGACACCCCAGAGGTTTGCTCTCCATCACGAAGGGTGGTATCCATAATTTCAATTTTTCTTTTGTTCATTTCGGCATTTTTAGGTTTGTCAGTTCGCTAAAATCTTTATTTAGTTTAAGATGACTTATTGATAGCTTTTAACAATGTTGTTAGCTTTAGGGAAGTGATGTTAAAAGGGTCTAGATTTAGCGAATTCTTGAATTTCAGACTTCATACTTGTGAGATAATCAATATCATCATAACCGTTTAGCATATTTTGTTTTTTATAATCATTAATATCAAAAGATTCTTGCGCGCCACTTGACAAGATTGTAATGGTTTGATTGCTTAGATTAATTGCTAATTCCGTTTTTGGATTGGTTTCAATAGCCTTAAAAATTTTGACTAAAAATTCAGCGCTTACTTGCACAGGCAATACGCCAATATTTAAGCAATTAGCCCTAAATATATCGGCAAAAAAACTGGAAACTACCGCTCTAAATCCGTAGTCATAAACCGCCCAAACAGCGTGTTCACGTGAAGAACCGGAACCAAAATTACGACCACCCACTAATATTTTTCCTTTATAAATGGGATTGTTTAAAACAAATTGGGTTTTTGGTGTATTGTCAGCATTATAACGCCAATCTCTAAAAAGATTGTCGCCAAAACCTTCACGTTTGGTTGCTTTTAAGAAACGTGCCGGAATAATTTGATCAGTATCGACATTTTCTACCGGCAATGGAACGGCGGTGCTTTTTAAGATTTCAAATTTATCGTAAGCCATTTTAATTTTAAATTTTAGATTTTAAATTTGTGATTTTTTTTAAAGAGCCTTTAGTGTTCTTGGGTCAGTAACAAAGCCCGTTACTGCGGTAGCTGCTGCAACCAGCGGACTTGCTAATAGGGTTCTTGAACCGGGACCTTGACGTCCTTCAAAATTTCGATTTGAGGTACTCACCGCTAATTTTCCGGCAGGTACTTTATCATCATTCATCGCTAAGCATGCTGAGCAACCGGGTTGGCGCAGTTCAAAACCCGCTTCGTTAAAAATTTTTAACAAGCCCTCCGATTTAATTTCGGCTTCAACAACATGAGAGCCAGGAACCAGCCACGCCGTGATATTTGCAGCTTTTTTCCGACCTTTTACAATAGAGGCAAAAGCCCTAAAATCTTCAATACGGCCATTGGTACAACTTCCAATAAAAACATAATCTACTTTTTTGCCAATCATGGCATCACCTTCGGCAAAACCCATATAACTAAGTGATTTTTTATAAGAATCAACGCCTCCTTTAAGGGTTTCGGCCTTAGGAATATGGTTTGTAATGCCCGTTCCCATTCCCGGATTGGTTCCGTATGTAATCATAGGCTCAATGTCAAAGCCATTAAATGAAATTTCTTTATCAAAAACGGCATCGGCATCGGTAAATAAAGTGTTCCAATAGGTCATCGCCTTGATCCAGGCTTCCCCTTTTGGAGCGTATAAGCGACCCTTAACATAGTTAAAGGTTTTTTCATCAGGTGCAATTATGCCACCGCGTGCACCCATTTCAATGCTCAAATTGCAAACGGTCATACGGCCTTCCATACTCATATCTCTAAAGATATCACCAGCATATTCAATAAAATAGCCCGTAGCGCCCGATGCTGAAAGTTGCGAAATGATATATAGTGCAACATCTTTTGGGGTAACGCCCTCACCGAGTTTACCATTGATAGTAATGCGCATTTTTTTTGGTTTTGGCTGCATAATGCATTGCGATGAAAGCACCATTTCTACTTCAGAAGTGCCAATGCCAAAGGCAATTGCACCAAAAGCGCCATGTGTAGAGGTGTGCGAATCGCCGCAAACGATGGTTGCTCCTGGCAAGGTGATGCCATTTTCGGGACCAACAACATGTACGATACCATTTTTTTGATGACCGAGACCCCAATGTATAATGCCCCATTGGGCTGAATTATCTTCTAAAGCCTTTAATTGATTTACCGATAAAGCGTCTTTAACGGGCAAATGTTGGTTGATGGTTGGCGTATTATGGTCAGCAGTCGCAAAGGTTCGCTCGGGAAACAACACGGAATTATTTCTGCTTTTTAATCCTAAAAAGGCAACCGGGCTGGTAACTTCGTGAATTAAATGGCGGTCTATAAACAACACTTCTGGACCGTTTTTAATTTTGCGGATGACATGTGAATCCCAAACCTTATCAAATAATGTATTACTCATTTTAATTAGTTTTATAATTGGATTTAACTTACCAAAGTGTTTTGATAAGAAAACGGACGCAAAATTATGAAATGCTATAAAACTGACAATTTGATTAAAGTTTAAATACGATACCCAAAGGGGTTTTAATGAGTAATTCAAAATTGGCAAGGATATTAATGAGAAATTTTAGTTAGCGTTTTGGTATTTTAAATTATTTTTAAGGAAAGATTTAAGTAATAGAATTAGTGCTAGATAGCTTTTTTTTAAAGGCATTTTTTAAGAGTATGGGTGAATTTATCAACCAGCTATTTGCACTTTTTTTAGAAACTTAATACGATATTCAAAAACGTTTGAAAAATTAATTTAAGAAAATGGCTTATCCTATAAAAGGTGATATTGAAGGATTGCCTAATTTAAGGTAAGCAAAATTATTAAGTTTCGTCAAAGCTAACTCTTGAGTTACGTTATTATTAAAATAGTACATCAACTTATGGATACTTTTTAGTAAACAATTTAATTAAAAACAATTTAAAAATTGTAAAAAATAGGTTATGAATGAGTTAGAAGATAGACATTTTTGTATTCCTGATAACAATTACCCAAAAATTGTGGTAATCGGAGCCGGATTTGCAGGTATAAATTTTATTAAAAGATTAAAAGATAAACCGGTTCAGGTGATTCTGATTGATCAAAATAATTACCACCAGTTTCAACCCTTATTATACCAAGTGGCCATAAGTGGATTAGAGCCTGATTCAGTGGTTACGCCCATTCGCAAATTATTTAGTTCGTGTATTAATATGATTTATAGAATGGCGAAGGTTGAAAAAATAGACACAAAAAAACAATATGTTTATACGGATATTGGCTATATTAACTATGATTATTTGGTGATAGCTACAGGTAGTTCAACAAATTATTACGGCTCTATAAACATAGAAAAATTTAGTATCGGATTAAAAAGTATCAATGACGCTATTAATATAAGGAGTTGGATGCTTCAAAATTTAGAACGCGCCGTTGAAGGCTGTAATATTGTTGAAAAAACCTCACTAACAACCTTTGTGATTGTTGGTGGTGGCCCTGCCGGCGTTGAAATGGCAGGTGCTTTAGCCGAATTTAAAAAATATTTGTTAGGGAATGATTATCCCGAAATTGAATATAGTGCGATGAAAATTTGTTTAATTCAGTCGGCTGACCGCATTTTGCCTACTATGTCTGAAAATGCCTCTAAACATGCACTAAAAATTTTAGAAAATTTGGACATTAAAGTGTTGCTTAACAGCAGTGTTAAAGATTATGATGGTGAAATTATTACCATTGAAACGCAAACAGGCATCAGTACCATTCAATCTAACAATTTAATTTGGACGGCTGGTGTTAAAGGGAATATCATAAAAGGCATAGATGACAAATTAATCGTTGCAGGCGCAAGAATAAAAGTTAACGAATATAACCAAATTGAAGGGTTAGAAAATGTTTTTGCCATTGGTGATATTGCAGCGATGATTAGTTCTAAAAATCCAAAAGGGCATCCTATGGTGGCGCAAGTGGCCATTCAGCAAGGAAAAACATTGGCAAATAACCTGTTAGCAAAAATTCACATTGGAAATTTTAAAGCGCCATTCAAGTTTAAAGATAAAGGATCTATGGCGACCATTGGCAAGAAAAACGCTGTTGCCGATTTGAATAGTATTTTTTTAAACGGACGCATTGGATGGTTGCTGTGGTCGTTTATTCATTTAATTTCAATTACAGGATTTAAAAATAAATTTAAGGTCGCATTCAATTGGACAATGAAGTACTTTTCTTATGAAAAAGCCAACCAGTTAATCATCAGAAAATATAGAAGAAGTAGTTGAAAACCTTTTTTATTTGAAGTACTTTTGTTTTACTAAAATTAGAAAAATTTAATGAGCGAATTAAATATATTGTCCGAATCTTTAAAAAAGGTAACTAATTATCTCGAAAATAATCAAAACAGAAACCAGCCGATTGTCAAGTTTAAAAAGCCATCTGAATTAAAAAAGCTCATCAATTTTGAGATTGACAAACAAGGTGTTTCAGAGCAAGATTTCTTAAAACTCATAGACCAATACCTTGAATATTCGGTAAAAACCGGTAACAAACAATTTGTAAATCAGTTGTTTTCGGGTTTTAATTTTCCGGCATTTATTGGTGAGCTGTTTACGGTTTTGGCTAACACCTCCATGTACACCTACGAAGTTGCACCGGTTGCCACGACCATTGAAACCGAGATGATTCGCTTGATGAATCGTTACACAGGTTACCTTGATGGCGATGGAATTTTTGTAACGGGTGGGAGCAATGCCAATTTGGTAGCCATGTTTTCGGCGCGAAATTGGGCGCTGCCCGAAAGTCGTTTTGAAGGTTGCGACCGAACTATAAAATTAAAGGCTTTTATAAGTAACCAAGCGCATTACTCTTTTGAAACGGCCGCCAATGTGTTGGGAATTGGCGCTAAAAATGTGATTAAAGTAGCTTCCGATAAAAACGGAAAAATGATTCCTACGGAATTAGAAAAGGAAATAAATGAATCAGTTTCAAGAGGTGAAAAACCATTTTTTGTTGCTGCAACCTGTGCCACCACGCTGCTAGGCGCTTATGACCCCATTGATGAACTCGCTCAAATTTGCAAAAAATACAATCTTTGGCTTCACGCCGATGGTTCATTTGGTGGTTCACTCATTTTGAGCGACCAAAATCGTTACTTGATGAAAGGCATAGAAAAGACCGATTCTTTTACTTGGAATCCACATAAACTGATGAACATTCCCTTAATTTGTTCTGCTTTATTAGTAAAAAAGCGGGGAACGCTTCAGCACAATATTACCGACATCAATACCGATTATATTTTTCATGATATTGACCAAATAGAAGATTTGGGTAAAAAATCTATTCAATGTGGACGACGCGTTGACGCCGTAAAACTTTGGTTTGCTTGGAAATATTTTGGTTTGGAGGGCTATCAAAAACGAATTGATAATTTAATAGCCATGGCTATTTTTGCCGAAGAAATTGTAGTGAATCACCCAAAACTTGAATTAGTTGTTAAGCGACAATCTTTTGCCGTTTGCTTTAGATACATCCCAACAGTTAAAACCGATTTAAATAAATTTAATCTCGATTTACGCGAAACAATGCGGAAAAACGGAAAATCAATTGTAAACTTTGGTTATGTGGGCGAAACGCTAGCAATTAGGTTGGTAATTACCAATGGAGCCTTATCAAAATCAGACATTGACTTATTTTTTAACAACCTGTTAAGCACAGCAATAGCGCTTGAAACTGAGCTTAAGCCGATGATTTAACAAATTTGGCTCATTGAAAAATGAGGTTAAAGCGGTTTTGATTATAATTAAATAATAGGGTACTTGTTGCTGGTAACCTATAACAAAGCAAGCAATTAAAATATCTGTTTTGCTGTGTTTTAAACTATTTTAAATAAAACTCCCAAATTCAGAATTCGTTTTTTTTCTGTTTTAATTACGATTTGGTAAGTACCTTGTTTTTTTCATTTGCAAGATTGGTCTTTCTAATTTTTTTATTAATCATTACTAACTAATTTGATTAATTTCATTGTAGAAATTTTGTCCTTTTCATTTATGTTCCCTTTTTTCTAAGAGTTCTTAAATTTTTAAGTTTAAGTCCGTTTTAAACACCATTAACATTTCAGATAGTAGTTATAAACGCTAGTTATTAATTAGCTTATTTAATAAATAGGATAAATCCTATAACTATTTGGGGAATTAACCTTATTGATGAAAAGATTAAAACAGTTTATTTGTATAAGTATTTTGTCACTTTAATACGATTTTAGTTTATTAAAAATACAAAAGCCTCTTTGGGCAAGAACATAAATTTAATATTATGAAAATTTTTTCAAGAACATTTTTAATTGCAATCACAGTATTGGTAATGAACAGTTGCGGTAGCAACGACAACGATCCCTCAAACCCTTGTGAAACGCTAAACAGTCCCGTTGTGCAAGCAATGGCGACTTTGATCAGCAACACCACCGATTATATTGATGAAGCCGAGTGGATGGATCTTGAAACCCATGAATACACCATACAAATTAACACAAATGGTGAAATTTGCAGTATCGGCTACCAAAATCCGAGTACCTACACAGGAAGTTATACGATGGAAATCACTGCGCCGGGCGGCACTTATTCGGGCGTACACACTTTTTCACAAACTGCCACACAATATATTGCCATTCCCTCAATTACCGTGGTTTCTGGAGATGTCATTGTTGTAAAAAGAACCATTTTGCCAGGATATTCATTGCTTGACGAAACCGTAGGAAGAACCATCAGACGCACAAATTCAGCGCCGATACCTTTTCCGTTAACGTTAACCAACGTTGTTTTTATCAGCTCCAACTTTTATGGCGCCGGCGGACCTGTTCCAAATATTGCCATTCCATATATCGCACTTGGATTTACGGCTTTGTAGCATTAAATATCGATTAATAACTTAAATATATTATAATGAGAAAGTTAGTGTTAGTACTCTTTTTGCTTGCTATTGTTAAAATAGAAGCGCAACAAAATAGAGGCATTGAAAAATCTGATAGCAGAAGGGGATTTTTTGTTTCTCTTTCAGGTGGCTTAACAAGTCCGACCGGAAATTATAAAACCTATTCTGATGCGGTTACCAATGCAGATGGCCAAATTTTGTTTGGCGCTACCGAAAAAATTACCGGAAAGTCGCAATTTAACTTGGATGCAGGTTACCGATTTGGTGCTTTTGGCCTTGGCTTAAGCTTCGGTTTTTTTCAACATGAACTATCTGACCTATCTTTTCAAAGTGATTTGTTCGACACCAATTTCCCGATATTACAAAATGGCGGCGCTATTGACGGCATCTATTATGGCACAGGACCTGATTATAGATTGGCCTTTGGAAAATTCTCCACCACCACTTCTGCAAGAATTGGCTTGATGAATGTCTCAACTTCAAACTATACAGGAAGCTATAATGGCACTGATACGGATGTTCCTTTGGAATTAATAAGAACGGAGTTTGCCAGCGATGGAAAAACATCCTTGGCTTATTCCTCCGTCGGATTAAAACTTTCTTATGACATTTCAAAACAACTGAGCCTGTTTACCAAAACTGATTATTTTATTTCCTTGGGTGACGGATTAAAAGTGACTGACAATGGAGTAATACCAGCCGACCGAAATAAAGATAAATTGATTACAGAAATTGATTTAAAATTTCCAGAAGAATTACAACATTTTACTCAAGAGCGATTTGTGAAACCTAAAATGGTGAATGTGGGTTTTGGGCTTACCTACAATTTTAATGCGCCAAAAATTAAGGCTAGCACTGGCAGAAATCCGCAAAAAGGAAAAGAAATTAAAGTCGCTAAAAGTGTTGATTCTCATTCAAAAATGCCACCTAGAGACATCGATAAACCATTTTTAATGCAAAAAGGAACGGTTGTTTTTACAAATCCTTCTAAAAAAGACAACAAAAGACAACAAAAAATAATCGCCATTTTACCGGCAAACAACAGCTCTTTTAAAAGTGTTGATGACATTGAAAATTTCACGTGGGAATTGGTGGGCGATAAAATTCCAAATCCACACTATATCATCGAAATTACTAAAATTGGCAGTAACCGACAAGCTCAAAGAGTTTACGTTGGCACTTCTTCCGACACCAAAATAGCCGCCAAAAAAGTAG
>PFPU01000032.1 GCA_002793215.1 Flavobacteriales bacterium CG_4_10_14_0_2_um_filter_35_18
ACGGTTGTTTAGATTCCGCAATTTTGTCTGATTTTCTTCGCTCAAATTTACACCGGCTCTAACGAATCCTTTATGGGTTTCTTCTAATAATTTAAGTTCTTCGGCGCTTAAATTGAGATTTTCTTTTTGTTGATAAACAGCGTCAACCTTTTTAAATAGTTTCGGATTTAGATTGATATTATCCCAATGTTTTGATAATTCTGGCGCTAAAATTTTTGCCGTTTCATTTAATATAGAATCGGTGTTTGCACCCTGAACAGCATAGAATACTGCTGATATTTTTGATAAAGTAGCCCCACTAAGTTCTAAAGCTTCAATGGTATTTTTAAAGTTTGGTGCTTGGTTATTACTGGCGATGATTTCAATTTCGGCATCATGCTCAACAATGGCTTTTTGGATGGCAGGTAAGTAATCATCGCTCACAATTTTGTCGAAAGGGGGAACGCCAAAGGGTGTATTCCACTCACTTAGTAAAGGATTTTGTGTTTTTTGTTTCATATTACAGGAGCTTAGCAGTATTAAACTTGCTAAAATTAAAGTTATTGAGGTTTTCATAATAGGATTATTTATAGCTTATTATAAGCTAAATTTCAAATCCAAATTTACTACTAATAATTATAATTATTGCAATATTTATTGCCACTTTGCAAGGTAATTTCGATTGGTTTGTAAGTTCATTAAATCTGATTTTTTGCAATAGTTTTTTTCAAATTAATAATTTGTACGTAAATTTTAAAATTACTAAACAAAATGGTATTTTTGCCTTCAAATAATCGGGATGTAGCGCAGTCCGGTAGCGTACACGGCTGGGGGCCGTGTGGTCGCAGGTTCAAATCCTGTCATCCCGACTTTATAATTTCTATAAACATTGCTATTGGTAGCAGGTTTTTTTAAAAATTGGAGGTTCTTTTTGATAAATGATAAAAGTGGTGTTTTTACATCACTTTTTTTATTTATAAAATTTATAAATAGGTTGATTTTAATAACATTTAAGTTTTATTATATAACGTGTTGAGATTGATTAAATATCTATATTTTTACAAGGTCTTATGAGGCTAAAAACTGATAAATAATCCGCTAATGAAACTTAGATTACCAATATTACTACTTTTTTTCTATTGTAATATCGCTTTTAATTTAAGGGCACAAGAGCATCCGCCTATAGAGGTGTATACGCCAGAAATTTATGGTGGAGAAAATCAGAATTGGATGCTATCTCAAGCGCCAAACAATTTTATTTATTCGGCTAATAATGCAGGATTGCTTGAATATAATGGTGAAGCTTGGATGCTTTATCCTTCACCAAACAACAGTATTTTAAGATCGGTAACGGTTATAGAAGATCGCATTTATACGGGTTGCTATATGGAGTTTGGATATTGGGTAAAAAATGAATTTGGTCAATTAAAATATACCTCCTTGGTGCCTTTAATCAAACAAAAATTGGTAGAGGACGAGCAAATATGGAATATTGTAAGTTTAGAAAAATGGGTTCTTTTTCAGTCGTTTAGTACCATTTATATGTTAAATACCGATAGCAATCAGCTTAAAATTATTAGGGCAAAGGATCGGATTCTAAAAATATTTAAGGTCAATAATGAGATTTATTATCAAGACAAAGATTTGGGGATTTTTAAATTGCAAGATGGCAATCCCGAACTTATTATAAAACCAAATTCTTATAATAATGATAATATAATTTATATGGGAGGGATTGATAAAGGATTCACTTTGTTAACAAAAATGGGTGGACTTTATGAATATAAAAATAGCCTTTTTAAAAAATGGAATGTTAAGAGTAACCTGTTTTCTAACATTAATGTTTACAGTGGTTTAAAACTTAAAGATGGTAGTTATTTAATTGGAACTGTTTCGCAAGGTTTGATTCATCTAAGTGCTGAAGGTATCGTATTATCACATTTAAACCAATATAATGGCATTAGCAACAACACCATACTTTCATTATTTGAAGATGTTGAAGGTAATATTTGGTTGGGTTTAGATAATGGCATTAACTGTGTAAATTTAAAATCGCCCTTAAGTATTTTTTTTGATAAGGATGGCTTTATAGGTACGGTTTATACCTCAAAAATTTATCATGGCAAGCTTTATTTAGGAACCAACCAAGGCTTATTTTATAAAGATTTAGAAGACAAAATTTCAAATTTAAAATTCATAAATGGCACCAATGGACAGGTTTGGAGTTTAGAGTTGCATGATGATAAGTTGTTTTGTGGTCATAATTTAGGAACATTTATTGTTGATAATGAAAAGATTGACCTAATTTCTACGATTGCAGGAACCTGGCAAATAAAGCCAATTGAAAATAATAAAAACCTTTTAATACAAGGTAATTATTCTGGTTTAAGCATTCTCGAAAAGAAAAATAACACTTGGAGCTTTAGAAATAAAATTAAAGGATTTGACAATTCGGCGCGATTTTTCGAATTTACTCAAGCTCGTGAAATTTGGGTGAATCACGAGTATAAAGGCGTATTTAAATTATCATTAGATAAAGATTATCAAGAGTTTACTAAAGTAATTAAGAGTCCTCTTTTGCCAAAAGCAAAAAATTCGAGTTTGGTAAAATATAAAAATCAAATATTTTATGCTTTTAAAGAGGGTTTATTAAAGTATGATATAAAAAGTGCAAGTTTTATCAAAGATACTTTATACAGTAAGTTATTAACATCAGATGAATACCTATCTGGCAAATTAATTTCGGATGATGCTGGAATGCTATGGGCTTTTACCAAAAATGAAATCAGTTATACAACAGCAAATCAAATAGATAATGCCCCAAAAACTACTATTATACCACTCTCTGCAAAGCTAAGAAAAACAATGGATGGCTTTGAAAACATTATGAATATTGACAATAATGTTTACTTGCTAGGAACGGCAAATGGCTATATAAAAATAGATTTGACAAAAATTATCTTTCAAAAATATGCAATCAATATCAATTCGATTAAACTTATTGAAAACGGAAACAAGGTTATTAATATAGATATCAATAATAATAACCTAGAATATGGTTATAAAAGAAATAGTTTTAAATTTAATTATAGTGTACCCGTTTATGATAAGTTTACGATTGTTAAATATCAATATAAGCTTGATGGATTAATTTATCGCGATTGGAGCAATTGGAGTCAATCACCTTCGGTTTTATTTGAAAATTTAAATCCGGGAACCTACACTTTTAATGTAAGGGCTATGGTAGGCAATAAACTTACCGAAAATGTTGCCACTTATACTTTTATAATCAATAAACCTTGGTACCTAACCAATACGGCCTTGGCGGTTTATATTGTAATGCTTTTAATTCTTTCGTTTATAATTCACAAGGCTTATAACCGCTATTTTGACATACAAAAACAAAGGTTGATAGATATCAATAAAAAGAAGATAGAACGCGCCCAATTGGTTAGCGAAAAGGAAATTATGTCATTAAAAAACAATCAATTACGACAAGATATTGATGGAAAAAATAGAGAATTAGCAATCTCTACAATGAGTTTAATTAAAAAGAATGAGTTGCTGAGCAGTTTAAAAAAAGAACTCGTAAAAATTGATTCAAAGCCCGAAGCAAAATCGGTAATTAAAATAATTGACAAAAACATCAATAACACAAAAGATTGGGAATTTTTTCAAGAAGCCTTTAACAATGCCGATAAAGACTTTTTAAATAAGGTTATAGAATTGCATCCCGACTTGACCCCAAATGATTTAAAATTTTGCGCTTACCTAAGACTGAACTTATCCTCAAAAGAAATAGCCCCTCTGCTAAATGTTTCAGTTCGAAGTGTTGAGATAAAACGATACCGATTGCGTAAAAAAATGAACTTACCACACCAAAAGAGCCTAGTCAGTTATATTTTAGAAATCTAAAAACCTCAACAAAGCGCTTTTTTGCCTTAACATTGCCTCAACATCTCTATTTTTAGCTTAAGTATTTTTAAGTTTTTTTTAACATATAAAACTTAGGCCTTTCAGCTTCAAAGCCCTTACAACGCAACCGTTTTCGTTCTGTTACGCATTTGTTAAATAATACTTAATAAATGATGTATATTTTTTGTTGTGGTACTATTATAATTATGGTAGCATTTTACCTTTATTTTTAACAATAATTAATCTTGAGTTAATCGTCAATAAAAAAACGAAACAAAAATTAAATCAAATCCACACTTTATGAAATTAAAATTATTTAACGACAAACTGAAATCTTTAACAATGTTTTTATTATTGAGCATTGCTATTGTTTCAACTGCCCAGTCTCAGAAAACAGTTACTGGAACAGTATTTTCAGCTGAAGACAACCAGCCTTTACCAGGCGCTTCAGTTTTAGAAAAAGGTACCACAAACGGAACAACAACCGATTTTGATGGAAAATTCAATTTACAAGTAAAATCTAATGCAAAAACGCTTGTAGTTTCATACATAGGTTTTAAAACGCAAGAAGTTGCCATTACAAATGCCCCCCTTGTAATTAAACTTCAAAATGAAGAGAATGTTTTAGAAGAAGTTGTTGTTGTGGGCTATGGCACACAAAAAGTAAGTAAAATATCTGGTTCAATTTCTACCGTTAGTAAAAAGAGTATTGGACAACTAAGCCCTGTAAGAGCTGAAGAAGCACTTCAAGGACAGGCTGCGGGTGTAAACGTTATTTCTAACGGATCACCAGGTTCAAAACCGGTTGTATTAATAAGAGGAATACCTTCCTATACCGGAACGGATCCCTTGGTTGTTATTGATGGCGTTTCGCAAACTTTAGACGATTTAAACGCACTCAATCCAGTTGATATTGAATCAATAAATGTTTTAAAAGATGCCGCAATGTCTGCCATTTATGGTGTAAAAGGTGGAAATGGGGTTATTGTGGTAACAACAAAATCAGGTAAGAAAAACTTAAAATCAACTTTTACATTTGATTCAAGCTATGGCACACAAAATGTAACTAGAACCATCCCTGTTTTAAATGCCAGCCAATATGCAGCCATTTTAAATGAAGCAAGCACAGCTTCTGGTGCTGCTTTGGTATTTCCAAATATTGATTTAGGAGTTGGAACTAACTGGCAAAAAGAAGTTTTAGTAAATGCGCCAATTTTGTCTCATAATTTAACGGTTTCAGGTGGTGGTGAAAATACCAGTTATTACATTTCGGCAGGATATTTAGCTCAAGATGGCGTAGTTGGAGGTGGTGATAAGTCCTATTTTGATCGTTCAAATTTAACGGCAAATTTTAATACTGACATTACTAAAGACCTCACCTTTATTATCAATACAAACTATGCAAATATTAAAAATAGTGGTTTATCAGAAAACAATATTGGCAGTGTGCTATCAAATGCTTTAAACTTTGATCCAACGGTATCGCCTTATGATGCTAATGGAAATTTTGGCATTAGCAATACCATCACTCAAGAAATAAAAAATCCATTGGCTTTAATTAACGATACCTATAATTATGGCAACACCAATAAATTATCGGGTAAATTAGAATTGCAATACGATGTCATTAAGGATTTTAAAATAACCTCCAGATTTGGATATACTTATGTTGATGTTTATGGAAAAAACTTTTCACCTCTAGTTTTTTATGGCATTGGACATAACAGCACAAATGCACACGAAGATTTATCGCCAATTGTAACCATCGGTTCTGATGGAACCATTACCTCAACACATAGTCGTGTTTCTGAATCTAAAACAAACTTTTTTAGTTACACTTATGAAATGTTTGGAAATTATAACTTTAAAATTAATGAAGACCATAGTTTCGAAACCGTTCTTGGTTTATCTATTTCAAAAAACCAAGGTGAAAACGTTACCGCAAATGCAGAAGACGTTCCATTTAACTCTTGGGAATATGCCGATGTTAGCGCCGCTACAGGAGATGCAACTTCGCAAACAGCAAGTTCTTGGCAATTTATAAAACGAAACTTATCTTACTTTACCAGAATTAATTATGACTATAAAGGACGTTACTTAGCATCATTTACAGGTCGCGTTGACGGCTCTACTAGTTTTGGTAAGAATAATAAATTTGGATTCTTTCCTTCAGCCTCTATCGGATGGGTATTGTCTAGTGAATCCTTTTTTAAATCTAAAAAAATTAATTATTTAAAAATTAGAGGAAGTTATGGTACCGTTGGTAATGATAATATCAATCCTCAATTCTCTAAAATATCAACATTTCCTAAATATACTTTCGATGGAAATATTGTCAGTGGATCGGCCTTACAATCAATCCCAAATGATAATGTAACCTGGGAAAATCAAATTCAATACAATATTGGTTTCGATATAAAAATGTTTGATAATAAAGTGTCGTTAACTACTGATTATTTTAATAAATCTGTATCAGATTTATTATTCAATCCAACCCTTTCATTATATTTAGGCACACCTGTTTATCCAGCTTCAAACATAGGAAAAACCAAAAGTTATGGCGTTGATATTTCATTAAATTACAACAATACTTTTGGCAAGGATTTTCATTTTAACTCGAACTTAAGTTTTACAAAATCAACAAATTTGGTTAAGCAAATCAATAATGGCGATAAATTTATTTGGGGTGCAGGATATGGCATTCCTTTTACAACTTTAACCCGTTTTGAAGAAGGTTTTTCACCAGGATATTTCTTTGGCTATAAAACGGATGGTATCTTTCAAAATCAAGCCGAAGTTGATGCTCATGCCGTGCAAAATGGTGCACAAGCAGGCGATATTCGCTATTTAGATGTAAACAAAGATGGCGTTATTAATGATAATGACCGAACAAAAATTGGAGATCCTTTTCCAGAATTTACTTTAGGATGGAATCTTAGCTTCGATTATAAAAATTTTGACTTCAACGTGTTTACTTATGCATCAATTGGTGGAGATATTTATAGAGCCTATGAAAGAAATTTAAACTTTACAAACCGTTTTGCAGGCACTTTAAACAGATGGCACGGTGACGGAACTAGTAATGTTGAACCAAGAGTAACTTTTATTGACAGCAATAACAATAGAAGAGCCTCTGATAGATATGTTGAAGATGGCAGTTTTGTTAAAATTAAAAACATCCAAATTGGTTATTCTGTGCCTGTTTCTTATTTTAAAAGATCAGGACTCACACAAATTCGATTCTATACCCAAATTAAAAACGCCTTTACTTTTACTAAATATTCTGGCTTTGATCCCGAAATATCTTCAGGCGTTTTAGATACAGGAATTGATAGAGGAACTTATCCACAACCAAGAATTTATTCATTGGGTTTAAATGTTAAATTTTAAAAAATAAATATTATGAAAATTTATAAAAATATAAGTCTAATAAGCCTGCTGGTTTTTCTAACTTCAGCGTGCACTAACTATGTTGATTTTACAGCCGTAGAAAATTTTGAAATTACAGCTGAAGATTATTTTAAACAATCTAGTAATTATAAAGATGCCGTAGTAGGGGTTTATGATCCATTACAGTGGTTATATATGGATGTTTTAATTGGAGAAATCGCTTCAGACAATACTTTAAGCGGCGGCGAAAGTGCTACCGATGTGATTGGCATTCAACAAATTGATGAAATGACTCACAATGCTAATAATGATGACCTAACTTCTTTATGGAAGTTTTTATACGAGGGAATTAATAGGGCTAATTATTTGGAACAAAATAAAAACAAGTTAGAATTTGAGGGTAAAACCGCTTTATATGGTGAGGTTTATTTTTTAAGAGCTTATTACTATTTTGAATTAGTTAAATTCTTTGGAGACGTGCCTTTATTTACTGATAAAAGGCTTACAGCTTCTGATTCTGGCACATTACAAAGAAGTCCTAAATCTGAAGTTTATGCTCAAATTGAAAAAGATTTATTAGACGCTATAAGCGTTTTACCAACTTCACAATCACAAAAGGGAAGAATTACAAAATTTGCTGCTCAAGCTTTGCTAGGTAAAGTTTATTTATATCAAGAAAAATTTACCGAATCGGCAACAATGTTCGAAAACATCATAGGTGTTTATAGTTTGGTTCCTAATTATGAATCACAATTCTTAAAAACTGGTGAAAATGGTTCAGAATCTGTATTCGAAATTCAATTTACTAACACATCAAATTGGTACGATTGGGGTTTTGTTCCTCAAGGATCTGAAGGAAACTTTGGCGTTCAACACAATGGGCCTAGAGCCTATTCAGGTAGCCTATTTGCATCTGGTTGGAGTTTTAATGTTCCAACACAAGATTTGTATAACTCATTTGAGGCAGGTGATTCTCGAAAGGATGCTTCAATTTTAGATATGCAAGCATGGATTGATGCTACCGGAGCTTCTTATGCACCGGGTTTTAAAGATACAGGCTATTTTAATAAAAAATACATCCCAAGAGCAGGCGAAAGTGGTGCGCAAACCGAATTAAATTATTTAAATAATTATAGAGCCATTCGCTATGCTGATGTGCTTTTAATGGCCGCCGAAGCTAATAATAGGGGCGGTATAAGCGATTCAAAAGCCCAAAATTACCTAAACCAAGTGCGTCGTCGTGCCTTTGGTGATACCAATCACGACATTATTGCAACGGGTTCTACATTAACACAAATAATTTGGGATGAACGCAATTTTGAATTATCTATGGAAGGACACCGCTTTTTTGATTTGGTTAGAACAGGTAAAGCTGACACTAAAATCAATGGATTTATTAAAGGAAAAAATGAAGTATTCCCTATTCCACAACAGGAAATCGACATTTCAGGTCTAACCCAAAACCCAGGTTACTAAATATTAAAATCTAAAAAAATGAAAGTATTAAAATATTTTTTAAGTATAGTATTAATTTTCTCTCTTGTATTTAGTTGTACAAAAGACAATTTTAATGACATTGATTTCCTGTCAACTGTTCAAGCTCCTACCAATGTTGCCGCAGTTTATAACATTACCCAAGACAATACCGGATTGGTTACCATTACGCCAACTAGCGAAGGCGCTATTAATTATGATATCACTTTTGGTGATGGTGCACAACTCAAAAATATTAAACAGGGTCAAACCATCGACCATATTTATGGCGAAGGTAATTATTCAGTAAAAATTGTCGCAAATGGTATTACAGGTTTAAAAACTGAAATTACCCAAGATTTGGTTGTTTCTTTTAAAGCACCAACAAATTTAATTGTTGTGATTGCTAATGATGTAGCTAAATCTAAAACAGTTAATGTAACGGCT
>PFPU01000035.1:0-10000 GCA_002793215.1 Flavobacteriales bacterium CG_4_10_14_0_2_um_filter_35_18
TAACTTTAATGCCATTAAATTCAAAATTGTCAATTTTATGATTGAGTTCTGGGTCTTGAAGCGCTAAGCGCAGCACGCGTCCTTGTGGTCCAAAAAAACCGCCTGCGGTAGCAGTCATTCCAACAAAAATCTCATCTGAAGTCAATTTTGCTTCCAATTCTGCGCTGTTTTCAACGATATAGGGGCGCGCTTTTCGCGGATTCCAATTGGTGTGTTTAATAAAAGCATCTTCAATAACAGGATGCAAAATCGCATCACAATCATAAAACAATAACATACCGTCAAAGCCTAAGCCATAACGCGCCAAAACATAACTATCTACCGGAATATCGGCTTGTAGAGAACCCGAAGTGCCGATACGCACAATATTTAAAGCAGTTAAATTGGGTTTAACTTGTCGTGTTTTTAAGTCGATATTTACCAGTGCATCTAATTCATTCATCACGATATCAATGTTATCGGGACCGATACCGGTTGATAAAACGGTGATTCTTTTTCCGCGATAAGTTCCGGTTATGGTTCTAAACTCTCGTTTTTGAGTTTCGAATTCAATGGTGTCAAAATATTCAGCCACTTTTGGCACACGGTCTTGATCGCCTACAAAAATGATGTTTGTAGCAATATGTTCTGGTTTTAAATTGATGTGATAAACACTCCCATCGGGATTTAAAATGAGTTCTGACTCTGCTATTTTTCTCATAAATTTTTAGATAAAAAAGAAGTAAAGATACAATTTATCCGCCAATGCGCCTGACCTTATAGCCCATTTCTTTAAGAATTTGCATGAGTTTATCGCGATACGCGCCTTGAACAACTATTTCTCCATCTTTTACGCTGCCGCCCACGCCACACTTGGTTTTTAGGATTTTTCCCAATTCTTTTAAATCAGCTTCGCTACCAACAAAGCCTTTAATAATGGTAACCGTTTTGCCACCGCGTCCTTTGTTTGAAAAATGAGCTTCAAGTTGTTGCGCTTGTGGCTTTAAGGTTTCTTGCTCATCATTATCGGCAAAAGCAGAAAAATCCTCATTTTGATTGGTAGAAAATACAAATCCACCAAGCTCACTTAAACTGCTGAATTTATTTTTAGCCATTTTTTGATTTTTTATATTGGTTTATCAAATATAAAGCAAGGGCATAAATTTCGAATATTACACCCATTTTAGCAAGGGTATTTGCTATATTTTTATAATTAGTAAAGTGCAAAATATAACTAACAACCAGCAAAAATAGGCCGAAGGTTATGACAGAAATTATTTTGGGACGTGAATTCATCGCTAAGTTAAAGAAGCTGTTATTTCTTTTTAAACGGAATTAAATAAGACAAAGTATAGTTGAAACCAAAACCGGAATTATTTAAAAAAACGTTGTTAAAGCCTGGAATGTATAGGTTTTTAAAATTTGTAGGTTCTTTTGTAGCAATTATAAATTTGCTTCTAAAACTAAATCCTAAGTATAAATTATTAAGGGTTTCGGCTTTAACGCCAAAAACAATTTCAAACCATTTAGCATTTAAATTATCAAATGTTTGAGGTGTGGTAAATGGTGTTCCAATAAAAAAAGGATTGCTATTTACGGTATAATTTAAAAGTGTTTGGCTAAAATTACTGTAGCCAATTCGACCTCCAAAATAAACCATATTGTCCATTCCAAGCCAATTTTGATAGGTGTTATAATCAATACCGGCTTTTAAATAGGTGCCATTTGTATTGAATTGCATATAATCTAACTTGGTTAAATTATCGGTTTTGCCTAGCTCGCCGGCAATAAATAGCTTGTATGATAACCGGTAATCGGCAACAATTTCAAAGTTTTTTTTATTTGGAGTAATATAATTTTGCAAGGGACCATATAAATCAATTCCCACACGCAAACCATATTTATGGGTAATAATAATGCTGTCTTTTGTTTGTGCAAAGAGGCTTGTAACAAATAAAACAAAAATCAGATTAATGTAGTATTTCAACATGAGCTTCGGTTTGGGTTGTAACATTTAAAGGTGAATTGCTTGGGATGATGCTTTTTATCCAATTATCACTATCGGCAGTCAAGCTGATGACAACCGTGTTAAACACGGTTTTAAATCCGCAGGCACGTCCCACAAAAACAGTTTCGAGTGAATAATTTATAGTTAGCGTATCGGAATTTATCAAATTTGTGTCGGTACTGTTAATGGATAACACGTAAGTTGAGGAAGTTTGATTGACGTTTAACGGAATGGTGATAGAGTCGGTTGTGTCGATATTTTCTCTATAAATGCTGTCAATATCAATATTTTTTATTTGCAAATTGCTTGTCGCCTTGGTTTTGCTGGCATCTAAAATATCGCGAAAGCGTATGATAAAGTCTGGTGTAATGGGATCAATGCAGATATCGTCCTTTTCGCACCCGCAAAAGCTTAAAAATAAAAGAATAACTAAACTAATTGTTTTCATTAACAGGTTATTTACGGGCTAAAAGTACAACATTTTCTACGTGATGTGTTTGAGGAAACATATCAACCGCTCTTGATAATTTAACGGTGTAATGCGACTTTAACAAACTCAAATCTCGTGCTTGGGTGGCACTATTACAGCTAACATACACAATTTTTTTTGGTAAAATTTTGAGCAATTGGTCAATGACGTTTTTATGCATGCCATCGCGAGGTGGGTCGGTTATAATCACATCAGGATGACCATTTTCGGCAATAAAAGCATCCGTAAACAACTTAGCCATATCGCCTACAAAAAACGAAGTGTTGGCAATATTATTTTGTTTGGCATTATTTTGAGCGTCTAAAATAGCTTCGGGAACGCTTTCTATTCCGACTACTTTTTTGGCGTTTTTGGCAATAAATAATGCAATGGTTCCGGTACCGGTATATAAATCGTAAACCAATTCTTCACCAGTTAAATCAGCAAATTCACGTACAACTTTATACAATTGGTATGCTTGCGCGGAATTGGTTTGATAAAATGATTTGGCATTAATGGCAAATTGTAAACCTTCCATCACTTCAATAATGTGGTCAGTACCTTTGTAAAGGATAACTTCTTGATCATAAATACTATCATTTCCTTTATTGTTGACAATGTATTGCAAAGAATCAATCTGACTGAAATTGTTTGCTAAATAATCGAGCACCAATTTGATGTTTGGCTGGTTATTTTCATTAAACTGAAGAATTACCATGACCGCCCCCGTTGAAGTTATTCGAATCATCATGGTTCTTAAAAATCCTGTTTGAGCGCGTGGATTAAAAAAGGATAAATTATGGCTAATGGCAAATTGTTTTAAGCCGTTGCGGATGGCATTTGAAGGTTCTTGTTGTAAAAAGCATTCACTAATATCAATAATTTTATCCCACATTCCGGGTTTATGAAACCCGAATGCACGGCGGTCAAATGGTGTTTGGGTATCGGCAATTTCTTCTTTGGTAAGCCAACGAGAATCGGAAAAAGAAAATTCCATTTTGTTGCGGTATTGATAAGGATTTTCGCAAGCCAAAATGGGTTTAAATTCGTCAATATGCAAATGCCCGATACGCTCAAGGTTTTGCTTGACTTCATTTTGTTTATAAAACAACTGCTCGGTATATTTCATATTTTGCCACTTGCAACCTCCACAAATGCCAAAATGTTTGCAAATTGGCGTGGCGCGCTTATCGGAAAACGCATGAAACTTTATCACTTGCCCTTCGTAAAAGGCAGTGCGTTTTTTCATAATTTGTATGTCAACAATATCACCGGGAATGGCATGGTCTAAAAAGATGATTTTTCCATCAGGCGCTTTTGCAATACTCTTGCCTTTTGCTCCCGCATCCGTTACAAGGATATTGGTAAATAGCGGGTTTATTTTTTTTCTTGCCATAATACAAAAGTAAGCTTTTCTGCATAAAAAAAGCATCCCGAATTAACGGAATGCTCTGTTTATTTTATTTGAGAATGGCTTATTTTACAATACTATTAATGTAGGCAATTAACGCATCTAAATCTTCATCGGCCATTGTAGAAGTAATATTTACAACATTTGCAGCCATTATGGTTACCATAGAACTATCAACAAGGGTAGAATCAAGTATTGATTTTGTTTCTCCTTTAAGAAAAGTCTTAATATCAACAGATTTTGCTTTATAAGAGTCAACAATTGATTGTAATGATGGTCCCACTAATTTTGCATCTGCATTATGACAAGCAACGCAAGTTTTTTCGGTAAATAAGGCTTGACCTTTTGCAATTAGAGCAACTTGAGCTTCATCTACTTTAGGAGCTTCTTCTTTGGCTTTATTGCCACAAGACACTAAGCTTAACATACTTAATGAAAGTACTAAACTGAATACAATTTTTTTCATAGTTTTAATTTTGTTTTTAGGATGCAAATTTAAATATTAATCCTTAATTCAGTAACTATTAATGAACTTATTTTTTAGAAAGTCAAATTTTTTATCACTTTGAATTGCCTTCAAAATTGTGTATTTTTGCCCCTTATTAGTAAATGAATTATGTTAAACAGATTGCGAATTATAAAACAACGGTTTGATGAAGTTTCTGATTTAATAATTCAGCCAACGATTATTTCAGACCAAAAACGCTACATCAGTCTCAACAAAGAATATAAAGAACTAGGTTTAATAGTTAAAAAAGCTAAGGTTTATGAATCGTATTTTGATGCCATAAACGAAGCCAAACAAATTATTAGTGAGAATACCGATTCGGAAATGACCGAAATGGCCAAGATGGAATTGGAGGAAGTTACCCAAAAAATTCCCGCTTTAGAAGACGAAATTAAATTTTTGTTGGTTCCCAAAGACCCCGAAGATGGTAAAAATGTGGTAATGGAAATCAGAGCAGGTACGGGTGGCGACGAAGCCAGTATTTTTGCAGGTGATTTATATAGAATGTATGATAAATATTGTGCTGAAAAAGGATGGAAAATGGAAGTCGTTGATTTTAATGAAGGTCCTTCAGGTGGTTTTAAAGAAATGATTGTAAACATTACAGGCGAAGAGGTTTACGGAAATTTAAAATTTGAATCGGGTGTGCATCGTGTTCAACGCGTTCCACAAACCGAAACTCAAGGTCGGATTCATACCTCTGCTGCCACTGTTATGGTGTTGCCCGAAGCCGAAGAATTTGATGTTGAAATAGATATGAAGGAAGTTCGCAAAGATTTATTTTGCTCCTCAGGTCCTGGTGGACAGTCGGTAAATACTACTTATTCAGCTGTACGACTAACACACTTACCAACTGGATTGGTAGCGCAATGTCAAGATCAAAAATCGCAGCACAAAAACTTTGACAAAGCCTTAAAAGTATTGCGTTCAAGGTTATATGAACTGGAATTGTCAAAAAAATTAGAAAAAGATTCGGCGCAGCGCAAAACGATGGTAGCAAGTGGCGACCGTTCTGCCAAAATTAGAACTTATAATTATCCGCAAGGTCGGGTAACAGAACATCGCATTGGACTTACCTTATACGATTTAAGCAATATTGTTAATGGCGATATCCAAAAAATTATCGAAGAGCTTAAATTAGCCGAAAACACTGAAAAGCTAAAGATGAATAATGAAGAATTGTAAACAATAATATCCATAAAAAAATCCGAGCCTTTAGACTCGGATTTTTTATTTAGCAAGATTGTTAATAAATTATTTATTTACTTGATTTACAATGGCTTTAAAAGCATCTGGATGATTCATAGCTAAATCGGCAAGAGCCTTGCGATTTAATTCGATATGGTTTGCTTTTAATTTTCCTATAAATTGAGAATAAGACATCCCGTACTGGCGTGTGCCGGCATTAATACGTTGAATCCATAAGCCTCTAAAATTTCTTTTATTGTTCTTACGGTCTCTATACATATAAGACATGGCTTTATCTACAGCATTTTTTGCTACTGTATAAACATTCTTTCTTCTGCCAAAGAACCCCTTGGCTTGTTTAAGAATTTTTTTGCGTCGAGCCCTTGAGGCTACAGAATTTACTGATCTAGGCATATTGTTTTAATTTTTTTTGAATGAGGCAATGTTTTTCACATTTTTATGAGCACTCATACAGGGTTAATAATTAATTACCAAAATAAGCACAAGGCTTATTTTAAAGCTAATTGTTTTAACACACTATTTCGGTCTGTTTGATGAACCAATCCGGTGTGGGTTAATCGTAGCTTTTGTTTCTTACTTTTTTTAGTCAAAATGTGACTTTTAAAAGCGTGCTTTCTTTTGATTTTTCCTGTACCGGTAAGTACAAAACGTTTCTTAGCACCTGATTTTGTTTTTAATTTAGGCATCTTTTTTCTCTTTTAATCTTGCTATATTTTTAGTTTTTAAGCTTTCTTTTTAGGTGCAATAAACATAATCATTCGTTTACCCTCTAGTTTTGGCAATTGTTCCACTTTTCCAAAATCTTCAATCTCGGTTGCTAGTTTTAGGAGCAATATTTGACCTTGATCTTTATAGATGATAGAACGCCCTTTAAAAAACACATAAGCTTTTAATTTTGCACCTTCTTTTAAAAACTTAATGGCGTGTTTCTTTTTAAATTCATAATCGTGTTCATCGGTTTGAGGACCGAATCTAATTTCTTTAATTTCAACTTTAGTTGACTTAGCTTTTAAGAGTTTTTCGCGTTTCTTTTGTTCATAAAGGAATTTTTTATATTCCATTATTTTACAAACTGGAGGCGTTGCATTTGGTGATATTTCAACCAAATCTAAACCAAGTTCTTCTGCTATTTCTAAAGCTTTTCTAATAGGATAAACGTTTATTTCAACGTTGTCACCTACCAAACGGACTTCGTCGGCTAGAATTTTTCTATTGATTCTGTGTGCGTCTTCTTTAATAACCCTCCAGGGTTTTCGTTCCCGACCTTTTCCTTGTATAGCTATGACTTCTTAAGTTTAAGTTAATTAAATTGTTTTAAGGTACTGGCAATTGCTTGGTTTATATAATCTATAAATTCAGCAACGCTTTGTTCTCCTATAGCTTCACCACCGTGTTTTCTAACGGTAATGGTTTGATTTTGTTCTTCTTTATCGCCAATTACAATAATAAAAGGAACTTTGCTCATTTCGGCATCTCTAATTTTGCGTCCAACCTTTTCATTTCTATAATCTACGAGGGCGCGAATTTCGGAATTTTCTAATGATTTTAAAACTTTTTTCGTATAATTTTCAAATTTATCACTTACGGGCAATAAAATTACTTGCTCTGGCGTAAGCCATAATGGAAAATTACCACCTGTATGTTCTAGTAAAATGGCGATAAACCGTTCCATAGAGCCAAAAGGTGCTCGGTGAATCATTACCGGTCTATGTAGTTGGTTGTCACTTCCTTTATAGGTTAAATCAAAGCGTTCAGGTAGGTTATAATCTACTTGAATGGTTCCTAATTGCCATTGTCTGCCCAAAACATCCTTTACCATAAAATCTAGTTTTGGACCATAAAAGGCAGCTTCGCCATATTCAATAACCGTTTTTAAATTCTTTTCTTTAGCGGCATTTATAATTGCTTGCTCTGCTTTTTCCCAATTTTCATCAGAACCAATATATTTATCTCTGTTAACTTTATCTCTTAGCGAAATTTGTGCAGTAAAATTTTCAAAACCTAAGGCCCCAAATACGTAAAGCACTAAATCTATAACGCCTTTAAACTCATCATTTAACTGTTCGGGCGTGCAAAATAAATGAGCATCGTCTTGCGTAAAGCCTCTAACGCGTGTTAAACCGTGAAGTTCACCGCTTTGCTCATAGCGATAAACCGTGCCAAATTCGGCAAAACGTTTTGGCAAATCTTTGTACGAATAATTTTTTACGTTGTAAATTTCACAGTGATGCGGACAATTCATAGGTTTTAAAAAAAACTCTTCACCTTCTTTTGGGGTGTGAATTGGCTGAAAACTATCTGCACCGTATTTAGCATAATGTCCCGAAGTTACATAAAGTTCTTTTTGCCCAATATGTGGTGTAATAACCATTTCATAGCCGGCTTTTTTTTGTGCTTTTGTTAAAAAATCTTCAAGTCGTTTTCTCAGAGCTGCGCCTTTTGGAAGCCATAATGGCAAACCCTGACCCACTTTCGCCGAAAAAGCAAAAAGCTCCATTTCTTTGCCTAATTTGCGATGGTCTCTTTTTTTGGCTTCCTCTAAAAATTCTAAATAGTCTTTTAATTCCTTTTGTTTTGGGAACGAAATACCATAAACCCTGGTGAGTTGTTTGTTTTTTTCATCACCCCGCCAATAAGCACCAGCCACACTGGTTATTTTAACGGCTTTTACAAATCCCGTATTTGGCAAATGTCCACCTCGGCATAAATCGGTAAAATCGGCATGATCACAAAATGTAATTTCACCGTCAGTTAAATTCTCAATAAGTTCAACCTTGTATTCATTTTTACGCGCTTTATAATATTGAAGGGCCTCAACCTTTGAAACAGAGCGCATTTTAAATTCAAATTTTTGACGTGCAAATTCTAAAAACTGATTTTCTATCTTTATAAAATCGCTTTCGCTGATAGTTTCATTGCCAAAATCTACATCATAATAAAAACCATTAGCAATTGAAGGACCAATCGTTAATTTTGCATTTGGGTAAAAGTATAGAATAGATTGTGCTAATATATGAGCAGACGAATGCCAAAATACCTGCTTACCCTCATCATCATTCCAAGTGAAGAGCTTTAAACTACCATCTTGCACAAGAGGCGTAGAGGTTTCTACAACAGAATCGTTAAATTTAGCCGAAACAATTGCACGTGCTAAACCTTCACTTATTTGGCAAGCAACATCATAAGGTGTGCTATTTTTTGCCACAACTTTAACAGAGCCATCTGGCAAGGTAATGTTTATCATATTCAATAGTCTAATAAATAGTTTGCAAAGATATTGAAAACAACCACTTTTACAATGCTAATTCATCCCAAATTTTAATACGACATATATAGCCCTTAAAAAAAGGAGCCTTATGCAAATTATAAAAAGCGTTAAAGTATATTTTATAAGCGGTTTTAGTAAGAAATTTGGTAATTAGTGAAAAAAATTAAGTTTCTTCCAAATTTTAAATAACTGTAAAATAAGAGCGTAGAATAAATTTTAAAAATAAATAAAAATATTTTAAATTATATCATTGCAATTTAGAAAACCTTTATATATTTGCACCCGCTTAGAGAGAGAGGGTTTAAAAAGGAGGGGAAATAAAAGCGAAAAAATAAGAAGTTCATTGACAGCATAAAAATTGACAGCGTAAAGAATTAAGTAAAGAAACAAACTTAGAATAACAATTTCTGAGGCTTTGTATCAGACTTAAGATCGAAGATATAAAAATATAGACGATGGAGAGTTTGATCCTGGCTCAGGATGAACGCTAGCGGCAGGCTTAACACATGCAAGTCGAGGGGCAGCACAGGTAGCAATACTGGGTGGCGACCGGCGCACGGGTGCGTAACGCGTATAGAACCTACCTTTTACAGAGGGATAGCCCAGAGAAATTTGGATTAACACCTCATAGAATTATAGAATGGCATCATTAAATAATTAAACATTTATGGGTAAGAGATGGCTATGCGTCCTATTAGTTAGTTGGAGAGGTAACGGCTCACCAAGACAGCGATAGGTAGGGGTCCTGAGAGGGAGATCCCCCACACTGGTACTGAGACACGGACCAGACTCCTACGGGAGGCAGCAGTGAGGAATATTGGTCAATGGGCGCAAGCCTGAACCAGCCATGCCGCGTGCAGGAAGAAGGTCCTATGGATTGTAAACTGCTTTTAAACAGGAAGAAACACCCCGACGTGTCGGGGCTTGACGGTACTGTAAGAATAAGCACCGGCTAACTCCGTGCCAGCAGCCGCGGTAATACGGAGGGTGCAAGCGTTATCCGGAATCATTGGGTTTAAAGGGTCCGTAGGCGGATGATTAAGTCAGAGGTGAAATCCCACAGCTTAACTGTGGCATTGCCTTTGATACTGGTTATCTTGAGTTATAGGGAAGTAGATAGAATATGTAGTGTAGCGGTGAAATGCTTA
>PFPU01000095.1 GCA_002793215.1 Flavobacteriales bacterium CG_4_10_14_0_2_um_filter_35_18
TGGGTTATCCTAATTTTTATAACCTTATATACGTTTGCGACTTGACGAATGTTACAGCGTTGTTGAAATTAATTTTATAGCATTGATTGATTGATGTTTTTTAAATATTAATATTCCCATTAAATTGAGATTATTTTGTTGAAAAAATATATAGATAGTTTTATATTAACGACTTAAAATAAACATTTTTTTATTACATTTGCACTGTCAAAAAGTTTAGGGGGGTTATCTAAATTTATTGAACTAAAAAAACCTTAGGATTGCTCCTAAGGTTTTTACTTTTTTAGCTTAAATACTAGATTTAATCCCTATTTCTAGGGTTTCTATCTCTATCGTTAAAACGGCTATCTCTTGAGCGATTATCTCTTGGACGGCTATCTCTATTGTCATCGCGAGGTGGTCTTTCTTTATAGCCTTCTGGTTTTGGCAAAATCGCTTTTCTAGACACTTTTTCTTTATGTGTTTTAGGGTCTTTGCCAAAATATTTCACATCAAAAACATCACCCATATTTACAATGTCGGTTACATTTTCGGTGCGTTCCCAAGCGAGTTCAGAAATGTGTAATAACACTTCATTGCCAGGGGCATCAACATATTCAACAACGGGACCAAAGTCAAGTATCTTAATAACTTTAACTTGATAAACATTGCCTACTACTGGTTTAAAAATTAGGGAGTCTATTTTTGCTAAAACGGCATCGATTCCCTGTTGGTTTGTTCCTAAAATTTCTACCACACCTTGCTCGTCAACTTCGTTAATAACAATGGTGCAGCCGGTAGCTTTTTGCAATTCTTGAATCACTTTTCCGCCTGGTCCAATTAAAGCGCCAATAAAATCTCCAGGAATGGTTCTGGTAACCATTTTTGGGGCGTGTGCTTTAACAGTTGGATTTGGTTTTGGAAGTGTTTCGTTAATGATGTTTAAAATATGAATACGTCCTTCATGTGCTTGTGCTAGGGCTTTTTCTAGCACATCATAAGATAGTCCTTTTACTTTAATATCCATTTGGCAAGCGGTAATGCCATCGGCGGTACCGGTTACTTTAAAGTCCATATCTCCCAAATGATCTTCATCACCTAAAATATCGGATAAGACGGCAAATTTGCCAGATTTATCATCCGAAATCAGACCCATTGCAATACCTGAAACTGGTTTTTTAAGTTGAACACCCGCATCCATTAAGGCTAAAGTTCCCGCACAAACCGTTGCCATTGACGAAGAACCATTTGATTCTAATACTTCAGAAACAACTCTTACGGTATAAGGACATTCGATTGGTATCATTGATTTTAAAGCGCGTTGTGCTAAGTTGCCATGGCCAATTTCTCTACGAGAAGTGCCGCGTAAGGGGCTGGCTTCACCCGTACAAAAAGGAGGGAAATTATAATGTAAATAAAAACGTTCTTCACCTTCAAAGGTTGGTGAGTCTAATTTATTGGCATCTCTTGATGTTCCTAAGGTAACGGTTGCTAAAGCTTGTGTTTCACCTCTTGTAAAAACTGCTGAGCCATGAGGTGAAGGTAAATAACCTACTTCACACCAGATTGGTCTAATTTGATTGGTTTTTCTACCATCTAAGCGTAAACCTTCGTTTAAAGTAAGGTCTCTTACGGCTGTTTTTTCGGATTTATAATAATACTCACCTATCAATTTGCCTTTTTCGGCAAATTCTTCTTCGGTAAATTCGCCTTTTAAAGCTTCTTTAACGGCTGCAAAACTTTCAGAGCGTTCTTGTTTTGATGAGCCTGCTTTGGCAATGGCGTAAATTTTATCATAAGCAAAATCATTTACCTTTTTAGCAATCGCTTCATCCGATTCGGCTTTAGGGTAATTTCTGACTGCTTTTTTACCGATTTGTTTTACTAAATTTTCTTGAGCAATACATTGAATTTTAATGGCTTCGTGCGCAAATTTAATGGCATCGGCCATATCTTTTTCTGAAACTTCTTTAAGTTCGCCTTCAACCATCATCACAGAATCAAACGAAGCGCCTACCATCATATCGATATCGGCATTTTCTAATTGCACATAATTTGGGTTGATGATAAACTGGCCATCAACTCTAGCCACACGCACTTCTGAAATTGGATATTCAAAAGGGATGTCAGTAATGGCAATAGCTGCTGATGCGGCTAAGCCGGCTAAGGCATCGGGAATTACATTTTCGTCGTGCGACATTAACTGAATCATCACCTGTGTTTCGGCGTGATAATCTTTTGGAAATAATGGGCGCAAAACACGGTCAACCAAACGCATCACTAAAATTTCTTCGTTGCTTGGGCGCGCTTCTCTTTTAAAGAAACCACCTGGATATTTTCCGGCCGCCGCAAATTTTTCACGATAATCAAGTGTTAATGGCAAAAAGTCTAAGCCTTCTTTAGCTTCTTTTGAAGAAACAACTGTTGCAAGCAACATGGCGTTTCCCATTCTAACAACCACAGACCCATCAGCTTGTTTAGCTAATTTACCTGTTTCAATACTGATGGTTCTACCATCTCCTAAATCAATAATTTCTTGAAATACTTTAGGGATCATAATTCTAATTTTTTTTAACCTAAGTGTTTAGGTTTGATTAAACAATAAATGAGTTGTGTGTTGTTTATTGCCAATGAAATGCTAAAATAAAGCCTTTTTAAATAAAAAAAGAGGCAAAAAGCCTCTCTTTTTTTATTTTCTAATACCTAATTCCTTAATGATTTCGCGGTAGCGCGTAATTTCATTAGCTTTTAGATAATCGAGCAAACTTCTGCGTTTGCCAACTAACATTACTAATGCGCGTTCGGTATTAAAATCTTTTCTGTTTCTTTTTAAATGTTCGGTTAAGTGGTTAATTCTAAAGGTAAATAAGGCTACTTGACCTTCAGTAGAACCTGTATCTGTAACAGATTTACCGTGTTTTTTAAAAATTTCTGCTTTTACTTCTTTTGATAAATACATGCCAATATTATTTAAATGATTATTATGTAATAAATTATTAGGGCGCAAAGATACAATTATTATTTTTACACACAATACAAAAATAGGTTTAGAGATTTTAAACCATTTCAAAAATTTTAAGTCTTAAAGCCGTTCATCCATAAATTATAATATTATGAAAATTGAAAACCTTTTTAAAATTACGGTTACTACAATTGGGCTTAGCATTTTGTTTACAGCCTGTCAAGATTCTAGTGATGCGGTCAATTCACAGGCAATAGCTACTGCTGATGTTCAAATTGAAGCCGAAGCTAACAACATAACCGACGACGTTTTGGTTATGGTAGATGAAACTTATGCGCAACAAGAATTTGCAAACAAGTCTGAAATGGACCACTTAAATCGTTGGATGCCAGATTGCGCAACGGTTACACAAGTTGTTACCAATACCACTAAAGATATTACCATTGATTTTGGTAGTGCTTGTGTGCTTAAAAACGGCAATACCGTTAGCGGTAAAATATTGATGCATTATGTTAGCGACCCAGTTGCTTTAACGCGCTCTATTAATGTTAGTTTTGATAATTTTTATAATAATCAAAGAAAGATAGAGGGTCAACATACTATTTTAAGAGAACTCTCAAATTCAAATGGAAATCCTCAAGCTACAAATACCGAAAGCATTACAATTACTTGGCCAGATGGAACCGTTGCGAGTAAGAATGGTACGAAAATACACGAACTTATTGCAGGCTCAGACACTATGGTGTGGGGTGATGATGTTTTATCAATCACTGGAAATTGGACTTTTACAAGAAAAAACGGAAGTGTTCACACGACAACCATTACCACCGCATTGCGAAAAGAACTCGCTTGTAGGTATATCGTAAGTGGTGTTGTTTCACTTGAAAATAACGGCCAATCGGCGGTGCTAAACTATGGCGATGGCAGTTGTGATGATTTAGCAACACTCACTAAAGATGGGGTTGACGAGATTATTCATCTTAGAAAATAAACAAATAAGAAAGAGCGCTTTAGGCGCTCTTTTTTTTAGGATCTAATCGGTAAATTCTGAATTAAATCAATGTATAAATTGACTTGTTTTTTTAATTGCTTGCGTTCAAAAATAGCATCTAAAAAGCCGTGTTCTAAAACAAATTCAGAATGTTGAAAGCCTTTTGGCAACTCTTTTCCGGTGGTATCTTTTACAACTCTAGGGCCAGCAAAGGCTATCAAAGCATCAGGTTCGGCAATGTTGATATCGCCGAGCATTGAAAAAGAAGCCGTAGCCCCTCCGGTTGTTGGGTCGGTACATAGTGAGATATAAGGAATTTTAGCCTCGTCTAATTGAGCTAGTTTTGCCGAAGTTTTTACCAATTGCATTAATGAAGACCCCGATTCCATCATACGTGCCCCGCCTGATTTTGAAATCATCAAAAACGGAATTTTATTTTGGATGCTGTAATTTATAGCTCGGGCTATTTTTTCGCCTACAACACCTCCCATAGAACCTCCAATAAAGCTAAAATCCATTGCGGCGATTACCAAATCTTTACCCAAAGACTTACCCACAGCAGTTCTCACGGCATCTTTTAAATTAGTTTTGGCTTGCGCTTCTTTTAAGCGCTCTGAATATTTAATGGTATCGACAAATTTTAAAGAATCTTTTGATGTTAAATTTGGATCTAATTCGGTGAAAACATTATCGTCAAAAAATATTTGGAAATACTCTTTACTGCCAATTCTAACGTGATAGCCATCTTCTTCGCAAACCCAAAAATTTGCTTTTAAATCGTCTGAATCAATTATTTTGCCACTTGGTGTTTTATACCACAATCCTTTTGGGATATCTTTTTTTTCTTCAGTTGGCGTTTGAATGCCTTTATCTTTTCTTTTAAACCAAGACATAATGATTGGATTTTAAATTAGTTGAGCTTAATTAATTTAAAGGGTATTGACATTGTTTAAATCTTCAAAAGCTTGTTTTAAACGTGCTTTAAAAGTTTCTTCTCCTTTTCTCAACCAAACTCTAGGGTCGTAATATTTTTTATTGGGGGCATCAACGCCCGTTGGATTGCCTATTTGTGCTTTTAGATATTCGGCATTTTGACCCATATAATCTCTAATTCCGGTCATAAAACCATATTGTAAATCGGTGTCAATATTCATTTTAATAACCCCGTAGGAAATGGCTTCTCTTATTTCGTCTTGTGTAGAGCCTGAGCCACCGTGAAAAACAAAGTTCACCGGATTTTTTTTGGTATTAAATTTATTTTGGATATAGTCTTGTGAGTTTTTTAAAATTTTGGGTGTTAATTTTACGTTTCCTGGTTTGTAAACACCGTGAACATTGCCAAAAGAGGCGGCGATTGTAAAGTGGTCGCTTACTTTTTTTAATTCCTCGTAGGCAAAAGCCACTTCGGCAGGTTGGGTATAAAGTTTTGATGAATCTACATCGGCATTATCAACGCCGTCTTCTTCACCTCCGGTAATTCCCAATTCAATTTCAAGGGTCATCCCCATTTTGCTCATACGCTCTAAATAGCGTTTTGAAATTTCAATATTTTCGGCAATAGGCTCTTCTGATAAATCTAACATGTGCGAGCTAAACAAAGGCACGCCGTGGGTTTTAAAATAGGCTTCACTGGCGTCTAAAAGACCATCTACCCAAGGAAGTAATTTTTTTGCGCAATGGTCAGTGTGTAAAATAACAGGAATATTATAGGCTTTAGCCATAAGATGCACGTGTTTTGCACCTGCAATTCCTCCTATAATGGCAGCTTTTTGGTTGTCATTATTTAGGCTTTTACCCGCATTAAATTGAGCACCACCATTCGAAAATTGAATAATCACGGGGGCATTGAGTTCTTTAGCGGTTTCTAAAGCTGCATTAATGGTATTTGAACCTGTAACGTTAGCTGCAGGAACTGCAAATTGTTTTGATTTGGCGAGGTCAAAAATGTCTTGTACGGTTTTACCGAAAGCAACACCAGCTGGAATGGTCATGTTTTTTAATTTTAGATGAACGACAAAATTAGTAAAAATTATGCCTTAGAAAGGATAATTTATGCCAATATTATAAACGGCATGGCTAAAATTATAATTTGTAAACCATTTTTTGCCTTGCAACAAATAGGGTTCATAGGTTTTAAAGCCCATATCAAATCTAAAAACTAAAAAATTAAAATCATACCGCAAGCCAAAACCACTGCCAACAGCGATATCTTTTAACGATGAAAAGCCTTTAAATTTTGTGTTGTCATCAATAAATGAATTCGTTGAAACATTCCAAATATTTCCGGCATCTAAAAATAAAGCCCCATTAAAACTGTTGAAAATTTTAAATCGGTATTCAATATTGCCCACAAGTTTAAAGTTGCCTACGTTAAACTCAAGATTGCTTTGGGTTTTGCCGGGACCTAATTCATAAGCACGCCAAGCCCTTAATTCATTTGACCCTCCTGCAAAATAACTGCGGCTAAAAGGAATCGCGGTAGAATTGCCATAAGCCAATGCCAAACCGGCAAAACTTCTAAACACTAGGGTGTTTTTATGGTCAATTCCCCAATATTTTTTATATTCTACTTGTGTTTTGATAAATTGAGCGATGGGCAATTTAAACAATTCCTTTGAAGTTTTTGGGGGCTTTATTTTAGTTAAAGCCGAGCTTAACAAACCAGATGACACAATATTTGCTCTAAAATATGAAAAATTGTTGTCGTTAAAATCTTCTTTGTTTTGATAGGTAAAAGTGTAGCCAATGGTAGGCACTAAAACATCTTCAATTAAAATAGACCTACGGCTATTGACGTTTTGCACGTTTAAATAATCTTGAAAATTAGAGGCTTTGAAAGTATTATCGGCTAAAACCGTATTGATAAAATTGATAATATCGGCATCAGTTTGAGCTAAAGTTGTGCCGTTATAAATTTGAGATACCACATTTAACTTGTTGTATTCGGACTCGTAAATATTAAAATAGTTACTGGTTTTAAAGTTTCGGATAAATTGAACATTTAGCAACTCAAGGTTGTGACTTATTTTTTTGGAACTTTTCCAAGTATAATCAAGCACGCCCGTAACATTTTGTCGATCAAGTCCGATATTTTGTTGAATACTTGTTCCAAATTCAATTGAAGTTATCGGCTCCATAGTTTTTGGAATCAGTTTGCTGATGTTAAATGGAAACAGAATTCTAGGAAAAGTCAAAGAAATATTTGCGCCATACTCATAGGCGTCGAAAAAACTGGAGTTTGTACTGGCATCTTTGGCCGAATTTATAAAAGAGCCTTCAAATGAAAGTGTTAAATTTTCGGCTCCTTTAAATATATTGTGATTGGTAAACGAGAGCTTGCTGGTTATCCCTGCGGGCTTAACGTTTGAGTGGGTTATTTCGGCATCAACACCAAATGAATATTTTTTTAAGGGATTTAGCAAAATATCTGCCGTTAGGGTGTTATCGGGATTTTCGGTATAGTTAATTGCGACGTTAAAGTTTTTTAGGTTATTTAAATAGGTTCTGGTATTATCGTTTTCAATATCATTATAATAGATGCCAGGGGCAATAGAAATGGCCTCTGATAAAAATTTAGGATTGTATTTAATTTTTGAAAAAGCATAAAAATTGATGTTGTTAAATTGGGCCGAATCTTTTAAGGTCTCATCTTTAAAATCAAAGTTATAATCGGTAATAACGTTAACCGATTTTATTTTTTGAGGTAAAAATTCAATGAATTTGTTGTTTCCTTGCGCATCGGTAATGATTCTATTCGGAATTTTTAACAATACTGAAGCAGAATGTGTGGCATTGCTTGTGTCAACATCAAATTTTATGATGTTTTTTGTAAACTGTATTAGCCCTGAATTTCTAAACAATGCAATAAGGCGGTCTTCTTCCTTTTCAAAGTTATTTGAATTATACACATCGCCCGATTTAACCATTGATTTTCTTTCGTTTTTTTTATAAATTGAATCTAAGTAGGGTGAACTGATATCGGTTTTATAAGTAGCAATGGTAAAGGCTTGATTGGTTTTTACCAAATATTTTACGGCTGCTCTTTTTTTGCCTGTGGCCGTAGTTTTTGCCGTAACCTTTACATCAAAATAGCCTAGGTTAAAATAAAATTGCGTTAAAGAGTTGACGGTTTTTTTAGTTTTTGATGCCTCTAAAATGATGGGCGCTGAACCATTTTTTAAAAACCAATTATTGATGTTTCGTCTAAATTTGCTCACTGGTTTTTTACCTTCCTTAGTTAAAAGCCAATTGCTGTAAGTCTTTTCAACTTCCGGATTTCCATTGTTATAAAAATATAAGGCTAAGGGCAAACCCAATAGTTTTTGATTTGGACGTTGAATGATAAAACTGTTGATGTTATCATCAGTAACCAACTTATTATTGGTAATAATGCTGCTGTTGGTTAAAAGCTGCGCCTCATTTGGCACGCGTTTAATGGCGCTACACGCACCAAAAAGTAATACCGATTCAATAATTAGTAGTATTTTAGCGAGGTACTTTTTCAAAGTAATTTAAAATTTATCAAAAGTAGCACATTTGTATGGTTAGCAAAAATCAAATAAAGCTGATTAACAACTTAAATCAAAAAAAATATCGAAATGCCCTTAATTTGTTTGTTGTTGAAGGCGAAAAAGGCATTGAAGAATTTTTAGAATCTGATTTAGAATTACACACCTTGTTTTGCACCTCTAGTTTTGAAGTTAAAAAGGAATCGGATAAAGTTATCTGTGTTTCAGAAACTGAGCTCAAACAAATAAGTCAGTTAAAAACACCCAATCAAGCAGTGGCTATTTTTCACAAACCAAAACCAAAGCCCCTTTTAGAATGTGGCTTGACTTTGGTTTTAGACCAGCTTAACGATCCGGGAAATTTAGGGACTATTATTCGCTTAGGCGATTGGTTTGGGGTAAGCCAAATAATTTGTTCACCCGATACGGTAGATTGCTTTAATTCAAAGGTAGTTCAGGCAACAATGGGTTCTTTAACAAGGGTTTCGGTTATTTATACCGAGCTTAGTTCTTATTTAAAATCGGCAAAATTGCCCATTTACGCATCGGCTATGCAGGGCGATTCAGTTTACAAATCTAAGTTGCCTAAAAATGCAATTTTGATTATGGGCAACGAAGCCAACGGCATTTCTAAAGGTATTTTTAGTTTGGCTACAAATAGCTTATCCATACCGCGTTTTAACACCACAAACAAGCCCGAAAGCTTAAATGTAGCCACCGCAACGGCTATTTTGTTAAGTGAATTTAACCGCTAATTATTCAAAAGCGAGGTTGATAAAAATACCGCGTGTGCCGAGGTAATTTATGGGTGCTGTCCACTGGCTATTTGGGTCGGCATCGCGCACCAATTCATTATTCATCGCAAAGATACCTCTAACGGATGGTGAAAATTTAAAAAAGAAAAAATAAAGGTCAACGCCAAAACCCACTTCATACATAAAATTGTTTTTTTTCATCCTAAAGATGCGTTGCGCATTGTCTTCGGTGCTGTTTTGATTGCTCGAAAAATTGAAATCATACGAAACACCTGCAATTAAATAGGGTCTAAAATTATCAATCCGATTGGCGCTAAACTTCAACAGTAGCGGCACGTGCAAATAGGTGTTTGAAAGCGCTCTGGTGCTATCTCGGGCGGTAGCAATATTTGTAAAATAAAGGGTTTTTACATTATGCGATAAACCTGGTTCAAGACGCACATTTAAATTGTCAAAAATTCGCATATCGCCAATTAGGCCAACATTAAATCCGGTTTCGTCTTTAATATTTATCAAGGTATTCGGAATTTTGTAATCGAGTTTAAACGATTTTTGATTAAGCCCTAAATAAAATCCCCAATGCAGTGGGCGTTTATCAAAAGTTGGCAAATATTTAAGTTTGTCGATTTTTTGCGCAAAACCACTGGTGATGACCAAAAACAGGCCGACAAAAACCAAAACAATACTTTTTTTCATCTGTATAAACCCCTTGTTTTAAGATTGTTGTTCTTTAAATTGAAATCCAAATTTAAACAACTCCCATTTAAAATTATTTTGAAGCCGAATAAATCGTTGCGATACCAAACGAAACGGGCTGGTTTTCTATTGCGTTGAACCCTACATTTTTTAAAATTTGGTTAAACGCCTTTCCATAAGGAAAAGCCGCAACCGATTCGGGTAAATAGGTGTAAGCCGACCGGTCTTTAGAAATTAATTTTCCTAAAAATGGTAGGATAACCGATGAATAAAATCCGTATAAATGCTTCATTATAAACGATTCGGGTTTAGAAAATTCTAAAATAACCAATTTGCCTT
>PFPU01000112.1 GCA_002793215.1 Flavobacteriales bacterium CG_4_10_14_0_2_um_filter_35_18
CAGCCCAAGGGCTGCTCTTATACTTATAAAGTGCAAATAATTTTATAATGAAGCGACGTGCTTAGTCAATTTAGACTTTAAATTAGACGCTTTATTTTTATGAATAATATTGCCTTTTGTCAATTTATCTAACATCGATATAACATTAGGAAGTAAAGCCGCAGCTTCTTCTTTAACATCTAGCGCACGTAAATTTCTTACTGCATTTCTAGCTGTTTTGCTTTGATATCTATTTACCAAACGTTTAGCTTCGTTACTTCTAATTCTTTTTAACGATGATTTATGATTTGCCATCTTATTAAATTTTATTTTTTTTGTAGTCCGTAGGGGAATCGAACCCCTGTTACCAGGATGAAAACCTGGCGTCCTAACCCCTAGACGAACGGACCAATTAATACTTTGTTATAATTGCGAGTGCAAAAATAATATAATTTTGTTTCTCCGCAAGTGCTTTTTAATCTTTTTAATAAGCTTTTGCAAAAAGTACCCGCTTATTTGATGCATTCCCAGTAAACACACAGGTTCCCTCTTCAAATATTGTTGAATTAGGGATGCATCTGATGGTAGCTTTAGTCAAATTTTTAATTTGTTCTTCGGTTTCAGGAGTTCCGTCCCAATGAGCTGAAACAAAACCTCCCTTATTTTCTAAAACTTCTTTAAATTCTTCAAAAGTATCTACCTTAGTAATGTGTTCATTTCTATAAAGTAAGGCTTTTTGAAATAATTCTATTTGAATTTTGCCTAATAAAGTTTGAATTTTTAAGGCCAAGCCTTCTTGAGGAATCACTTCTTTGGTAAGTGTATCGCGACGCGCCAATTCTACTTCTTCGTTTTCTAAATCTCTAGGTCCTATTGATAGTCGCAAAGGCACGCCTTTTAATTCATATTCGGCAAATTTCCATCCCGGTTTAAAGGTATCTCTATCATCATATTTAACACTTATGCCTAAGGCTCTCAATTCTTTACTGATGCTTTCTGCCTTTTTAGAAATGGCCTGTAATTGTTCTTCTGATTTATAAATTGGTACAATGACCACTTGAATGGGCGCTAAATTTGGAGGCAAAACCAGTCCGTTATCATCGGAATGCGTCATTATTAATGCGCCTATCAACCTTGTTGATGCGCCCCAAGAAGTTGCCCAAACATATTCTTGCGAGCCTTCTTTAGTTGCAAATTTAACATCAAAAGCTTTGGCAAAATTCTGGCCCAAAAAATGAGAAGTTCCTGCTTGCAAAGCTTTTCCATCCTGCATTAAGGCTTCAATGCAATACGTTTCAATGGCTCCTGCAAAACGTTCGCTTTCGGTTTTTGTGCCTTTAATAACTGGAATTGCCATAAAATTTTCGACAAAATCGGCATAAACACCTTGCATTTTTTCAGCTTCAACAATGGCTTCTTGTTTTGTGGCATGAGCGGTATGGCCTTCTTGCCACAAAAATTCAGAGGTTCTTAAAAACAAGCGCGTGCGCATTTCCCAACGCACCACATTCGCCCACTGGTTTATCAATAAGGGTAAATCTCTATAAGATTGAATCCACTTTCGGTAAGTGTCCCAAATAATGGTTTCGGATGTTGGTCTAACAATGAGTTCTTCTTCAAGTTTTGCCGTTTCGTCAACAACTATCTGACCCTTTTCGTCAGTTTTTAATCGGTAGTGTGTAACCACTGCACATTCTTTAGCAAAACCTTTTACATGACTTGCTTCTTTGCTAAAGTAAGATTTTGGTATAAATAACGGGAAGTAAGCGTTTTGATGTCCTGTTTCTTTGAACATTTTATCGAGTTGCGCCTGCATTTTTTCCCAAATAGCATAGCCATAAGGTTTGATGACCATACAACCACGAACACCAGAATTTTCAGCTAAATCGGCTTTAACAACTAGTTCATTATACCATTTTGAATAATCTTCGCTGCGCTTAGTTAAATTTTTACTCATTTTATTTTTTATTTTGGCACAAATATTGTTATTTATACATATCTTTAAATCTGTGCAAAACTAGCTAAAATTGCAGTTTACCACAATAAAAAAATTAAGTTATGAAAACGACTAATAACTCCGCTAAAAAAATCAGTCAAATTGCTTTTATGAGCTTGCTTTTAATAGGCTTGGCTTCTTGTGGCTCTTATAAATATGACGATAGCATTTACGCTTCATCTAAGCCTAAAGAACGCATCATTTATATTGAAAGACCTTCCGAAAACAATTATAATGCTTCTGAAAAAAAATCTAATTATTTTTTAGATCAAGCTGAACAATTTAAAGAATTAAACGATAAAGATGTTTTAGTTGATATTGACAGCCTTTCATCTGATGCAGATGATAATATATCTTATGTAAATGGAACGCCTTGGGAATATACCAATCACACCACTGTAAACATCTATACTCAACCTAATTATTATGGGGGCTATTCTGGTTATGGCTACTATAATTATTACAATCCTTATTTTAACACGCCTTATTATGGCTATTACGATTATTACAATCCCTATTATTCAAACTATTACTATTACCCTTCTGCTTATATAGGATTTGGATTTCCATTTTTTGGTGGCTATTTTAGTTACAATCCTTACAGAGGCTATTACAATCCTTATTACGGAAATTATTATGGCGGTAGAAGCTATGCTAATTACAGCAAACGCGTTACTTATAACACCCATAATATCCGACAAACTAATAATAGCAATGGCTATAATCGGAATTCTAATAATTTTTCTAACAAAAACAATTTTATAAATAATAATTCTAATAAACGAAACAATACAAATACTTACAATAGAAATACCAATAATAACAATAATAATTACAATAGGAATAACACAAATAAAAACAAACCCGTTTATAAAAATAACTCAAATAATAACAATCCGAGTTATAATAGAAATAATAATTCAGGCAATTCTAATTATAAACGTAATGGCAACAATTCTGGTAATAGCACCTATAAAAGAAATGGCAATCAAAGCTATAACAACTCTAATGATGATACTAATCAATCTGTAAACCAACCTGTTTACAAAAGAAGTAACGTGATTGTAAATACCATTAGGCGTTCCGTAAAAGTGGCGAACACTAATACTAACAACTCCTATAAAAGGAATGACAATAGTGTAAATCATACAAAAACTAACACTAATACCAATCAATATAAAAGAGCTGATGCCTCAAATTCAAATAAGAGAACATCAAATAATTCGGGTAATAATGCCAACTCGAACGATAAAAAATCATACCACCGAAACAATAACTAAAAATCTTATGAAAAAAATATTATACTTATCATTGCTGTTTATCCCATTATTTAACCAAGCGCAAATTATTAGCACATCTGATGCAGCCGTACTGTTTTCGGGAGATGAACATTATGGAACAGCTCGTTTTGAGGCTTTAAGTGGCGCTTTTGGTGCCTTGGGTGGCGATATGTCGGCAACTGAAATAAATCCTGCGGGTTTGGGAATTTTTTTAAATAATGAATCCGCTTTGAGTCTGGCTTATCGAGAAACCAAAATTAATACGTCATTTTACAATAACACTATTAAAAATAGTGATCAGTATCTAAATTTTAGTCAAGCTGGAGGTGTTTTAGTGTTTAATATTGATGATAATTCCAATTGGCGACATGTGGCTCTTGGCTTTAACTATTCAATTGTAAATGATTTTTCAAACAGTTTTATAATGGAGGGAAATAGTGGCATTCCTGATTTTTTAGAAGACCCATTTTTAAATAGCGATTCAAATAATTCAAACGATGTGTTTTACAATCAAGTTGATGGACAATCTTTTATAAACACTACATCTGGTTTAAACGACAAGTTTACTTTTAGTTTAGCTGCCAATTACAATGATAAATTGTATTACGGCTTTTCTATTTCAACCTATAATTTAGATTACAATCAAATAGCCGATTTAGCAGAATCAAACCACGATGGCTTTGGCAATACGCTTGACGCTTCTTTAATTCAAAATTTGTTTACAACTGGCACAGGGTTTTCAGTGGGATTTGGAATTATTTCCAAACCCATTGACGCTGTTAGGATGGGTATTGCTTACCGCTCACCTATTTGGTATAACCTAACCGATATTTATACAGACGATTTACAAATAAATGTAAGCAACAATGCCGATGCTTTTACCGATGTTACCGATGGTATTTTTGATTACAAACTTTCAACACCAAGTACCTTAACGGGAAGTTTTGCTTACCTTTTTGGTAAAGCGGGATTGGTGAGCATTGATTATACTTATAAAGATTATCAAAACACCAAATTGAGACCTACTGCCGTATTTATGACCGAAAATCAAGATTTGGCAACTAATTTAAGAGGTGCTTCACAATTGAAAATTGGTACCGAATGGCGTTTTGATTTAATGAGTATAAGAGGCGGTTACAGCTACGAACAAAGCCCCTATAACAACAGTTTAAGTTCTGAAAATTTAACTGGATATTCTTTAGGTTTAGGCTATTATATTGGCAAGCGTTCTAAATTAGATTTTGCCTACACCAATACCAAACACAGTCAACCTTACGCCTTTTTACAAGCGAGCGATGCAGGCAATTTAGATATTGAGAATAGCCGAATTACTGCCACTTTGGTAATTGGATTCTAAACATAAAAAGCCAAATAAAAAAGGGTGTCGAAATTTCGACACCCTTTTTTTATATAAATTCTTATCAATTATAACTCTAAAGCTTTAGCGGGATTATTGTCCATTAAAAGAGCAATCGGATTTTCTAATGCTTCTTTAACGGCAACCAAAAATCCAACCGACTCACGGCCATCAATCACGCGATGATCATACGACAAGGCCACAAACATAATTGGTCTGATTACAATTTCTCCATTTACAACCACTGCGCGCTCTACAATATTGTGCATGCCTAGAATGGCGCTTTGAGGCGGATTAATTATGGGCGTTGATAGCATTGAACCAAAAACACCGCCATTGGTAATGGTAAAAGTGCCTCCGGTCATTTCATCAATTGTAATTTGACCATCTCTAGCGCGAATAGCCAAACGCTTAACTTCATTTTCTACACCTCTAAAACTCAAATTTTCAGCATTTCTAACCACGGGAACCATCAAGCCTTTTGGACCAGAAACGGCAATAGAAATATCGGCAAAATCATAACTAATTTTATATTCCCCATCAATCATTGAATTTACATCAGGATATAATTTGAGTGCTCTGGTTACTGCTTTGGTAAAGAAACTCATAAAGCCAAGTGAAACGCCGTGTTTGTTTTTAAAGTCGTCTTTATACTGATTGCGCAAATCGAAAATAGGCTTCATATCTACCTCGTTAAAGGTCGTTAACATGGCGGTTTCATTTTTTATTGCCACCAATCGTTGCGCCAATTTTCTACGTAGCATTGATAATTTTACACGTTCTGTTCCTCTTGTTCCACCCGATGGCGTACCCATACTAGGCACGGCATTTAGGGCATCATCTTTAGTAATTCTGCCCGCAACACCTGTTCCAATAACTTGCTCAGCATCTATACCTTTTTCATCTAATAGCTTTTTAGCTGCTGGTGATGGCGCACCACTCGCATACGATTTTTTTACTGCTACCTGCACTTCTGCCGGTTTTTCAATAGGTTTTTCAACAGCTTTTATCGTTACCGGTTCTTTAATTCCAACTGGTTTTGCCGCATCGGTATCAATTAAACAAACCACAGCGCCAACAGCAACTGCATCGCCTTGATTGGCTTTTAGGCTAATCACACCGCTTTCTTCGGCAGGTAACTCTAAGGTAGCCTTATCAGAATCTACTTCGGCTATCGCTTGATCTTTTTCAACATAATCGCCGTCGCTAACAAGCCATTGTGCAATTTCTACTTCGGTTATTGACTCTCCGGGTGAGGGAATTTTCATTTCTAAAATCATGATAACTTTATTAATTTATTTTGTTAAATACTCTATTTATAACTTCTTGATGGCGCTTTTTAAAACGAGCACTCGAGCCGGCTGCTGGTGCAGCACTTAATTTTTGAGCGACAACTTCTAATTTTACTTCTTTAAAATGTTGTAGCATGTAACTCCAAGCACCCATATTTAATGGTTCTTCTTGCGCCCAAACATATTCATTTACCTGTGTATATTTGCTTATAATCTGTTTTATTTTGGCGCGATGTAAAGGAAATAATTGCTCAACGCGAATAAATGCAATATCACTGCGGTTTAAATTTTGGCGTTCGGTAACCAACTCATAAAATAATTTGCCCGAGCAAAATACCAATTTTGTTACGTTGTTTGGGTTAATAGTATCATCAATCAATTCTTGAAAACTACCATCGGTAAAATCAGATACCGACGACACGGCTAAAGGATGTCGGAGCAAACTTTTAGGTGTAAAAACAATTAAGGGTTTTCTAAAATTCCGTTTCATTTGACGCCTGAGCAAATGAAATAAATTAGCTGGTGTGGTACAATTAGCAACGGTCATATTATCAACGGCGCACAATTGCAAATAACGCTCAATACGTGCCGATGAATGTTCGGCTCCTTGCCCCTCATATCCGTGAGGCAACAACACAACAATGCCATTTTGCTGTTTCCATTTGTCTTCGGCAGCGCTAATGTATTGGTCGAACATAATTTGAGCACCATTGCTAAAATCGCCAAATTGTGCTTCCCAAATGGTCAAAGTATCGGGGTCGGCTAAGGCAAAACCATATTCAAATCCGAGAACACCATATTCTGATAATAAGGAATTGTAAATAGTTGATTTGGCAACAATGCCTTCAATTGTGTTTAATAAATTGACTCTTTTTTCCGAAATTTCATCGCGCAAAATGGCATGACGGTGCGAAAAAGTGCCCCGCTCAACATCTTGTCCCGACATACGGATGTTATAACCTTCCTGCATCAAGGAGCCATAAGCCAAAAGTTCACCCATACTCCAATCGAGTTTATCGCTTTTAAAAAACATGCTGGCGCGATCTTCGAGAATACGTTCGGCTTTTCTTAAAAATTTGGTTCCTTTTGGCACTTTTGATAGGGTATTTACAATTTGTGTTAAATGCGCTTTAGAAACCTTTGTATTGACAGTTTCAAATAATTCATCGTAACCTTTATATTCAAAATGACGCCACTTTTCATCCATAAAGGGATGAATAACAGATAAGTTATCTTGCTTTGATTTGGCATATTCATTTTCGAGTAGCGCTTTAAAACTTTCGGTAATATTTTTGACAAAAGCTGCATCTATAACACCTTCGTCTATCAATTTTTTGGCATAAATATCTTTAGGGTTTGGCTGATTTGCAATGGCTTTATACAGTTTAGGTTGGGTAAATCGCGGTTCATCACCTTCATTATGGCCATATTTTCTATAGCCTAATAAGTCGATGAATACATCGCGTTTAAAGCGCATTCTAAAATCCAATGCTAATTGAACTGCATGTGTAACTGATTCAACATCATCGGCATTAACATGTAAAACTGGTGAAAGCGTTACTTTGCCGACATCGGTACAATATGTGCTAGAGCGCGCATCGAGATAATTGGTGGTAAATCCTACTTGATTGTTAACCACAATATGAACTGTACCGCCTGTTTGATAAGCGTTTAACTGACTCATTTGAATAACTTCATAAACCACACCTTGACCCGCAATAGCCGCATCACCGTGGACGATAATTGGCAATACCTTTGAGCTGTCGCCATTGTATTTGGTTTCAATTTTTGACCTCGCAATGCCTTGTGCAACAGGTCCTGAAGTTTCGAGATGCGATGGGTTTGGCACTAAATTTAAGGTAACTTCCTTATTATTTCTTAGGGTTTTTCGATAGGTTGTGCCGAGGTGGTATTTTACGTCGCCATCAAAATCGTAATCTTCAAAATCTTTGCCTTCAAACTCATTAAATAATTCGCGTACGGGCTTTCTAAAAATATTAACCAAGGTATTTAAGCGACCTCTATGTGCCATCGCTAAAACAAAATCACCTATTTCATAATCTTCGGCTCCTATTCTAATCAATCCGGCTAGAGCGGGAATTAAAGTTTCGCCACCTTCTAATGAGAAGCGTTTTTGACCTACAAATTTTGTTTGTAAAAAATGTTCAAAAGTTACCGCTTGATTTAATTTTGACAAGAGGTATTTTTTAGTGTCAACCGAATATTTTGGATGGTTATCGTTTTGATTTAGTTTGTCTTGCCACCATTTTAGCTCATCGGGTTTGCGAATATACATATACTCAATTCCGATTGAATCGCAATAAATAGCTTCGAGATGGACAATAATTTCTTTAAGTTTTGTGGGTTGCAAGCCAATAATTTTTCCAGCATTAAACGAGGTTTCTAAATCATCATCCGTCAAGCCAAAATTATTAATAGCTAAAGTTGGCAGATAGCTTCGGCGGTCTCTAACGGGATTTGTTTTTGTAAATAAATGACCACGAATACGATAGGCGTTAATGAGGTCTATTACTTTAAACTCTTTTTGAACTTGTTCGGGGACCTTAACCTCGTCAGTATTTAGTCCATAGTTGGTATTGGCAAAATCAAAGCCCTGAAAAAAAATCCGCAAACTTGGTTCTATTGAATCGGGATTTTTTAAATAGGTATCGTATAAATTGGCATAATAATCTGTATGCGTCGCGTTTAGAAACGAGAATTTTTCCATTTAACTGTTGACTTTCTTTGTGTTATAAATAATGGCTTCAAAAATACAATTTTTAAAAAGATGACCTTAAAAAATGATATTAAATATTTGGTAAATTATTTCAATTTAAGGCTTGCTAAAAATATAAAAACATTTATATTTGCACTCGCTAAAGCAAAATTCCTCCTTAGCTCAGTTGGTTAGAGCATCTGACTGTTAATCAGAGGGTCCTTGGTTCGAGCCCAAGAGGAGGAGCATAAGCAAAAAGGCTATCAGAAATGACAGCCTTTTTTGGTTTCAGTTAGTTACCTGCAATTGGATAGTGAACTTATAAAG
>PFPU01000074.1 GCA_002793215.1 Flavobacteriales bacterium CG_4_10_14_0_2_um_filter_35_18
ATAAACGCAAAGAAATTCTTATTTTTAAAGCTAGGAGTTTGCACCTAAGTTCAATTACACACCACAAATAGACTTTAAATACCCGATTACAGACCAATACCCTTACTTGTTCTACTTTAAATTTGTTAACCTATTTAAAATAAATTGTTTAATTTTAAACTTTTAAAATTATGAAAACATTAGAATTAAATCAAATGGTCACTATTCAGGCTAGTGGTGATAGTGGAACTTGTTATGGTTATGGAGCTTCTGTTCTAGTTACCGGATTAATAATTGGAGCTAGTGTAGCAACAGGTGGTGTTTCACTAGCTGTTGGTGCTCTTTTAGGTGGTTGGTTAGGAGCAGGAACATACGGAGCTTGCTTATTTAACTAAATAAATTCTGTAAAATTAGGATGGATTTATAATCAATAATTATTAATTTTAAAAAATATCAAAATGAAAAAATTAGATTTATAAGAAATGAGCAATATCAATGGAAGTGGCTTTTGGGATGGATTTTGTATTGGTATGATGGGTGCGTCTGCAGCTGTTGCTTTTGGGGTAGCTGTTGGCGCTACAATTCCAGGAGCCAATGTAATTGTTACTGTAATGGCAGTTGGATGTTTTGCTGCCTCAATAAACACAAAATAATTAGAAAAATGTTTAAACTACGTTTAAATTTAAACGTAGTTTAATTTTTTTAAACCAAAAATAAGTTTATGAATATATTTTATAGAGTATCACTATTTATAATAGCTATTCTAATTATTGCGCACATTATAAGTAATATTTTCTTCAATTTTGAAATAAGTAATAATATACAATTCCGATTTGGTCTAATTGGACTGATGTTATTACTTTACCTTAAATTAATAAAAAAAAAAGAGAAGAAACATTTTTAAGTTTTATTCCATAATATAATAATAGCAATTTTAATTTATTTTTTATATGAAGTTATTTAATAAGGAAAAAGGAAAAATAACCGGACTAGTTCTAGTTATTGTTTTATTTGTACTGTTAATTTTAAAATTTTTATTAAAATAACAGTTTTGAAACTATTTTTTATGTCTCTACATTGTGCTTATCAATAAATTATCCTATATGTTAGTTAAAAGATCATTATTTCCTTTAAGAAAAATATGATTTTCGGTTGATGGTAGTGTTTTTCAAATAAAACTGGGGGAGGTATTAAAAATTGTTTAAGCAAAAAAAAATGTAATATAGCTGTATATTTAGATTGGATTGAAATTAGAAAGGAATTAGAACTTAATAATGATTAAATACTTAAAATTAAGCACATCATTCCTGAGTTTTACTACCTTCTAGGATTAAGCTCTATGGTTCTTTTGTTTTTTTATATACAGTAGGAATTGTTTCTGTTGTACCATTTTCAATCACAGTAATTCTGTTTCTAACTCCGATACTTATAAAATCAATTTTTAAGAATAGAAAATATTTCACATTGGAAACAAGGTGAATTTCTGAATTAAAACTGAATATAAGCATGGTATTTAAAAAGTAGCAAAATGGTGCAAACTACAAAATTTAATCTTCCTTTCTTTTTTCAAGGGAAGGAAGTTTAAAAATAGTTAACTATATTATTATGAAAAATGAAAAATTATTTAAGGTTGGTTTATTCGGTATAGGGTTGGGGTTAGTTTTATTTTCAGTAAAAGATTAAATCGGAAGCAAAATATTAATTGTATTATCCATAATTGTTTTTATTTATATGATGCTTAATGGTTATAAATATTTTAAAGAAAAATAATTGTTTTTTAAATAGAATTTGCCGAAAACATATAAAACAACTAATAAACAGTAAGTTATATTGTCTTTTATTTAGATAAACGCAAAGAAATCCTTATTTTTAAAGCTAAAAGTTTGCACTTAAGTTCAATTACACACCACAAATCAATTAGATATTTTATATCCCTTTTGGCATATAAATGCCGAAAGGGGATTATACCATCAATAAAATAATTTTAAAATAATAAATTTTGTATTGAAATTTTATGTAATATTGACCCGATGAAAATAAATGTTTTAAATAGTACTGTTAAATTACCGCAACCCAAAATGGATATGCGCCGTCGCCGTTGCGTACGCTAGTCATATCCCACAAAAAAACAGTTTATTAATTTTCATTATATCCTTATCATTTTGCAACAATCATTTTACAAATCATCTTTTTTAAATCAGGCTTTTTTTAAACCAAAGGCTGTGATTGTCCGCTTGTTTCCCCGTCGCCCCGTAAGGGCGTAATTTATTATGAAAACGATGCGTTCGTTTTCCCTTCGAAAAAAAAGCCAATTTTAGTATTCATTTAAAAATAAAGACAATGAAAATTGTTATTGCTAATACCTCACATAATAAATATGCAGCACTCATTTGTGAAACCATAGAAGCCTCAGCTAAAGTTCGAGGAACGGGCATTGCACAAAGAACACCGGCCTATATTATAAAAAAAATAGAAGATGGAAATGCCGTAATTGCCGTTCAGGGCGATGCTTTTGCAGGATTTTGTTACATCGAAACTTGGGATAATAACGAGTTTGTGGTGAATTCAGGACTCATTGTACACCCCGATTTTAGAAACCAAGGTTTGGCAAAAAAAATAAAACAGAAAATTTTAGAACATTCCATCGCAAAATATCCAAAAGCGAAGATTTTTGGCATCACAACGGGTTTAGCGGTTATGAAAATTAATTATGAATTGGGCTACCACCCTGTAACATTTTCCGAAATCACCAAAGATGAAGCCTTTTGGAATGGTTGTAAAACCTGCAAAAATTTTGATATTTTAACCCGAACCGAACGCAAAATGTGCCTATGTACCGGGATGCTTTACAATCCTAATCAAAATATTAAATTAGAAGCAACAAAATACAGTACCAAGGTTTTAAACCGATTAAAAAAAATTAAACAGGCATTGTTTCTTAAAAATAGATAAAGAAACGAGTATCAGGTAGCATGTATCAAGTAAAAAGAAACTAAATTATTTAAAGATAGTTGCCAAAAAAATATAAAAAATGAAAAAAGTAGTTCTTGCATTTAGCGGTGGTTTAGACACCTCTTTTTGCGTAAAATATTTAAAAAATGATTTAAACCTTCAAGTGCATAGTTGCCTTGTAAATACTGGGGGTTTTAATGAAGAAGATTTAAAAAGTGTTGCTAAAAAAGCCTATGATTTAGGCGTAAGCTCACACGTCAATAAAAATATTCTAAGCGAATATTACAACAAAGCCATAAAATTTATGGTTTTTGGAAACATTCTCAAAAACAATACCTATCCGCTTTCGGTAAGTGCCGAACGTGTTTTTCAGGCAATAGAAGTGATTAATTACGCCAAAGAAATTGGCGCGAAATACATCGCTCATGGCAGTACCGGCGCAGGAAATGACCAAGTGCGCTTTGATGGGATATTTCAAATTCTAGCACCCGAAATTGAAATTATCACACCCATAAGAGATTTAAAACTATCGCGACAAGCCGAAATAGAATACCTCAAAAATGCCGGCGTAGATTATCCTTGGGAGCAAGCCAAATATTCCATCAACAAAGGTATTTGGGGAACCAGTGTGGGCGGGGTTGAAACACTAACTTCTGATAAGTCTTTGCCCGAAAATGCCTATCCAAGTCAACTAGAAAAAACGGAACCAATAAACGTAAAACTCCATTTTGAAAAAGGGGAGTTTGTGGGTCTTAACGGGGTGTTTGACAATCCGGTAACAAATATTTTGATGCTTGAAGCGTTGGCTTCAAAATACGCTATTGGCCGAGATATTCACGTTGGCGATACCATTATTGGGATAAAAGGTCGCGTTGGTTTTGAAGCCGCTGCAGCCTTAATCATCATAAAATCGCACCACACCTTAGAAAAACATGTGCTTTCAAAATGGCAACAATATTGGAAAGAACAATTGGGAAATTGGTATGGCATGCTGTTGCACGAAGGTCAATATTTTGACCCGGTGATGCGCAACATCGAAGCCTTTTTAACCGATTCTCAAAAAACGGTAACTGGTGAAGTGCTGGTTACTTTAAAACCGTATCATTTTAATGTGAATGGCATTACCTCAAAACACGATTTGATGAAGTCGGGATTTGGTGCTTATGGCGAAACCAACAAAGCATGGACCGCCGATGAAGCTAAGGGCTTTATTAAAATATTAGGCAATGCCAATAAAATTTACCATCACATAAATCCTGAATTATGAAACAAGTAGGCATTGTTGGCGGGGCAGGTTATACCGCAGGAGAATTGATTCGTTTGCTCCTAAATCACCCAAAAGTGAACCTTAACTTTGTGTTTAGCACCTCAAAGGTAGGGAATCATCTTTATGAAGTGCACCAAGATTTGCTTGGTAACACCCAGTTGAAATTTACCAATCAAATTGACCCGATGGTAGATGTGGTATTTTTGTGTTTGGGACACGGAAATTCAAAGAAGTTTTTAGAACAAAACCATTTTGCTTCACACACAAAAATTATAGATTTAAGTACTGATTTTAGGCTGGCAAAAAATGCTGTTTTTCAAGAGAAAACCTTTGTTTATGGCTTGCCAGAGCTTAATAAAGAAGTTATTAAAAAGGCCAATTATATTGCCAATCCCGGTTGTTTTGCAACGGCCATTCAGTTGGCATTGTTGCCCTTGGCTCACCACAATTTGCTCAATAGCTCGGTTCATATCAATGCCACAACTGGGGCAACCGGATTAGGTGTAACACCTGGTGAAACCACACATTTTAGCTGGCGCGACAACAATTTTTCAATCTATAAAGCCTTTACACACCAGCATTTAGATGAGATAAACGAAAGTCTGTTGCATTTGCAACCCCATTTTTTGGATGAACTATATTTTATCCCCAATAGGGGAAATTTTAGCAGGGGAATTTTTGCCTCTATTTATCTAAAATTTGATAAAAATATTGATGAAGCCTTTGAGCTTTTTAATGATTTTTACCGTGAAGCGCCTTTTACACATGTGTCAAAAATACCCGTCCATTTAAAGCAAGTGGTCAATACAAACAATTGCTTTATCCATTTAGAAAAATACAAGAACACCTTGTTAATGACTTCGGTAATCGACAATTTATTAAAAGGTGCCTCTGGTCAAGCGGTTCAAAATATGAATTTAATGTATGGCTTCAACGAAAAAGAAGGCTTACAATTAAAAGCAACAACCTTTTAAATTAAGAAATAATGAAAATAGCCATTTTAGGAACAGGAAATTTAGGTAATGCCATCGCAAAAGGTGTTATAAACAGCAATTTAAAGGTCGATTCACTTTATTTAACCAAACGCAATTTAGTTGAATTAGCCTCTTGGAAAAATGAAAATAAAGTCCACCTTACGTCAAGCAACAGTGAGGCTGTGCAACAATCGGATATTATTATTATTGCGGTTCAGCCTAAACAACTTATTGAAGTATTAAACGACATTAAAAATCATTTAATTGCCTCAAAACATACGGTTATTTCGGTTGTAACCGGAAGAAAAATTGAAGATATTGAAACCTATCTTGGTAGTGAGCTACCCATTATTAGATGTATGCCTAATACGGCCATTGCTGTTTCGCAATCAATGACCTGTTTGTGTGCAAATAAAAAAGGAGCACTTCACCTTGAAACCGCAAAAAATATTTTTAATGCCTTGGGAACGACTTTGTTTATTGAAGAAAAATTAATGCAAGCAGCAACTGTAATTTGTGCCAGTGGCATTGCTTTTTGGATGCGCTTGATTAGAGCTACCACGCAAGGCGCTATTCAGTTGGGTTTTGATGCAAAAGAAGCGCAAGAATTAGCCATGCAAACCTGTTTGGGAGCCGCCAGTTTATTGATAAAATCGGGTAGCCATCCCGAACAAGAAATAGATAAAGTTACCACACCAAGTGGTTGCACCATTTCAGGTTTAAATGAAATGGAACACCAAGGGTTAAGTTCTTCATTAATAAAAGGTTTGGTGGTGTCATACAATAAAATTAATCAGATTTAAAATACAAAAAATGGACTTATTTAAGGTTTATCCGCTCTATAATGTAAAGCCTGTAAAAGCTAAAGGTGTTTATGTTTATGATGAAAATAATACAAAATATTTAGATTTATACGGCGGACATGGCGTTATTTCTATCGGTCATAGCCATAAAAAATATGTGGCGCGCCTTTCGGCTCAACTTAAAAAAATAGGCTTTTATTCTAATTCCGTGCAAAACCCCTTACAAGTTGAGCTGGCACAAAAATTAGGAAGCTTATCGGGTTGCGAAAACTACCAATTGTTTTTGTGCAATTCGGGAGCCGAAGCCAATGAAAATGCGCTCAAATTAGCCTCGTTTAAAACGGGAAAAAGCCGTGTTATCGCATTTAACAATTCCTTTCACGGACGCACGTCGGCAGCAGTGGCCGTTACCGATAATCCTTTTATAAATGCGCCGATAAATAGGCAACAAAAGGTTACTTTTTTGCCGCTTAATAACAGCGATTTGGTAACTGATGAATTAAAAAAAGGAGATGTTGCTGCCGTTATTATTGAAGGAATTCAGGGCGTTGGCGGCTTAGATGAAGGGACTACTGCTTTTTTTAAAGAGCTTGAAAAAGCATGTCAAAAAAGGGGTGTATTTTTAATTTTGGATGAAGTGCAATCGGGTTATGGACGCAGTGGCGAATTTTTTGCCTTTCAGCATCACCACATTAAGCCCGATATCATCACAACGGCAAAGGGTATGGGCAACGGATTTCCTATTGGTGGGGTGTTAATTTCTAATAAAATTGAACCTAAATTTGGCATGTTAGGAACCACTTTTGGTGGAAACCATTTGGCTTGCACGGCGGCAATTTCTGTACTTGAAATTATGGAAAGCGAAAACTTAATAGCTCATGTTAACGAGGTATCTAACTATTTTTTAAAACAAATTAAACCAATTTCTCAAATTAAAAAAGTAAAAGGAAAGGGATTGATGCTCGGATTAGAATTTGATTTTGAAGTTGCGGAGTTGCGCAAAAAACTCATTATGGAAAAACATATCTTTACAGGAGGGTCAAATAATAAAAAATTATTGAGAATTTTGCCACCACTATCAATTACTAAAAATCAAATTAACAAATTTGTCATAGCGCTAAAAACTTTGTTAGATGAATAATTTTATTAGTTTTTCAGATATCGACAATTTAAAATTGCTTGTAAAAGAAGCCATTGAATTGAAAAAGAACCCTTTAAAATATAAAAAACTTGGTAAAGATAAAACCTTGTGTTTATTGTTTTTTAATCAAAGTTTGCGAACGCGTTTAAGCACTCAAAAAGCGGCTCAAAATTTAGGCATGCATGTCATTGTGATGAATTTTGGCAGTGAGGGCTGGGAATTAGAGTTTGAAGATGGCGCTATTATGAATCAAAATAAATCGGAACATATTAAAGAAGCCGCCCGTGTTATTGCGCAATACTGCGATATTGTGGCAATTAGAGCTTTTGCATCGCTAACAAATAAAGAAAAAGACCAAGCCGAATTGGTGATGAATGGCTTTAAAAAATACGCTGGTATTCCCGTTATTAATATGGAAAGTGCTTTGCGACATCCTTTACAAGCATTGGCAGACGCCATCACCTTGCAAGAATTTAAAACCAAACACAAACCAAAAGTGGTGTTGTCGTGGGCGGCCCATCCAAAAGCTTTGCCACACGCCGTGGCAAATTCTTTTGTAGAAATGATGCAATTGCAAGACGCTGATTTTGTTATAACACACCCAAAAGGTTATGAATTAGATCCCGAAATTACCAAACATTCAACCATAGAATACCAACAAGAAAAAGCACTCAAAAATGCCGATTTTGTATATGTAAAAAACTGGAGTTCGTTTAAAGATTACGGAAAAGTAACTAATACCGATGCAAACTGGACCATCACATCTCACAAAATGAACTTGACAAATCATGCAAAATTTATGCATTGTTTACCCGTTAGAAGAAATGTAATTGTGATGGATGAGGTAATCGATTCAGAGAATTCACTCGTTATTAACCAAGCAAATAACCGAACTTTTGCAGCACAAATTGTATTAAAAAAAATATTGGAAGATGAAAAAAAGTAAACTTAAAATTATAAAAATAGGCGGTAATATCATTGAAAATGAAGGCCAATTAGACACGTTTTTAAAAAATTTTGCAGCCATTGAAGGTCTTAAAATTTTGGTCCATGGTGGCGGTAAATCGGCTACCATCTTGGCGGATAAATTAGGCATTGAATCAAAAATAATTGAGGGAAGACGCGTTACAAATCAATCAACTTTAGATGTGGTTGTGATGGTTTATGCGGGTTTAATCAATAAAAACATTGTTACAAAACTGCAAACGCATAAGTGTAATGCCATCGGTTTTACTGGCGCGGATGCCAATTTAATCCTTGCCGGAAAAAGACCAGCAAAATATATTGATTATGGATTTGTAGGCGATATAGTAAACGTAAACCGCCAGACAATAAAACAATTTTTAGAACTCGGTATCAAACCTGTTTTTTGTGGCATTACCCATGACAATCTAGGTCAATTATTAAACACAAATGCCGATACCATTGCTTCCGAAATTGCCATAGCTATGAGTGATTTTTATGAAGTTGAACTCAATTATCTGTTCGAACTCAAAGGCGTTCTCCAAGATATTAAAGATGAAAATTCAGTTATTACTGAAATAAACACAAAAATTTATGAAGAACTTATCGATAAACACATTATTTCAGAAGGGATGTTGCCAAAACTTCAAAATTGTTTTAAAGCCCTAGAAAAAGGCGTTGAAAAAGTCAAGATTGGAAATGCTTCACTTATTGAAGCTACTGATAGCTTGCACACCACTTTAAGTTTATAAAAATGATAAAACAGCTTAAAATACAAGCCATTGATTTGCTTAAAACCTTGATTGCCACACCTTCTTTTTCAGGCGAAGAACAAGCTACAGCCCAATTAATTAAAAAATGGTTTACTAAAAATCAAATAGAATTTGAATCGGTTAACAATAATGTTTGGGCAAAAAACAAGTATTTTGAGGCCTCTAAAAAAACCATTTTACTCAATTCGCATCACGAT
>PFPU01000009.1 GCA_002793215.1 Flavobacteriales bacterium CG_4_10_14_0_2_um_filter_35_18
GGATAAGAACCCGTATTGGCAGCTGGATAAAACAATAAAGTTCCGAGTGCTGAAATTACCAATCCTAATGCTAATCCGTTTTTATAGCCAATTTTATTGACTAAATCTTTTCCAATTAGTAGTGAAATTCCCATATAAATTAGGGAGCCTACGGTATAAGAAATGTAAAAAGCGATAGAAACAAACTGGCTTTGTCCTTGCGTTAAATCAAATGCTTTTTTAAATACTGGAATTAAAATATCATTACTGGCAGCAACAAATCCCCAAAAAAAGAAGACGATTACCAAGGGAATGAATTGCCCCCATTTGGTTTGTGAATTTTCTGAACTCATAATATAAATTGGTTAAGGGTTAAGGGTTATAAAATTATATAAAAAAAATTTAGTATATTAAAGTTTGAATGGCGTGCGGTAAAATTGAAATGGCTGATGCCTGTTCGCCAACACATAAAAAATAATCCACTTTTTTATCGCTTTGATTGATTAAAACCGTTACCATTTTGCCGTTAGGATTTAAAAATGACGTGCTCAATAACTGACTACGACTTGCGGTGCTACCAACTCTTTTTGCACCTTTATCAATAAATTTTGAAAAATGTCCAATAAAATAATATGAAGGCGTGTAAATTAATTCCCCTGTTGTTGTATTGCCGTGAACGGGTGCAAAACAAAAATTTTGAACATGATTAGGGCCGCCATTTTCGTCTAAAAGTATGTTCCAATCGGTCCAGCCCACAGTGCCATTATTAAAATCATTAATCATTGATTTTCCATAGCGCTCGCCATTTGACCAAATTTGGTATCGGTTAGGGTTAAAGCTTTCAGTAGTACCCTCTGTAAAAATTAAATTTTTATCGGGATACATTTCTTGAACTTTTTTAATATTATCATACATTGGTTCACCACCACTCCAGTTTTCATACCAGTGAAAACCAATACCCCAAGCGTATTTTGCTGCTTCGGGATCGTCAAAAATGGTGCTAGCCCTTTGTGAAATTAAATCCCTATTGTGATCCCAAACAATAATTTTTTTATCGGCTAAACCTGCTTTTTCTAAAGTTGGTCCGAGGTAATTTTTTAAAAAATCACGTTCTTCGGTGGCGGTATAAATACAAGATTCCCAACGTTGGGTTGCCATTGGCTCATTTTGAACCGTTAAGCCCCATACATTAATGCCTTCTTTTTGGTAACGCTCTATAAATTTTACATAATAATTAGCCCAAGATTGGTAATAATCGGCTAATAAAGTACCTCCTTGAAGCATATTATTATTGCTTTTCATAAAAGCTGGCGGACTCCACGGACTTGCAAATAGGGTTAAGTCGCCCGCAGTTTCAATTGCCTTTTTTATAAGCGGAATTCTAAACTTTTTATCGTGTTCAATATTAAAAGTTTTGAGGTCTTTATCACCCTCATCAACGTAAGTATAAGATTGTGAACTAAAATCGCAACTGTGAATATTGGTTCGTGCCAAGGTATAGCCAATGCCATCCGTTTTGCTGTAATAAGCTTTTATTAATTCATCTTGTTTATTTTGAGGAAGTTTAGCAAACACCTCTGCACTGGCATCGGTAATAGCGCCACCAATACCTAAAAAAGTTTGAAAGGTTTTATTGGGATTTACAAAAATGCAAATTTGTGTTTCTAATGCTTGCTTAAAATCCGTAAATTGTAAACTATCCGTTTTTGTCAACCTCAAATTCGTGCTATCGGCAGAAGTATAAACAATAAGCGTTTTGTTTAAAGTTGAAAATACCGCTGATTTATCCTCATTTTTTTTAACTGTACAAGCCGTTAAAGTGCTTATAAAAAGCACAAATAACAACAGATTCCGCATTAATTTTTGTAAGCTATTTAATTTCATTTTTTATTAATTAGTCAGTTCAAATATACTATTTAAACGGATATCAGCCGAAGAACTGCCAATCATTAAATCAAATTCGCCAGGTTCGCTAATCCACTCGACTTTTTCATTGTAAAATGAGAGTTTTTCTTTATCAATTATAAAGGTAATTGTCTTGGTTTCGGAAGCCTTTAAGCTAATTTTTTGAAAATCTTTTAATTCAATTATGGGTCTTACCACCGCTCCTACTTTATCTCTAAGATACAATTGCACCACCTCTTCGCCGGCAACTTTACCTGTATTGGTAATTTTTAAAGAAACTTCGATGGTTTCATCGCTTTTCATCTTATTTTTTGACAATTTTAAATCGGAATATTTAAAGTTTGTGTAGCTTAAACCGTATCCAAATGGAAATTTTGGTGAATTTGGCAAATCAATATAAGCTGATTTATAAATTTTATCCTCATTTATTGAGGGTCTTCCGGTGTTAAAATGGTTGTAATAAATAGGAATTTGTCCTTCAACCCTCGGAAAAGTCATGGGCAATTTTCCCGAAGGGTTATAGTCGCCAAACAACACATCGGCAATGGCATTTCCGGCTTCACTTCCCAGCCACCAAGTGTATAGAATGGCGGGCATATTATCGGCCGTCCAATTAAAAATAAGTGGCCTACCGGCATTTATCAATACTACAATTGGTTTGCCCGTAGCCGCAATGGCTTTTACCAAATCTTCTTGAACGCCAGGTATGTGAATATTGCTGCGGCTTTCGGCTTCACCACTCATATTCCATCGTTCGCCAATACTTAAAATTACCACATCGGCTTGTTTAGCAGTAGCAATGGCTTGCGCAAAACCATTTTTATTATCATCATTAATATCACAACCTTTGGCATACAAAAGTTTGGTGTTTTTGCCGACTTTATTTTGCAAACCTTCCCATTGCGAAACAATGTAACTTGAGTCAATTTCTTTTAAATCAATTGCCCAAAAACCATGATTTGCACGTTTAAGTTTTACCATTGGGCCGATAAAGGCAATGGTTTTTATGTTTTTAGAAAGCGGTAAAATACGTGCGCCTTTTTCTTCGCCAAGTGGCGTATTTTTTAGCAATACAATACTTTTAGAAGCCATAGCTCTGGCTATTTTTGTATGCTCAGGATTGTTTAATGCCTGTTGCTCGCGTTCGGGATTGCAATATTTATAAGGATCGTCAAACAAACCTAACTCAAATTTTTTGTGAAGAATTCTTTTTACAGCTTCATCAATTAGGGTCATAGATACTTTGTTTTCTTTAACTAATTGTTCTAGATTATTTCGATAGGCGTTGCTTTCCATATCCATGTCGCTTCCAGCTGTTATAGCGGCAAGGGCTGCCCCTTTTCCGTCTTTAACATACCCATGATTAATCATTTCACCTATTGAACCCCAATCGGAAACTACAAAGCCTTTAAAATTCCATTTGCCTTTTAATACTTCTCTTTGCAAATAGCTATTTCCTGTTGCAGGGATCCCGTTAAGGTCGTTAAAAGCATTCATAAAAGTTGCTACCCCAGCATCAATGGTAGCCTTAAAGGGCGGTAAATAGGTTTCCCAAAGCATACGCTCACTCATATCAACCGAATTGTAATCACGACCACCAACAGCTGCGCCATAAGCGGCGAAATGTTTGGTGCAAGCCATAATGGTATTGACGTTGTTTAAGTTTTCGCCTTGAAAGCCCTTTACTTTTGCAAAAGCTATTTTTGAACCCAGATAGGTATCTTCGCCAGCACCTTCCATAACGCGACCCCAACGTGGATCGCGGGCAATATCAACCATTGGTGCAAAAGTCCAGTGAATGCCAGAGGCTGAAGCCTCAACGGCGGCAATTCTAGCCGAAAGTTGCATGGCTTCAAGATCCCAACTAGCTGCTTCGGCTAAGGGAATGGGAAAAGTTGTTTTGTAACCATGAATCACATCTTGCGCGAAAATTAAGGGAATTTTTAAGCGCGATTGCATAGCCAAATCTTGATATTGTCGGGTGTATTTTGTGCCTAAAATATTGAGCATAGAGCCAATAAGTCCCTCTTTAATTTCTTGTTGCTTATTGGGATTGATGGTTATGGGACCCGTTGCCGTGTTATCGCCCGTATATTGGTTGAGTTGACCGATTTTTTCGGGAAGCGTCATTAAGGCTAATACCGAATCTACTTTTTGATTGATAACAGCCTCCGTTAAGGCGTTATTTTTTGGTGCACTTTTAGGTTCACAAAATGTAAATGTGAATAGGATTGCTGATGCTAAAATTATTTTTAAAGTGTTAGTCATGTGGTTGATTTTTTATTGAAATTAAGTATCACAAAAACAGGTAAGTGATCGGAAGGATATTTTAGGTCTTTAGAATCACTTAATACGGCATGTTTTTGGACTTTGAATTGATTGTTTTTAGATATAAAAATATAATCTATCAATTTGGTAACGGGTTGGTTGTGTTTAAAATCATTAAAGGTTCCAAAGGGTCCAAAGGGTTTTTCAATAGATACAGTTCTTGTGTCATTCATTACTTTTTTTAGTGCGATAATACGTTCGGTATCGGGTTCCGAATTAAAATCACCCATAACTATGACTGGGTAATTTTTTGAGTTAAGGGCCGCTATTTTTGAAAGTATTAATTCAATGCTTTTAGTTCGTGCCACCTCGCCAATGTGGTCTAAATGTGTATTGAAAACCCAAAAAGTTTTATGAGTTTGCTTATCTTTTAAAAGCACATAGGTGCAAACTCTGTTAAAGGCGGCATCCCAACCTTTTGAAATGGTATCGGGGGTATTTGAAAGCCAAAAAGTATTTGTTTGTTTTAGGATAAAACGGTTTTTTTTGTAAAAGATATTTGATGATTCCCCTTTGCCTTCGCCTTCGCGCGCAATGCCAACTTTATTGTATTGATTAAGCGCCTCGGCGATATCAATAACTTGATTGGGTTTTGCCTCTTGAACGCCAAACACATCGGGTTCATAAAACTGAATTTGAGAGGTAAAAAAATCTTTGCGAAGTGGCCACGCATTTTCGCCATCGCTTGCCACATCTAGGCGGATGTTGTAAGTCATCACTTTAAGCGACTGCGCTTGAGCGATAAGGGATGGCATTAAAAAACAAAGTGTAAATAAAATACAAGAGCATTTGAATTTATACATATCCATTTATTATTTAGAATGACAAACTTAATGAAAACTCAAAAGTTGATCTATTCTCTTGCATTTTATTTTCCACACAAAATCTATTTTAGCTGTTTAATACTTTATTAGCTTTTTGCTTGACTCTCCTAATTCGGTTTTAATTTTTGAAATATAAATACCTGCTGCTAAATTGGAAGCGTCAATATTAACGGCTAGCTTATTTGGTTTTAATGATAAAACAACTCTGCCAAGAAAATCAAAAATTTCGACTGATTTAATTGTTTCATTTTTAGATGTTATAGTCCAGAATTCATTTGCTGGATTAGGATAAACACTTAAACCACGCAATTCAAAATTATTGATAGCCAAAGTGCTTTGGGTAGAAAAATAAACATTATCAATATATACGATTCCTGATCCCGCAGGGGCTCCTGAAAAAATTAACTGAGCAATATGATTTTTTGTAGTTAAACCAGTCATATCAGATAATTTAATATTGAGACTGTTCCATTCGTTAAGTGTAGGTGTAAAAGAAAGTTCATGTTCTACATCATCACCGCCACTAAAAGCTGCATTAGCTCCAAAATCAACTAATTTAACTCTAAACACTGTCATTTCAGCAGTCCAAAAATCAACATGAAAATAAGACATTGCAGAGGCATTAATAAAATTTGCCCCCGTTGTTTCTATCCCTACAAAATTTAAACTTGAATATTTTTTAGTATCATTACCTGCAATAACAACATCCGTAAGCGTGGCTGCTGACCAATCTGTTCTCCAAGTATCAACGTTAACATTTGTATAAGCATTACTAAATAAAGAGATGACATTAGCTTGCAATTCGGTTGGTGTTGTGGCTGCAACTAATGGTTCATTGCTATTTGATGAACCAGAGCCTGGATTCGCAGTTTTTTTAGCTGTCCAAGAAACATTGTCAAAATAACAAACATTATCTTGAGTTCTTGTTGCGGGCCAATCAGGAAAAACCACAAGTCTATCAATATCATGATTTTCGCCACTTGAGATGAAGCTTGAAATATCATAAGTTATGGTTTCCCAAGTATTAATAGAAATATTTGGTTTTTTGAGTTCAAATATGGTTCCATCAGTACTATTTACAAATTTTATACCCACATCACTAATTACAGGTTTATAAACCATGATGCTAATGGTGTTATTACCAGTTTCTAATAGCCAAGTGCCCAACGAAGTATGATCTGATTGGGTACCAGCCCAAGGTTGTCCGCCATTTGCGGTACTTTTTGCTGTAAATTTAGCAACTGTTGCAGAAGTGTTTATACCACCTGAAACAGGATTTGCCAATATTTCAAGTGCATGATCACCATCATTATTTTCAAAGGTGGTCCAAGTTCCAACTGTGCTTCCCGTCTCAAATGTTACTTGATAGGTTTGCTGTTGAGAATACCCTAAGGTAATCGATAAAAGAAGAAAGAATTGTGTAATTTTTTTCATAAGTCAACTATTTTAAGATTAATACTAAATTAATTTCTAATTTATAACACTTAAAAAACGGTGCTATTTATAAAAATAGATTGGCTAATATGCCAATCTATTTTAATTTATTGATACACCCTAACATAATCAATTTCCATTGTAGCTTGAGTAAAATTAGGGTCGATAGAACCCCCAAAATTACCGCCCATAGCTACATTAAGTATGATAAATTGATTGGCATCAAAGGGCCAATTATTGTTGTTTTTGGTTGCAGGATTGTAAGTGTAAAATATCACATTGTCAATCATAAAATCAATTTTTTCAGAAGTCCATTGTAAACCATAAATATGAAAAGCCGTTGAGGCATCTGAAATCATTTTCGTAGCCGTATTTTGTGTGGCTCCAAAACTTGATGGCGTATGTATTGAACCATGGATTTTACCTAAATCATTGCCAATATGTTCCATAATGTCAATTTCGCCAGAGGCGGGCCAGCCAACTGAGGTAATATTTGATCCTAACATCCAAATGGCAGGCCAAGTGCCACCACCCGCAGGTAATTTAGCCCTAACTTCTACTTTTCCATATTTAAAAGCAAATAAACCTTGTGTTTTTAATCGTGTAGAGGTGTATTGAGCGCCTGAAAAGTTTTCTTTTTTAGCTGTAATTTTTAAAAAACCACCTTCAACAATAACATTATCAGCTCTATTTGTATAGTATTGAGATTCATTATTTCCCCATCCATTTTGGCCAGTACCTAAATCATAGGTCCATTTAGTATTAATAGGCGTTCCTGCGGCATCGAATTCATCCGAAAAAACTAAAGTTGAAAAGCTAGCGGGCGTTACAGTTACCGTTATATCTTTTGAAACATTTATTGAATTTCCGGTAGATGAATATGCATAAACAAAAACCGTATAATTATTAGTACCACTAATCGTATAAGTGTGAACTAATTGACCACTTGTGCTAGAAACTTCAGAACCATTTCCAAATCTAAAACCGTAACTTGTTGCATTTGTTGCAGAAGCCGTTAAATGAATTACACCACTGCCATCTCCATTTGGATGATTTGCATCAACGCCAACAACATCAATTGTTAAAGTCAAATTAGTAGGAATAATATCTTTGGGTTCACTCGGCGGATTTGGGGTGCTTCCGCCACTGCCACAAGAACCTAAAATTACTATAGGAAAGAAAGCTAATACAGCAATTTTTCTAATTATTTTAAAATTTAATGTCATCGAATTTTATTTTAGATTAAAATGAAATTTTTAAATATGAAAGCTAAGAGGAGCGGCTCCTCTTAGCTTTTTAAAGTTATTATTAGTTAGAAATAAATTTTACAAACCAAGAATTTCCATCTGCACCAATTGTTTTAAGATGCAATTCTGTATTGGTTCTCGACAAAATTATATAACTGTGATTACCACCTACATAGAAGCCATGAAAGCCAATTCCCGAAAGTTGTAATGTTTCTTGACCCCCTGGTGCTGATAAAGACCAATCTACGGTATAAACATCTAATGGATAATTTTCAAATTCACTATTGCCATTAGCTGTCATTCCTTTATCGCCACCTAAATCTTGCGTCATTGGGGTAGCTTGGCCATAAACGGTTCCGTTGGTAGTATGAGTAAAAGAGCCATCAACATTAAAAGTAAAGGTGTCATCATAAGCACCTAAACCAGCTTTATCATTTGGATTGGCTGCCCACCAAATAGGATCAACAGCATCGGCTGGGCCAACACCAAAATGGCCTTGCGTTTCGCTTTCAATTCTCCAAGTTTTATTACTATCGCCTGTAAGCATTGTAATTAATTCGGCTGGAGGGTTATATAAAGCAAGCACCTCAACACTTAAGGTAGAAGTGGTGCTAACACCGGCATCGCCTATTGCTTCAACAATAATAGAATAAGTATGTGTTCCCGTGATACCAAAATTATAGGTCTTTTTTCCAGAAGGTACCATCACTTGATTTCCATCTTGAATAAATTTATAGGTAATTGCATTGGCGGCATTAGCCGTTATAATTACAGCACCGCTTCCATCGCCAAATGGGTTATCGGCAGTGGCTCCAACAATTTCGGCAGTTATTTGCAAATTTGTTGGAGCTACAATAGCACCAAGATTGTAATTATTATCTTGGGTACAGCCACTAAAAAGTAGTGCCATTGAAATAAAAATTCCTATGATATATTTTAAGTTTTTCATTGTATTAAATATTTTATATTTTTCATTTAATTATTTTTTAATTACTTCACCAGTTTGAATGACCAAAACACTCCTGAACCTGCTTCAATGACAATGTTCATCGTATTGTTATTGTTTGAGAGCACTACATCATAAACAATAGAAGCGGGAACTGGTACATTAGGTAATTCTCCAGCATTGTTT
>PFPU01000082.1 GCA_002793215.1 Flavobacteriales bacterium CG_4_10_14_0_2_um_filter_35_18
TGTTGGCAACCGACCCTGATAAGCAAACGCTAAAAAATGGCAAAGCGCGCCTAAACATCCCTAAAATTAGCAAAGCCGATGTCTTAAATTTAGAACATCAAATTGATATGTTTAATGAAACCCTTCCCGAAATGACCCATTTTATTTTGCCAGGTGGTCATCCGATGGTTTCTATTTGTCATATTGCGCGAACCTGCTGCCGCAAAGCCGAAAGACGTATCGTCGCTTTACAAGAACTCAGTTTTGTTGATGAAGTTATTTTAGAATATATTAACCGACTTTCGGACTATTTATTTGTATTTGCGCGAAAATTAGCCGCTTTAAATCACGTTGATGAAATCCTTTGGATGCCTGAAAAACAGTAAAATAAATGCCTAAAATAAAAATCTGATTTTTGGTAAAAATTAAAATTAAATTACTTGCATATATCCTTAAAAAAATTACTTTTGCAAAAATTTAAATTTTAAGATCATGTATTGGACTCTTGAACTTGCCTCTTACCTAAGTGATGCGCCTTGGCCAGCATCAAAAGATGAACTTATTGATTATGCTATTAGAACCGGCGCCCCATTAGAAGTTGTAGAAAATCTTCAAACTTTAGAAGATGAAGGCGAACCTTATGACACCATTCAAGAAATTTGGCCGGATTATCCAACTGATGAAGATTTTCTGTGGAATGAAGATGAATATTAAAATTTAAAAGTCTCGTTAGAGGCTTTTTTTTTGCTTAAATTTGAGCCCTTATAAATTGAAAATCCTATTATGAGTATTATAAATTCTATTATTAAAGTTTTTATTGGCGATAAAAAAAAGAAAGATTTAAAAATTTTACAACCTATTGTTGAAAATGTTAATGCCTTTCAATCGGAAGTGAGCGCCTTAAGTTTAGACCAATTAAGAGCTAAAACCCAGTACTTTAAAACACAAATAAAGACTGCTTTAAAACCTATTGAAGCTAAAATTGCGACGCTAAATGCCGAAATTGAATCCGCTGATATCAACCGAAAGGAAGCCATTTACAAAGAAATTGACCAACTTACCGATGAAGCTTATCAAGCCTCCGAAACGGTTTTAAATACCATTATGCCCGAAGCTTTTGCCGTAGTTAAAGAAACCGAAAAGCGCTTTGTCAACCATAAAACACTCACCGTAACCGCAACACCTTTTGATAGAGAACTCTCGGCAACAAAAGATTTTGTGAGCCTTGATGGTGATAACGCCATTTGGAAAAACAGCTGGGATGCCGCCGGAAAACCCATAACTTGGGATATGGTTCCTTATGATGTTCAACTTATTGGTGGTGCTGTTTTACACAGTGGTAAAATTGCCGAAATGATGACCGGTGAAGGTAAAACATTGGTTGCTACCTTGCCCATTTACTTAAATGCCCTTACCGGAAATGGCGTTCACGTGGTTACCGTTAACGACTATTTAGCCAAACGCGATGCCGCTTGGATGGGACCACTTTTTCAATTCCACGGTTTGAGCATTGATTGCATTGACTTGCACGAACCTAATTCTGAAGCGCGCCGAAAAGCTTACCATGCCGACATTACTTATGGTACAAATAACGAATTTGGCTTTGATTATCTTAGAGATAACATGGCACACACGCCCGAAGATTTAGTACAAAAGCCACATAATTTTGCCATAGTTGACGAAGTTGATAGCGTGTTAGTAGATGATGCACGAACTCCCTTAATTATTTCGGGTGCAACCCCTCAAGGCGACCGCCACGAATTTAATGAACTAAAACCTATTGTCGAAAAAATTGTAAACATCCAACGCCAATTGCTAAATAGCGTTTTGGCAGATGCAAAAAAATTACTCGCCGAAGGTAACACAAAAGAAGGTGGATTATTGCTTTTTCGCGCCTTTAGAGGGCTACCAAAAAACAAAGCTTTGATTAAATTCTTAAGTCAAGAAGGTATCAAAGCCTTGCTTCAAAAAACCGAAGGTCATTATATGCAAGATAATAATAGAGAAATGCCAACGGTTGACGCCGAGCTCTATTTTGTGATTGACGAAAAAAATAACGCCATCGAATTAACCGATAAGGGTATTTCTTACCTTTCGGGAGATAGCAAAGACGACAACTTTTTTGTGCTTCCCGATATAAGTCTGGAAATTGGTAAAATTGACAACTCCGCTAAAACAGCGGAACAAAAAGCCAATTTAAAAGAAACCCTTTACAGAGATTTTAGCATTAAAAGCGAACGCATTCACACCCTAAATCAATTGCTAAAAGCGTATACATTATTCGAAAAAGATGTTGAATATGTTATCATTGAAGGCAAAATAAAAATTGTTGACGAACAAACAGGCCGTATTATGGAAGGCCGCCGTTACTCCGACGGTTTGCATCAAGCTCTCGAAGCCAAAGAAAACGTAACTATTGAAGCGGCTACACAAACTTATGCCACCGTAACGCTTCAAAATTACTTTAGAATGTATCGCAAACTCAGCGGTATGACTGGTACTGCGGTAACTGAGGCGGGTGAATTTTGGCAAATCTACAAACTCGATGTGGTTGAAATACCAACAAACATGCCACTTATTAGAAAAGATGATGAAGATTTAATTTACAAAACAAAGCGCGAAAAATACAATGCGGTAATTGAAGAAATTGCCAAACTCGTCAGCCAAAAAAGGCCCGTTTTGGTTGGAACAACTTCTGTTGAAATCTCTGAATTGTTGAGCAGAATGCTCCATATCAGAAAAATAGATCACAATGTTTTAAACGCTAAATTACATAAAAAAGAAGCTGATATTGTTGCAAATGCCGGTAATGCCGGTGTGGTAACCATCGCTACAAATATGGCTGGCCGTGGTACCGATATCAAATTATCTGATGAAGTTAAAAAAGCTGGCGGCTTGGCCATTTTAGGCACAGAACGCCATGATTCACGTCGGGTTGACCGCCAATTACGTGGCCGTTCTGGTCGTCAAGGCGACCCCGGATCTTCACAATTTTATGTGTCGTTAGAAGATAATTTAATGCGCCTTTTTGGCTCTGAAAAAATAGCCAAAATGATGGACCGCCTTGGATTAGCCGAAGGGGAAGTCATTCAGCATTCAATGATTACCAAGTCTATTGAACGCGCACAACGCAAAGTTGAAGAAAATAACTTTGGCATCCGCAAACGTTTGCTTGAATATGATGACATCATGAACGCCCAGCGCGAAGTGGTTTATAAACGTCGCCGTCACGCACTTTATGGAGAACGCCTTCTAGTTGACATTGTCAATATGATTTATGATACATGTGAAGCCCTAACCGAAACTAATAAAATCAACAACGATTTCAATAACTTTGAGTTTGAATTGATTCGCCATTTTTCATTTACTTCACCTATAACAGAAGATGAATTTAAATCGATGTCCATTCCTGAAATTGCCAACCTTATTTATGATAAAGTTTACATCCATTATCAAGAAAAAATGGCGCGAAATGCTGCCATGGCTTATCCTGTAATTAAAGATGTTTACTTAAATCAAGGTGAAAAATTTGAACGGATTGTTGTACCTTTTACCGATGGTATTAAAAATCTTCAAGTGGTAACCAATTTAAAACAAGCTTATTATTCAAAAGGTGCGGAATTAGTCAAAGATTTCGAAAAAAATATCACCTTAGCCATTATTGACGATGCTTGGAAAAATCATCTTCGCCAAATGGATGAGTTAAAACAATCGGTTCAAAATGCAACTTATGAGCAAAAAGACCCTTTGCTTATCTATAAATTTGAAGCTTTTGAATTGTTTAAATCCTTGATGGATCAAATAAATAAAGAAGTGGTATCATTTCTATTTAAAGGCGAATTGCCCAACCAAAATCCAAATCAAGTTAGCCAAGCAAAAACTCCAAAAAGAGACCACGTTCAACTTTCGAAAGAAGAAGTCCATAATTTAAGTGAAGGTAACAGCGCCCAAAATAAAACACAAGCACCTCAAATTACCGAAACTATTGTAAGGGCTGAGCCAAAAGTTGGTAGAAATGAAAAGGTAACTATTAAAAATATTATGAGTGGCGAAAGCAAAGAATTAAAATATAAACAAGCCATACCGCTCATTGAATCAGGACAATGGGTATTAATTCATTAATCAAAGTTCGCTTATATTTTTACCTTAGCGAGGGTTGTTTTTTGATAGTATTGCTCTAAATTAACAACTTTTACTTCTTTGGTTTGTTGTGGCGTGCCATAATTTTTATAGATCACCATTTTTAAAACTTGGTCTTTAATTGAAGACGACCCAAAGTTTGTTAAATTAATAAGCCATTCTCCTTTTTCGGCATCTATCAATAAAAATTCTTCCGATGTAAAGCCTTGTTCTTTCTCATCTTTTATGCGTTTCGCATCATTATCAACTGAATGTGTCCAAGAAAAAAAGCGGTTTTGCGGGTTTACAAACTGAATTTCAAAAGCTAAATCAGGACTAGTCCACTCAAAATATAAACGCGCATTGATGGCTTCCTTTTTATAGAATTCTGGATTAATATTTTCGGTAGGTAAAAGGCCTTGATGGTTTTGAAGCAAACTCTTAAATTCGGTTGTAAGACTCACCTGAGCACCGCTAAAATTCATATTTTCAATGCTGTTTTCAACCATGCGCTTATAGAGGTAAAAGGCTTTTGTTAAAAACTTTTGATCGACATAGTTTTTAGCCATATCTATATACGATTGTGCATTTTTTGGTTGTAAACGCAAAAGGCGTTTATTGACAAAAATTTGGTTATCTAAATCGTTATTTGCCTCATATTTAAATGATAATGCTAATAATCCTGCGGGATTGTTGAATTTTAATTCTAAAACATTTGATAAAATCTGCTCCGATAAAATGGGGTTATTCCATTGTTTAAAATAATCGGAAACGTCAAAATAAAAGTTTATTGAATCGCCAAAAGATTCCCGCAAAATCAAATATTTTTGGTAAGCTTCTTCCGCCGATTTTGATTGGTTTAAATCGGTTAAATAGATAGGAGCTTGCTGCTTGCTGTCTAGCTTTTCACTATATACATTATTGTGCAACAAAGCTTTGTCAACTGGAATGTAATCTTTTTTATTGTAGGTAGCCGTTTTTGTTGTAATTTCAATCACGCCCCTTCCGCCTTCACTACCATATCTATTGGTGGCTGCCAAACCCTTAAGCACAATAACTTTTGCAACATTGCTTGGGTCAATAAACGACAAATCAACCTTGCCACTACCGCCGGCGCCTGAATCACCGCGCGCTAAGGGCACACCATCTAAAACAATGAGTGGATATTGATTCATTAAAATGGTACCACCTCCTCTAATAATCATCTGGCTAAGATCATCGGTTTGACCTAAAGTAGCGCCCGAAACGCGACCCTGAACAGTTTGGGCGATGTTGGTTTCTACAGCATTAAAATTATCGCTTGTCAAGGTTTGTTGTGCATAACCTCTTTTTTTATCCTTATCAGAAGCTAATCCTTGACTATCTTCTTTAAGTTCTTCAGTTTTTTTACCTTCAATCACAACGGTGTTTAAGCGCGTTTCGGTGGTTAATAAATTGATTTTAATTTCTGGCTCTAAAATGATTTCATTATAAGTCTTGAATCCTAAATAGCTAAATTTTAATTCATCTCCTATTTTAGCCTCCATGCTAAACTTGCCATCTTTATCGGTAACAACCCCTTTTTCTGTTCGCATTAACACCACATTAACGCCTTCTAAAACACCTTCAGAACTATAAACTGTACCCGAAACTTTAGTGAAGTTTTTATTGTTGCCCTTTTTAATTTCTTTGACTTTTAAACCCACTGTTGCTTGAACATCAATGCCAATTGAAGCTAAAGCCTCGGTTAAAGATTGTGCATTTAAATCAATAAAATGGCTTTGATTTTCGTTCGATTTACCTTGCAAAGTACCAAAGAATGTTTTTTCTAAGCTACTCACCACAACAAGTGGCTTTTTAATGGAGTCGGCTAAGATTTGCTGATTTTGATAGCCGTCAGTAAATACCAAATAGGCATCATTTAATTGGTAATTTATATCGGAAAGTACGTTAAAAGAAGTTGCACCATCATAGGTGGTTTGGGTTAATTTTTGCTTCAGCAAAGTCCAATCAGCTTTTTTAATTTGAAAAGTTTGCTCTGCATTTACCTTAGTGTTAAATTTTATTAATTGAACTGTCAAATCTGATTTATCCTTGATATAATAATCTAAAAAACTCAATTCTAAACTTAAGTTTTTATCATTCATTGATAGGGAAGTGTCCCAAAAAATGGCGAGATTTTTAACTTTATTATCACTATTTGAATTATTAGTTTGTGATAAAATAAGTTGTGAGATAAAAAGTGCTAACAGTAATATATTGCGTGCCAATATTTTCATGGAAGTTGTTTTAAATTAAGTTTAAAATTACTAATAAAAATCACAATCCCTAATCATTCTAAAAAATTTAACGTTTCGTTCCGATTAATTTTTTGAGTAGCTGTTTCAATAAATTTTTTGACGAAGATAATTTCTTTAGGCTGTTCATATTTTTTGAGAATTTCACCAAAAGGAATGTGCGAAAAATCTTGAGTCTCCCCTTCGCAAACTAAAACCACTTTTTGAGTTAAATAGTCATTTTTGAGACCCGCAATAAAAAAACGACAGGGAATGTATTTAGCTAGTTTCGTTTCAATAAGTTCAGGGCTAATTTTTACACCACCTGAATTTATCACACAATCAAAACGCCCAATCCATTCAAAATGTGTGGTGTCAATAAGTTTTACTAAATCGTTTGTTAAGATAAGTTCTTTACAAATTTTTGGCGCATCAATCACCAAACAACCTCTGTAATCAATTGAAATATTGATATTTGGTAATAATTCAAAACAATTGCTAATGGGATTATTGCGCCATTTTTGTGCACTTAAATTAAGCGGTTTTATGGCAATATGTGTGATGGTTTCGGTCATTCCATAAGTTGCAAAACAACTGGTTTCCAAATTTTCTAAAGCATTCATTAAGTTAAAACTTACGGGTGCACCACCAATAATGAGCATTTTAATTTGTTTTAATTGTGCCAATGAATTTTGTACTTGCATAGGTACCATGGCGCAAAAATCATAACTATTTTTAATTCCGTCAAGTGGATGGGCGCTCGAATTAACCATATCGAGATGCCAGCCCAAAACTAATGCCCTAACCAGCATCATTTTACCAGCAATATAATTGGTAGAAAGGCAAAGTAGTGCTGAAGTTTTTTTAGACAAACCAAAATAAGTTCCTGTGGCTTTTGCTGACGCAATCATCGCACTTTTTTTGAGTTGTATTAGTTTTGGTTTTCCGGTAGAACCAGAGGTTTCGACTTTAATAAAATCAGCAGCATCAAACCAATCATTTAAAAACAAAAAAACTTCATTAGAAATTGATTTTGAATCGGTTAATAAAGCATCTATCTCGGTATAATTACATCCGTTAAGGGTAAAATCTTTATGAATTGCAAACCTATTTTTCATGCTGTTCTGCATATAACAATTATCCTTTTAGCTTATATTTTCGTTTATATTGATCGGAATTTCAACATTTCCAAACAATTTTTGTCGCCAATTTTTCCAAGCAAATTTTTTAGAAAACCAAAGAAGCACCAAAGGATACACTAAAAAAAGTGGCACAAATAGCATCCAATTCATTTCGGGTTCGGAGTTGTCTATAAATAGGGCATCTGTTTGAAAAACAGACCAATTGGTAGTTACAAATAGGGCTGTAAAAATATTGTTGGCAGCGTGTAAACCTAGCGTAAGTTCCAGTCCGTCATCCATTAAGGTAATGATGCCAAAGAAAAATCCAGTAATCACATAGTAAATTAAGAGTAGGTTTCCGAGTTTTGCAACTTCGGGATTTGCACCGTGCAACAAACCAAAAGCCATTGAAGTTATTATCAAAGCCACAACCCGATATTTGGTTATCACGCCAAAACCTTGCATGAGATAGCCCCTAAAATAAACCTCTTCAAAACTGGTTTGAAATGGTAAAAATAATACCGAAACCAAAACTAAAATAGTAAACGGAATTAATTTAAAATTTAGAATATAATGATCGGGGGAAATGAAATAATCTATCATAATCATTGTATAAGAAATTGCAAACCAAGCAATAAAAGCAATTAAGGTGCGTCGCCAATCAAATTGTTTACGGGCGGTTAACACTTTTAAAAAGGGTAAATTATGAATTTTTTTGATGGCGATAATTAAGCCAAATAATCCAAGGGCAAATGGAATTATCATTAAAAATAGAAATAAATTATTGTCAATTCCCGGATTTAACGTTGCCGTATTTGCCTTTGAGCTATTGGCATAATCGCGAATAAACAGCAAGGGAAATGCTCCAAATTGCATGATAAAAAAAGAAAGTAAGGTGCCAAAAAAATAATGATGCCATTTAACTTTTCCCGTAAAGGCTTGCGCTATAAAATCCATAGTGGTTAATTAAAAATTAAATTTGAAAAGTGCCATTTTTGAACGGTATTGTAATACAGATAACCGCTTTTTATTTCTAAAGGTGATTTAATATTATTAGTAAACAAACCCCCGGTACCAAGACCTTGCGGTAAATTATTTGCCAAAGTAAATGCAAATTGCGCTATGGCATTTAAGCCGATATTGCTTTCTAAAGCCGAGGTAATCCACCAGGCAATATTTTGTTTTTTTGCTAAATCAATCCACTTTTTTGAACCTTCAATGCCTCCAATTAAACTGGGTTTTAAAATGATGAACTGTGGATTAATAGTTTGCAACAATCGTTCTTTATTTTTCTCATCAAAAACGCCAATCAGCTCTTCGTCAAGAGCAATGGGCAAAGGGGTTTGCGCACAAAGTTGCGCCATTTTTTGCCACTGTTTTGCTTTGATGGGTTGCTCAATTGAATGTA